>NZ_JBSGWV010000078.1:0-19375 GCF_053609105.1 Streptomyces sp. NPDC054975
GGTGTCAGTCCTGCTTCTTCCTTCGGGTGCCGAAGACGATCTCGTCCCAGCTCGGGACCGCCGCGCGGCGGCCCGGGCGGACGCCGTCCGCCTCGGCCTGGCGGTCCGTGGTGCCCGTCAGGCGGTCGCGGTGGCCCGAGACCGCACGGGGCATCAGGACGTCGGCGTAGGCCGAGCCCGCGCCGGCCGAGGCCGCGGGAGCCGGGGGCTCCTCCGCCTCGGGCTCCTCGCCGGGTTCGGCCGAGGACGGCTCGGTGTTCCGGTCCGGGACGACCATGTCGCCGCGGAAACTGGGCACCGCCTCCAGCAGGCTGGTCAGCGAGTCCCGCTCCTCCTCCGGTTCGGGAACCGGCGCCGGACGCTCCATCTGGCGGTCGAGCGCACGGTCCAGCGGCCGGTCGCGCGGCAGCCGGGCGATCCGGGGCACGAACGGGAAGCTCGGCTCCGGCGCGGCGGCGATGGTGTCGTCCGTCTCGCCGATCAGCGCGCGCGCCTCGTCGTCCACGGCCTGGACGAGCCGCCGGGGCGGGTCGTACGTCCAGCTCGCCGTGTGCACCTCACCCGCGACGCGGTAGACGAGCAGCACCTCCCACGTGCCGTCGTCACGGCGCCAGGAGTCCCACTGCACGGTGTCCTTCTCGGCGCCGCGCAGCAGCAGCCGCTCCTGCACCGCCTCACCGAGCTGCGGTCCGGTGTTCTCGCCGGGGCGGCGCACGGGCGTCTTGCGGGCCCGCTCGGCCATGAACGCCCGCTCCGCGAGCACGGGTCCCTCGAAGCGCCGTACGCGGTCGACGGGGATGCCGGCGAGCTGGGCGACCTCCTCGGCGGAGGCACCGGCACGTATCCGTGCCTGGATGTCCCGCGGGCGGAGGTGGCTCTCCACCTCGATCTCGATCTGACCGAGCCGCGCGCGGTCGTTGCGCACGGCGGCGCGCAGCCGCTCGTCGATCGGAAGCGTGTACTCCGTGCTGTCAGCAGCCTTCAGCACCAGTCGTGTGCCGTCGTTGGAGACGGCCACGACACGCAGTTCGGGCATGGGGACCTCCCGGGTGGTGCCTGCCGACGTCACGTGCGTCGCTGCTTCCGCTAGTCGAGTGTGGCCTGCCCGGGTGCAGCCTGCCACAACCTTGCCGAGTTGCCCGGCGTGTCGGGCATGGGCCCTGGAACGCCGTTATGGCACGGTTACCCTTTTGCGACGCAGAGTGACCGACGGTCACGCTCCGCAGTGGGCGACCGTGCGGTGCCGCGGCGCCGCCGGTTCGAGTGCCACGTTCGGCCCCCTCCCCGTGGCCCGGTACCCATGAGGGAGTCCGGACCCAGGGATCGCCACAGTACTCCATTCGGGCCACCTGGGTGGACCGGCGCGCCGCCCAACTTCACGGGAGGTACGGGAGTTGAGTCTCCGTGAACTCCGACCGCACGTGGCGCTCTTCACAGAAAACCCCGAAACGGAACTATTCACTTCGCCCATTTGTCCCTTGTGGGTATGGAGCAGGAGAAGAATGGCGAGAAGAAGAAGCTCGACCTGAGCGTCGCTCAGGTCTCGGGCTCCGCGGTCGCCGCCGTCGTGGCGGCCAAGCTCGCCTCCACGCTCGGTGTGTACGGCACGATCCTGGGCGCCGGTGTGATCAGTGTCATCGCGACCTGCGGCGGCTCGCTCTTCCAACACGTCTTCAAGCGCACGGGAGAGCAGATACGGGTGGTCGCCGTCCACGCCGAGCCGTCGAAGACCCCGGCCGGCCAGGCGGCCCCGGACCGCACCCAGGTGCTCACGACCGTCGGCGGGCCCGCAGCACCCCCGTACGACGAGGAGTTCGGCGAGGCGACCACGCACGGCACGCGGGTCCGCGGCTGGAAGCGATCGGCCGTCGGTGCCGCGCTCGTCTTCCTGGTCGCCATGGGAGGCATCACCAGCTACGAACTGATCTCCGATCAGGACTTCAGCGGCACCAAGGGGACGACGACCTTCGGCTCGGTCGTCGGACGCGGCGGCGAGGCGACGAACGAGCAGCCGTCCGACGGCGGGCCCACGCCGCAGCAGCGACAGCAGCACCAGCGGCAGGAGAGGGACGGCGGCGGCGCCCCCACCGACGACGGGACGCCCGGCACCGGGAAGAGCACCCCCGACCCCACACCGACGCCCTCGGGTTCCGCCGACGGCGACCCGACGCCCACGCCGACCCCGCCGCCGACCTCCACCCCGACCCCGCCGCCCACCGGCCCGACGCCCACGCCGCCCCCGACGGACACCCCGTCCACCGGCGCGGGCGCCCCGGAGGCCGCGACGCCCGCCGAGTGACCGTCGGCCGAGTGACCGTCAGTCGCCCAGTACCCGGCGCAGATAGTCGTTGGTGAAGAGCCGGTCGGGGTCGAGCCGGTCGCGCAGCGCGGTGAACTCGGCGAAGCGCGGGTAGACCTCGGAGAAGTACGCCGCGTCCCGCGTGTGCACCTTGCCCCAGTGCGGTCGGCCACCGTGCGCGGTCATGATGCGCTCCACGGCGGTGAAGTACGCGCGGTGGGGCGTGCCCTTGTAGAGGTGCACCGCGATGTACGCGGTCTCGCGCCCCGAGGCCGTGGAGAGCGCGATGTCGTCCGCGGGCGCCGTCCGCACCTCCACCGGGAAGCTCACCTTCAGCGGCGAGCGCTCGATCATCGCCTTCACCTCGCGCAGCGCGCCGATGGCCGCCTCGCGCGGCAGGGCGTACTCCATCTCCATGAAGCGCACGCGGCGCGGCGAGGTGAAGACCTTGTACGGGATGTCGGTGTACGTACGGGCCGACAGGGCGCGGCTGGAGACCTTGGCGATCGACGGGATCACCGGCGGCACCGCGCGGCCGACCGAGCACGCGAGCTGGAAGACGCCGTTCGACAGCAACTCGTCGTCGATCCAGGCGCTGAGCCGCCCGGGCGGTGCGGCGGGGCCCGCGCTGCGGTTGTTGCGCTTGGTGTTGCAGCTGTCCGTGTGCGGGAACCAGTAGAACTCGAAGTGCTCGTTCTCCGCGTGCAGCGCGTCGAACTCCGAGGTGACCTGGTCGAAGGTCATCGGCTCCTCGCGCGCGGTCAGCAGGAAGACCGGCTCGATCGCGAAGGTGATCGCCGTGACCACGCCGAGCGCGCCGAGCCCGATCCGGGCGGCGGCGAAGAGCTCCGGATTCTCCTTCTCGGAGCAGGTCAGCAGCTGCCCGTCCGCCGTCGCGAGCTCCAGCTCACGGATCTGCGCGGCGATCGAGGCGGTGTCACGTCCGGTGCCGTGCGTGCCGGTGGAGGTGGCCCCGGCGACCGTCTGCTCCATGATGTCGCCCATGTTCGTGAGCGACAGGCCTTCGCGGGCCAGCGCCACGTTGAGCCGCTTGAGCGGTGTACCGGACTCCACGGTCACGGTCATCGCCTCGCGGTCGATCCGCCGGATGCCCGTCAGCAGGTCCGGGCGGATCAGCACGCCGTCCGTGGCGGCGATCGCGGTGAAGGAGTGGCCGGTCCCGACCGTCTTCACCCGCAGCCCGTCCTCGGCGGCCGTCCTGATGGCGTCGGCCAGCTCCTCGGCCGAAGCCGGGCGTACCTCCCGCGCGGGACGGGAGGTGACGTTCCCGGCCCAGTTACGCCACGGGCTGCTCGCCGCCCTTGTGCTCGTCCACCGCTCCGTCTGCCCGCTCACGCTGCCCCTCCCGCGTCGGCACCGGCCTGCGCAGCCGGCGATACCCCAGGAGACCCACCGCGACCGCGAGCGCGCCCGAGACGACGGGCACCACGTACCCCGCCTCCGCACCCGACGCGTCGACCACCCAGCCGGCGGCCGAGGAGCCGAGCGCCACGCCGACGGCGAGCCCGGTCCCTGTCCAGGTCATGCCCTCGGTCAGTTTGGTGCGCGGTACGTGCGCTTCGACGAGGGCCATCGTGGTCACCATCGTCGGTGCGATGGAGAGGCCCGCGACAAAGAGCGCCACGGCCAGCAACGGCAGGTTCCCGGCCAGTAGGAGGGGGATCATACTCACGGCCATCGCGCAGACACCCAGCAGCCACCTGCGGGACGGCTCCCCCTTGAGGTGCAGCAGGCCGAAGACCGCGCCGGCCAGGCAGGAGCCCAGCGCGTAGACCGCGAGGACCAGGCTGGCCGCCGCCTTGTGGCCCTGCTCCTCCGCGAACGCGACCGTGACCACGTCGATCGAGCCGAAGATCGCGCCGGTGGCGACGAAGGCGAGCGTGAGGACCTGCAGACCGGGGGAGCGGAGCGCCGAACCGCCCGAGTGACCGTCGTGCGGATGCGGCTCGGGCTCGGTGGCCCGCAGGGAGGTCAGCCAGAAGACACCGATGGCCAGGAAGACGGCGGCGAAGAGCGGACCCGCCTCGGGGAACCAGATCGTCGACAGACCGATGGAGATGATCGGGCCGAAGATGAAGCACACCTCGTCGACGATCGACTCCCACGAGTACGCGGTGTGCAGCCGACGCGCCTCTCCCCGGTAGATGGCCGCCCAGCGGGCCCGGGTCATGGCGCCGAGGCTCGGCACGCAGCCGATCACGGCGGTGAAGACGAACAACGTCCAGTCCGGGGCCTTCTGCTGCACGCAGAGCAGCAGTCCGGCGGCCGCGACGAGCGAGACGAGGGTGACCGGGCGCAGCACCCGGCGCTGGCCGTACCGGTCGACCAGCCGGGAGACCTGCGGCCCGAGGACGGCCGCGGACATGGCCATGGTCGCCGAGAGCGCGCCCGCGAGACCGTACCGCCCGGTGACCTGGGAGATCATCGTGACGATGCCGATGCCCATCATGGACAGCGGCATACGGCCGATGAATCCGGCGACCGAGAAGGATCTGGTGCCGGGCGCCGCGAAGATCGCGCGGTAGGGACTGGGCAAGGGGATCTCCGGGCATCGACTCAACACGTGTAATTAATAGCTAAAGCCTACGGTGTTGAACTGCGTGCCGCAGCCGCATTTTCGGACGGGCCGGGCCGTGGACGTCAGGAGGGGCCTCCCCGCCGCAGGCAGGGGAAGGATGGGAGGATCGGTGCCATGTCCGATCAGCACGATCCCGCCCCGTACGACGCCCTCCTGCTGCTCTCCTTCGGCGGCCCCGAGGGCCCGGACGACGTGGTCCCGTTCCTGGAGAACGTGACCCGCGGCCGAGGCATTCCCAAGGAACGGCTCAAGGAAGTGGGGCAGCACTACTTCCTGTTCGGCGGCGTCAGCCCGATCAACGACCAGAACCGCGCGCTGCTCGCCGCGCTGCGCGAGGACTTCGCGGAGGCCGGCCTCGACCTGCCGGTCTACTGGGGAAACCGGAACTGGGCGCCGTACCTCACCGACACCCTGCGGGAGATGGTCACCGACGGCCGGCGCCACATCGCCGTCCTCACCACCAGCGCGTACGCCTCCTACTCCGGCTGCCGGCAGTACCGCGAGAACCTCGCCGACGCGCTCTCCGAGCTGGAGTCGGAGGGGCTGCCGCTGCCCCGGGTCGACAAGCTCCGGCACTACTTCAACCACCCCGGCTTCGTCCGCCCCATGGTCGAGGGCGTCCTCGCCTCCCTGGCCGAACTGGACGAGTCCGTCCGGGCCGAGGCCCACCTCGCCTTCACCACCCACTCCATCCCGGACTCGGCCGCCGACACCTCCGGCCCCGTCGGGGACCACGGCGACGGCGGCGCCTACGTCCGTCAGCACCTGGACGTGGCCCGGGTGATCGTCGACGCCGTCCGCGAGGAGACCGGTGTCGCCCACCCCTGGAAGCTCGTCTACCAGTCGCGCAGCGGCGCCCCACACATCCCGTGGCTGGAACCGGACATCTGCGATCACCTGGAGGAGCTCCACGGCGCCGGCGTCCCGGCCGCGGTGATGGTCCCCATCGGTTTCGTCTCGGACCACATGGAGGTCCTCTACGACCTCGACACCGAGGCCACCGCCAAGGCCGCCGAACTGGGCCTCCCGGTGCGCCGCTCGGCGACCGTCGGCGCCGACCCCCGGTTCGCCGCGGCCGTACGGGACCTCGTCCTGGAGCGCGCGGCGAGCGAGCGCGGCGTCCGTGCCGAGCGCTGCGCGCTGGGCACCCTCGGTGCCTCCCACGACCTTTGCCCGATCGGCTGCTGCCCCGCCCGGGCGGAGCGGCCCGCGGCGGCCGGCGCCGACAGTCCGTACGCCTGAGGAGCCCTGGTGACCGAGCCCGAGAACCCCGAGATCACGGCACAGACCCACCCCACGCCGACGGACCCCGCCCCGATCGACCCCCTGCTGGCCGAACTGCTGGACCTGGCCGTGGAGGCCGGACGCCGGGCCGGCGCGCTGCTGCGGGACGGCCGACCGGACGACCTGGGGGTCGCCAGGACGAAGTCCAGCCCCATCGACGTCGTCACGGAGATGGACATCGCGGCCGAGAAGCTGATCACCGGCTTCCTCGCCGAACACCGGCCGGACGACGGCTTCCTCGGCGAGGAGGGCGCCGCCAGCCCCGGCACCAGCGGCGTCCGCTGGGTGGTCGACCCCCTCGACGGGACGGTGAACTACCTCTACGGGCTGCCGACCTGGGCCGTCTCCATCGCCGCCGAGCGCGACGGCGAGACCGTCGTCGGTGTGGTCGAGGCGCCGATGCGGAACGAGACGTACCGCGCGGTGCTCGGCAGCGGCGCGTACATCGGCGCGGCCGACGGGGTTCGCCGCCTCGCGGTCCGCCCCGCGCCGCCCATGGACCAGGCGCTGATCTCCACCGGCTTCGCCTACGTCCAGACCCGCCGCGCCCACCAGGCCGACGTCGCCCAGCGGATGATCCCGCGCCTGCGCGACATCCGCCGCGGTGGATCGGCCGCCATCGACCTCTGCGACGTCGCCGCCGGCCGGCTCGACGGCTACTACGAGCGGGGCCTCAACCCCTGGGACCTCGCCGCCGGTGACCTGATCGCCCGCGAGGCGGGCGCCCTGACCGGCGGACGGCCCGGCGAGCGGCCCTCGGGCGAGCTGGCCGTCGCGGCCCCGCCGGGCGTCTTCGAGCCCCTCCAGCAGCTCCTCGAAGAGCTCGGGGCCTGGCACGACTGAGCCGTCCCGTCCGGTCCTGGACACGGAAGAGGCCCCGGTGTCGTGGACACCGGGGCCTCTTTGTCCGAGGTCAGGCGCTGGCGGCGCCGACCTCCACGCCGTGCTCCGCGGCGAGGCGGTGCAGGTCGTCGAGCTCGGCCTGCTCGACCTCCGCGAGGAAGTCGTCGCCCGTCTCGCGTGCCCGTGTGAGGTCGGTCTGCGCGGTCCTTATGCGCTGCAGGAGTCCTGCGGTGAAAGCGTCCATGGTGCGCCCCCTCGTCATGGGTCGATGGCACGGGGGTGTGCCGAGGGTGGGTGGATCACACGCTGCGACCTCTGGGGGACAGAGCGGCATGTGGCTGCCACGTACGCGTGCCACAAAGCAGGGCGTGATCACGGGGTGTGCAGACGTCCTCCCCACGCGATTCCTCAGAGAAACCTCAACTGGCCCGGGAAGCAGGTGAATTCTTCGCACGCCCCCTTTGCCCCCACCCGTGCTTCCACACGCCCCCCGGCCCTCTCGGCGTCCCGCACCCGCCTCCCGACCGCCGTCTTACAGCCGGTTTACGCGCGTACGGGGCAGGATGGACACGCACAGTCAGTGCTGGAGAGCCGCCCGGTCCGCGTGGAGGGCAGGGGCCCCGAGGGAAGGAATGACCGACGTGCGCGTACTCGTCGTCGAGGACGAGCAGCTGCTCGCCGATGCGGTGGCCACCGGACTGCGCCGGGAGGCCATGGCCGTCGACGTCGTGTACGACGGCGCCGCCGCCCTGGAGCGGGTCGGGGTGAACGACTACGACGTGGTCGTCCTCGACCGCGACCTCCCGCTGGTCCACGGCGACGACGTCTGCCGCAAGATCGTCGAACTCGGCATGCCCACCCGCGTCCTGATGCTCACCGCCTCCGGCGATGTCAGCGACCGCGTCGAGGGCCTGGAGCTGGGCGCCGACGACTATCTGCCGAAGCCCTTCGCGTTCACCGAGCTCACCGCCCGCGTGCGCGCCCTGGGCCGCCGTACCACCGTGCCGCTGCCGCCCGTCCTGGAGCGCGCCGGCATCAAGCTCGACCCGAACCGCCGCGAGGTGTTCCGCGACGGCAAGGAGGTCCAGCTCGCGCCGAAGGAGTTCGCCGTCCTGGAGGTCCTCATGCGCAGCGAGGGCGCGGTCGTCTCGGCCGAGCAGCTGCTGGAGAAGGCCTGGGACGAGAACACCGACCCGTTCACCAACGTCGTACGGGTCACGGTGATGACCCTGCGCCGCAAGCTGGGCGAGCCGCCGGTCATCGTCACGGTGCCCGGCTCCGGCTACCGGATCTGACCCGGTGGCCACGACCCCGGCGCACCCACAGGCGCCCCCGAAGCCGACCTGGGACCCCCGAGACCCGGTCAGGCCGCTGCTCCGCCCGACCATCCGGATACGGCTCACGCTGCTGTACGGCGGGATGTTCCTGATCGCCGGCATCCTGCTGCTGTCGATCATCTACCTCTTCACCGCGCAGGCCCTGGGCGACAGCGAGCTGCCGTTCAAGGTCATCAAGGGCGAGGTCCAGCCGACGACCTCCTGGTGCCAGCTGCCTGCCACGGGCACCGGGGAGCAGCTCAACGAGGCCGTCTCGGCCTGCCTCCAGTACCAGCGGGACAGAGCTCTGGACGACCTGCTGCGCCGCTCCCTGTTCGCCCTGCTCGGCCTGAGCATCATCGCCTTCGCCTTCGGCTACGCCATGGCGGGCCGTGTGCTCTCCCCGCTGGGGCGGATCACCCGGACCGCCCGCCAGGTGGCCGGGTCCGACCTGGCCCGCCGGATCGAGCTGGACGGCCCGGACGACGAGCTGAAGGAGCTCGCCGACACCTTCGACGAGATGCTGGAGCGCCTGGAGCGGGCCTTCACCGCCCAGCAGCGGTTCGTCGCCAACGCCTCGCACGAGCTGCGCACGCCGCTGGCGATCAACCGCACCCTCCTGGAGGTCCATCTCTCGGACCCCGGGGCGCCGGTCGAGCTCCAGCAGCTCGGCAAGACCCTGCTCGCCACCAACGAGCGAAGCGAGCAGCTGGTCGAGGGCCTGTTGCTGCTCGCCCGTAGCGACAACCAGATCGTCGAGCGCAAGCCGGTCGATCTCGCGGAGGTCGCCTCCCGCGCCATCGACCAGGTGCACGCGGAGGCGGAGTCCAAGGGCGTCGAGATCCGCGGCGAGCGGGCGCTCGCCGTCGTCCAGGGCAACGGAGTACTCCTGGAACGGATCGCCCTGAACCTGGTCCAGAACGCCGTCCGGTACAACGTGCCGGAGGGCGGCTGGGTCGAGGTCACCACCGAGATCGAGCACGGCCAGGCCGTCCTGGTGGTCTCGAACACGGGTCCCGTGGTTCCCGCGTACGAGATCGACAACCTCTTCGAGCCGTTCAGACGGCTGCGACAGGAGCGGACAGGGAGCGACAAGGGAGTCGGACTCGGCCTGTCGATCGCCCGGTCCGTCGCGCGCGCCCATGGCGGCCGTATCATCGCGGAGCCCCGCGAAGGCGGTGGTCTCGTGATGCGTGTCACTCTGCCGATCTGACACACTTCGAGTACCAGCCGGTTCTGTTCGCTTTGCGCAGAATTCCTGAGTCCCGATCCTGAGACGCACGTGTGTGATCGATCACAGGAACGCGCATCCGGCGCTCTACTCTCCGTGATCGAAAATTCGTGGGAAAACCCGGAAAAGTCCGGGTTTCCAGGGCCTTGAATGACGGGAAGTACACGGGGTGGCGCCCGTGAAGGACGGCAGGAGGACCGTGTACGGTCCGCTTCGCCACCCAAAGCCGATCACTCGTGAGAGGGCCGGTTGGGTGTCGATTGAGTAACAGACCTTGATGTGAGGCAAAATCTCCGCCTCGGGTCGGGCACAAGTCCGGCCTCTCACGCGTTACGTGCGCTGGAGACACCGCAACCACCCAGAGGGGGAGAGCGACATGGCAACGGATTACGACACCCCACGCAAGACCGACGACGACGTCGATTCGGACAGCCTTGAGGAACTGAAGGCCCGCCGGAACGACAAGTCGACCTCGACGGTCGACGTCGACGAGTTCGAGGCCGCCGAAGGCCTGGAGCTGCCCGGCGCGGACCTCTCGAACGAGGAGCTCGCCGTACGGGTCCTGCCCAAGCAGGCCGACGAGTTCACCTGCATGAGCTGCTTCCTCGTGCACCACCGCAGCCAGCTGGCTCGGGAGAAGAACGGCCAGCCGATCTGCCGCGACTGCGACTGAGATCGGTCGGCCGTGGCAGGCGACACACCGTCTCGGAAGCGACGCTTCCGGCTTCATGGGAAGCCGGAGGCGGACCAGGGCGGCTCGCACCCGGCGGAGGCGGTCCAGGAGGCCACCGAAGCCGAGCAGAACGCCTTCCTGCCCTCCCTCGGCGCACGTGACGACGAGCGAGGCCCCTCGGCCTCGCTCGAAGCTGCCACGACGCCGGATCCGGAGGAGCGGGACGCCTCACGCGGCGGCCGCCGGCTCGTCCGACGCGTCGCCGAACCGGCGCGCGTCCAGCTGGACCGTATGAAGCTCGACCGCGCGCGGATCGACGCCGTCAAACGCGGCGTGAAGCGTAGCGGCGAGAGCGCCAGAGCGGGCATCGGTTACCTCGCCGACCGGATCATCGAGATCGCCCCGCGCGTCCCCGTCCGGGACCTGGCGACCCTGCGCAGGCACTTCCCCGGGCTCGGCCCCGAGCAGATCGCCGACAAACTCGTCGCGGGCGCCTGCAACGCGAGCTCGACCGTCGGCGCCGGCGTCGGCGCGGCCGCGATGCTGCCCGTACCCCCGGCGATGCCCGCCGAACTCGCCGCGGAGATCACCGGAGTGGCCGCGATCGAGCTCAAGCTCATCGCCGAGCTGCACGAGGTGTACGGACTGAGGCCGCACGGCACGCTCACGCAGCGGTCGACGGCCTATCTGACCTCCTGGACCGAGGAGCGGGGCATCGACCCCTCCAAGCCGACCACCGTCAACGCGGCACTCGGCGGACAGCTCAAACGCGAGCTGCGCCAGCAGATCATGAAGCGCATGGTGCGCAACATGCCCAGCCTGATGCCGTTCATGGTCGGAGCCGCCGTCGGCGCCGTGATGAACCGCCGCGACACCAGGAAGCTCGCCGAACACGTCCGCAAGGACCTGCGCGCGCGCCAGGTCCCGTGGGCCGCCCTCGAGGGGCTGGCCCCGCTGGAGCAGCCCGAGAACCCCAAGGAGATCGGCTTCTAGCGGCGCTCCTGGCCCTCGGCACGGGCCGCTTCGAGGGCGGCGGCCAGGCCCTCCGGGTCACGGCTGGAGAGGTAGACGTACGGCGTCGGGTCCTCGGGGTCCGTGACCTCGATCCGTACCGCACGCGGCACATAGCTGCGCAGCACCATGAACGCGCGCGGGTCGGCCTTGAACGTACGCCAGGCCCGCGCCTCCTCCGCGTCCAGCACCTCCGGCGTCCCCAGCGCCGAGGCCGGGATCCGCGCGTCACCCGCGACCAGCGAACCGGACACCACCCGGATCCGCGCCGAGCCGTACGACGACACCGCCACGGCCGCCAGCGCGCCCGCGACGATCAGGCCGCCCAGCATCGGGACCGTGCCCAGCGGGAACGTGACCAGACCGCCGCTGAGACCCAGCAGAGCCGTGATGACCCACCAGGAGCCGGGAGCGGTCAGCCGCTCGTCGAAGCGCGGCACCGCGGCCGTCGCGGCGGCCGGAACGGGGGAGGAGGCGGAAGGCTGCATGACTCCAAGCTTGGCACGGCGCGACCCGCGCCTGGCCTCGCGGGTAAGGTCTGCGCCTGTGACCGCAACATCTCCCGCCCTGACCCCGCCGGCCGACGCCATACCGCCGGTACGCCACCCCGACGCGCCCGCCCCGGGCGAGCTGCTCGGCGCGCACTACGCGCACTGCTTCGGGTGCGGCGGCGGACAGCCCCACGGACTCCACCTGGAGGCCCGGGCCGGCGAGGGTGTGACCGTCACCGCCGAGTTCACGGTGACCCCCGACCACCAGGGCGCCCCCGGCCTCGCGCACGGCGGCGTCCTCGCCACCGCGCTCGACGAGACCCTCGGCTCCCTGAACTGGCTGCTGCGGGTCATCGCCGTCACCGGACGCCTGGAGACCGACTTCGCCCGGCCCGTCCCCGTCGGCACCGTCCTGCACCTGGAGGCCGAGGTCACCGCCGTGCACGGGCGCAAGATCTACTCGACCGCGGTCGGTCGGATCGGCGGGCCCGAAGGCCCCGTCGCCGTCCGCGCCGACGCCCTCTTCATCGAGGTCAAGGTCGACCACTTCATCGACAACGGCCGCCCGGAGGAGATCCAGGCCGCCATGTCCGACCCCGACCAGGTCCGGCGCGCCCGCGCCTTCGAGGTGAACCCCTGATGAGCAACCCCCCTCTCGACGTCCTGATCCGACGCCTCGACCCCGACGTACCGATCCCCGCCTACGGCCACCCCGGCGACGCCGGGGCCGATCTCGTGACCACCGAGGCGGCCGTCCTGGCCCCCGGGGAACGGGCCGTGCTGCCCACCGGCGTCTCCATCGCGCTCCCCGACGGCTACGCCGCCTTCGTGCACCCGCGCTCCGGCCTGGCCGCGCGCTGCGGAGTGGCCCTCGTGAATGCCCCAGGGACGGTGGATGCCGGGTACCGTGGAGAGATCAAGGTGATCGTGGTCAATCTGGACCCGCGCGAGAGCGTGCGGTTCGAGAGGTTCGACCGGATTGCCCAACTGGTCGTCCAGCAGGTCGAGAAGGTGCGCTTCCACGAGGTGGCGGAGCTTCCCGGCTCGGCGCGGGCCGAGGGGGGCTTCGGGTCCACCGGCGGTCATGCCGCCGTGGACGGCACCACGGGTGGGAATCGATACGCTTCGGTCGTATCCGACCGGGAAGGACAGTGACGTGTTCGGACGTCGCAAGAAGAGCGGTACCGCTGAGGACGCAGCGGGCGAGGCCGAGCAGGTCGTCGACGAGGTCGACACTGACGACACGGCCGGCGCGCCGCGTCGGGTGAACCTTCCGCCGGCGCCCCGGCCCGACGGACCGTGGGACATCTCCGAGGTCTCCAAGCCGGAGGACGGCCGCGTGGACCTCGGCGGAATCTTCGTGCCCGGAGTCGAGGGCATGGAGCTCCGCGTCGAGGTGGCGGGCGACGCGATCGTCGCGGCCACCGTCGTGCTGCAGAACAGCGCCGTCCAGCTGCAGGCCTTCGCCGCGCCGAAGAAGGAAGGCATCTGGGGCGAGGTCCGCGAGGAGATCGCCTCCGGCATCACGCAGCAGGGCGGTGTCATCGACGAGGTCGAGGGCCCGCTGGGCTGGGAGCTGCGGGCGCAGGTCCCGGTGCAGCTTCCGGACGGCACCGGTGGTGTGCAGCTGGTGCGTTTCGTGGGCGTCGACGGCCCGCGCTGGTTCCTGCGCGGAGTCATCTCCGGCCAGGGCGCCGTGCAGCCGGAGACCGCCGGTCTGCTGGAGCAGATCGTCCGGGACACCGTGGTGGTCCGGGGCGAGGGCCCGATGGCCCCGCGCGACCCGATCGTCCTCAAGCTGCCGAACGACGCGCAGATGGTGCCGGACGGCGTGCAGCAGGACGAGCAGGAGGGCTCCCGCTTCTCCGGAGGCATGGGCCAGCTCCAGCGCGGACCGGAGATCACCGAGGTCCGCTGACCTCGTTCCGTTCCCCTTCATGATCGAGGCCGGTGGGCCGTATTCCGAACACCTTGTCCGGAATACGGCCCACCGGTGCGTTCCGGGCCCTGGTCGGGCGGACCGTCGGCGGCCCATACTGACGGGCGCACACGTTCGACGAGGGGGAGCACAGCGATGAGCGAGAGCAGCGCCCGGTCCGGCACGGCGGTGGCCGAGGACCCGGCCGGCGGACCCATGGTCCGCGTCGAGAATCTGCGCCGCTCGTACGGTACGGGCGAGGCCGCCGTCCACGCGCTGCGCGGGGTCTCCTTCGACATCCCGCGCGGGCAGCTCATCGCGCTGAAGGGCCGCTCGGGCTCCGGCAAGACCACCCTGCTCAACCTGGTGGGCGGCCTGGACAGCCCCGACGGCGGCCGGATCACCATCGACGGGACGGACCTCGCGGAGCTCGGCGAGAACGGACTTCTGGAGCTGCGCCGGGACCGTATCGGCTTCATCTTCCAGTCCTTCGGGCTCATCCCGATCCTGACCGCCGCCGAGAACGTGGGCGTACCGCTGCGGCTGCGCAAGGCGGACCCCAAGGAGCGCGAGGAGCGGGTGGCCCTCCTGCTCGCCCTGGTCGGGCTCGCCGACCACGCGGCCCAGCGCCCCGGCGAGCTCTCCGGCGGCCAGCAGCAGCGCGTCGCCATCGCCCGGGCCCTCGCCAACAAGCCGGCCCTGCTGATCGCCGACGAGCCGACCGGCCAGCTCGACGCCGAGACAGGACTCGCGGTGATGCACCTGCTGCGGGCGGTGGTCCGCAGCGAGGGCGTGACGGCCCTGGTGGCCACCCACGACGCGCAGCTTCTGGGGCTCGCGGACCGGGTGCTGGAGCTGAACGACGGCGAGATCATCGAGCACTGACCGGGGACAGGCGGACATTGGATATCGGAGGGCGGGCATTGGATCCGATATCCAGCGTCCGATATCCAATATCCGGTATCCGATCCCCCCGTCCGGGCCGCCGTTCGCCCCGCCCATCAGGATCACGTCAATACAGCTTGTCGGGCCTGCTCCTGGTGCGGAATGTCCGATTCTCTGGACGTAAGGTCATGCCATGGGACGCGGCAAGCTACGGATCTACCTCGGCGCGGCACCGGGCGTCGGCAAGACGTACGCGATGCTCTCCGAGGGCCACCGCCGTGTCGAGCGAGGCACCGACTGCGTCGTCGCCCTGGTCGAGCACCACGACCGGCCGCGTACCGAGGTGATGCTGCACGGCCTGGAACAGGTCCCGCGCCGCACGATCGCCTACCGCGACACCACCTTCACCGAGATGGACGTCGACGCCGTCCTGGCGAGGAAGCCGGGCGTCGCGCTCGTCGACGAACTCGCCCACACCAACGTGCCGGGTTCCCGGAACTCCAAGCGCTGGCAGGACGTCGAGGAGCTGCTCGCCGCCGGGATCGACGTCATATCCACGGTCAACATCCAGCACCTCGAATCGCTGGGCGACGTCGTCGAGTCGATCACCGGCGTGCGCCAGCAGGAGACCGTCCCCGACGAGGTCGTGCGCCGGGCGGACCAGATCGAGCTGGTCGACATGTCGCCCCAGGCCCTGCGCCGTCGCATGGCCCACGGCAACATCTACAAGCCGGACAGGATCGACGCCTCCCTCGCCAACTACTTCCGCCCCGGCAACCTCACGGCCCTGCGCGAACTGGCCCTGCTCTGGACGGCCGACCGGGTCGACGAGTACCTCCAGCAGTACCGCGGCGAGCACGGCATCCGCTCCACCTGGCAGGCCCGCGAGCGGATCGTCGTCGGCCTCACCGGGGGCCCCGAGGGCCGTACGCTCATCCGGCGCGCCGCGCGCCTCGCGGAGAAGGGCGCGGGCGGCGAGGTGCTCGCCGTCTACATCGCCCGTAGCGATGGCCTCACCGCAGCCTCGCCCAAGGAACTCGCCGTCCAGCGCACGCTGGTCGAGGACCTGGGCGGAACGTTCCACCACGTCATCGGCGACGACATCCCCTCCGGCCTCCTGGAGTTCGCCCGGGGCGTCAACGCCACCCAGATCGTCCTCGGCTCCAGCCGACGCAAGACCTGGCAGTACATGCTCGGGCCGGGCGTCGGCCAGACCGTCGCCCGCGAGTCCGGCCCCGACCTCGACGTCCACATCGTCACCCACGACGAGGTCGCCAAGGGCCGTGGCCTGCCCGTCGCCCGGGGCGCCCGGCTCGGCCGCTCCCGGATCATCTGGGGCTGGCTGGTCGGCGTCGTGGGCCCCGCGCTGCTCACCCTGTTCCTCACCCACATCGACGCCGACCTCGGCCTCGCCAACGACATGCTGCTGTTCCTGGCGCTGACCGTGGCCTCGGCGCTGCTCGGCGGGCTGCTGCCGGCCCTCGCGTCGGTCGTCTTCGGCTCGTTCCTGCTGAACTGGTTCTTCGCCCCGCCGCTCCACCAGGTCACCGTCGCCGACCCCAAGAACATCGTCGCGATCGCCGTCTTCTTCGGCGTCGCCGTGGCCGTGGCCTCGGTGGTCGACCTCGCCGCCCGGCGCACCCACCAGGCCGCCCGGCTGCGGGCCGAGTCCGAGGTGCTCTCGTTCCTGGCCGGGAGCGTGCTGCGCGGGGAGTCCAGCCTGGAGGCCCTGCTGGAACGCGTCCGGGAGACCTTCTCCATGGAGTCGGTCACCCTCCTCGAACGCGAGAGCGATGTCGAGCCGTGGACCCGCGCGGCGAGCGTCGGACAGCACCCCGTCGCCCGCCCCGAGGACGCGGACGTGGACATGCCCGTCGGCGAGCACCTGGCGCTCGCCCTGACCGGCCGCGTCCTGCCCGCCGAGGACCGGCGCGTCCTCGGCGCCTTCGCCGCCCAGGCCGCGGTCGTCCTGGACCGGCAGCGGCTCGTCGGCGAGGCGGAGCAGGCCCGCAAGCTGGCCGAGGGCAACAAGATCCGCACCTCGCTCCTCGCGGCCGTCAGCCATGACCTGCGTACCCCGCTCGCCGGCATCAAGGCCGCCGTCTCCTCCCTGCGCTCCGACGACGTCGACTGGTCCGAGGAGGACCGGGCGGAACTTCTCGCGGGCATCGAGGACGGCGCGGACCGGCTCGACCACCTGGTCGGTAACCTCCTCGACATGTCCCGGCTGCAGACCGGTACGGTCACCCCGCTGATCCGCCCGATCGACCTGGACGAGGTCGTCCCCATGGCGCTCGGCGGGGTGCCCGACGGGAGCGCGGAGCTGGACATCCCCGAGACCCTGCCGATGGTGGAGGTCGACAAGGGGCTTTTGGAGCGGGTCGTCGCCAACGTCGTCGAGAACGCCGTGAAGTACAGCCCCGACGGGATGCCGGTGACCGTCTCCGCCAGCGCGCTGGGCGACCGGGTCGAGCTGCGTGTCGTCGACCGGGGCCCCGGAGTGCCGGACGAGAGCAAGGAGCGCATCTTCGAGCCGTTCCAGCGGTTCGGGGACGCCCCGCGCGGTTCCGGCGTCGGCCTGGGCCTCGCGGTCGCCCGGGGCTTCGTCGAGGCCATGGGCGGCACCATCACCGCGGAGGACACCCCTGGCGGCGGCCTGACGATGACGCTGACCCTCACGGCCGTGACCAGGCCGCTGCCGCCGTCCGGCTCCGGTCTGCCCGCCCGGGTCGGCACGTGACCGCACACCGTTCCCCGTCCTCCCCGACGAACCGTTCCTCCAGACGTACGAAGCAGAGAGAAGGAAGCCTTCGATGACCCGGGTTCTCGTCGTCGACGACGAGCCGCAGATCGTCCGCGCGCTGGTGATCAACCTCAAGGCACGCAAGTACGAGGTGGACGCGGCCCCCGATGGTGCCACCGCCCTTCGGCTCGCCGCCGAACGCCACCCCGACGTCGTGGTCCTCGACCTCGGCCTGCCGGACATCGACGGCGTCGATGTCATCAAGGGCCTGCGCGGCTGGACGCGCGTGCCGATCCTGGTGCTCTCGGCGCGCCAGACCTCCGACGAGAAGGTCGAGGCCCTCGACGCGGGCGCCGACGACTACGTCACCAAGCCCTTCGGGATGGACGAGCTCCTGGCCCGGCTGCGCGCCGCCGTGCGCCGTGCCGAGCCCGTCGGCGGCGGGGACGACGGCGTCGTGACGGTCGAGACGGAGGACTTCACCGTCGACCTGGCCGCGAAGAAGGTCCACCGGGACGGCCGGGACGTCCGCCTCACGCCGACCGAGTGGCACCTGCTCGAAGTGCTGGTCCGCAACAGCGGGCGCCTGGTGAGCCAGAAGCAGCTGCTGCAGGAGGTCTGGGGCCCGTCGTACGGCACCGAGACCAACTACCTGCGGGTGTACATGGCGCAGCTGCGGCGCAAGCTGGAGGCCGACCCCTCGCACCCGAGGCACTTCGTCACGGAGCCGGGGATGGGCTACCGCTTCGAGCACTGACCCGCCGCCCCGCTGACCCGCGCTCCCCCGCCGCCCCGCTGACCCGGTGATCGGGGCCGGTTCCGCTGTCGGCAGGGGCCGGTACGCTTTCTGTATGAGTGCCGCACCCCGTACAGAGAAGCCGGCCGGACGCTTCCGCCGGATGCTCGACCGGCTGTCCACCTCGCAGGAGGACCTGGAGTCCGAAGAGCTCCAGGAGGACGCCGAGGCGTCGGGCTGCACGCGCATCTCCGAGTGCTCCGACCGCCAGATAGTCAAGGTGACTGGTACCTTGCGCACGGTCACGCTGCGTCCTCGGGCCGGTGTGCCCGCCCTGGAGGCCGAGCTGTTCGACGGCACGGCCCCGCTGGACGTGGTGTGGCTGGGCCGGCGGTCCATCGTGGGCATAGAGCCGGGCCGCAAGCTGATCGCCTCCGGCCGGATCTCCATGAGCCACGGCCGGCGGGTCCTCTTCAACCCCAAATACGAGCTCCGACCGCTCGGACAGGAGTAGCCGGTGACGTCGCTCGACAAGCCGACGACGGATCAGGACGCAACGGACGGCCAGGGCGGCCACAGCGCCCAGGGGTCCCGGAGCGCATCGGAACGCCAGGCGTCGAAGGAGGTCACCGAGGCCGCGCTCTTCGAGGCCTTCGGCGGCCTGCGGGGCATGATCGAGACGGTCGTGCCCGGACTGCTCTTCGTGACGATCTTCACGATCAACAAGGACCTGCACATCTCGGCGATCGCGGCGCTCGCGGTCTCCCTGGTCCTGGTCGCCGTCCGGCTGATCCGCCGGGACACCGTCAAGCACGCCTTCAGCGGTGTCTTCGGCGTGGCGTTCGGTGTGGTCTTCGCGATGATGACCGGCAACGCCAAGGACTTCTACCTGCCGGGCATGCTGTACACGCTGGGCCTCGCCCTCGCGTACATCATCACGACGCTCGCCGGTGTGCCGCTGATCGGCCTCATCCTGGGCCCGGTCTTCAAGGAGAACCTCTCCTGGCGGACCCGTAACCCCGGCCGGAAGAAGGCGTACGCCAAGGCGAGCTGGGCCTGGGGCCTGATCCTGCTGGGCAAGTGCGCGATCCTCTTCCCGCTGTACTGGTGGGCGGACACGACCCAGTTCGGCTGGGTCCTGGTCGCGCTGAAGATCCCGCCGTTCCTGCTCGCGGTCTATCTGACCTGGGTCTTCCTGGCGAAGGCTCCGCCGCCGATCGACGTCTTCGCCGAGATGGAGGCGGAGGAGGAGGCCGAGAAGGCCCGCAAGGCGGCGGCCGCCAGGCAGCCGGAGTAGGGCGTACTCCAGTGCGTACGGGGAAGGGCCCGGGACCGTTGTCAGGTCC
>NZ_JBSGWV010000079.1:0-3522 GCF_053609105.1 Streptomyces sp. NPDC054975
TCGTCGTCGCCGCCCCCCCCCGCCCCCGCCGCCGCCCCCCGCCCCCCCCCCCCGCCCCCCCCGGCCCCCGTTCTGTGTCCGCCGTCCGCGCGCGGATCGATGCGCGGGCGAGGCCCGGATCGATGCGCGGGGGGTTCGCGGGCGATTCGCGGGCGCAAGGGGGAAGCCGGCGTTCCTGACGCTTTGTCGACAAGGGAACTGGCCTTGCAGGGGCGGCAGTTCCACGTTTACGTCACAGTTGCATCCCCACATGGTGGGCAACTGGTGATCTTTCGGGCATCGCACGCGCAACGACCTTGACGCGTATGCGGAAACTCGGAAGGGTGGCCCGCGGCATGCGTATCTCTGGGGCGTGTGTGAACGGGGGCCGGTTGAGTGAGACGCCGCTCCCGATGCCCGAAGGCCCCCGAGCGCTGCTCCAAAGACTAGATGAGCTACTGGGGGTAGCAGCCAGATGACCAAGAAGACGCGGATCCGTGTAGCGCGTATAGCGGCCGGCGCGGTGATCGCCGCCGGCGCGTCGCTCACCGCAGCGGGTGCCGCTTCGGCCGTGGGCGTGTCCTTCGGCGCCGAGGTGAACGACGGCACGATCGAGGTCCAGGCCGACGTCACGAACGGCGACGGCGACACCGACCCCATCGGCGGCATTGACGGTGGTGTCGACCCCATCGGCGGCGTTGACGGCGGGAACGGGAACGGCGAGAACGGGAACGGTGGCAACGCCGGGAACGGGAACGGCGAGAACGGGAACGGCGGGAACGGCGGCAACGGCAACGGCGGGAACGGCAACGGCGGTAACGGCGAGAACGGGAACGGTGGCAACGCCGGGAACGGGAACGGCGGGAACGGCAACGGCGGCAACGGCAACGGCGGGAACGGCAACGGCGGCAACGGTGGCAGCACCACCGGTGGCGACGACGCCGGCACCTGCATCGTCGACGTCGACGGCGCCGAGTGCGTGAGCAACAACCCCGACACCGACAACGCCGGCTCGCAGCCCGTCGAGCAGGGCAAGGCCAAGGAGGAGCTGGCGGAGACCGGCGCCGCCGAGACCTCGTTCCTGATCATCGGTGCCGCGACCATGATCGCCGGTGGCATCGGCTTCCGGATGCTGCCGCGTCTGGTCGGCGGTGGCCGCGCCGCCGTCTGAGCGGAGCGCCGCGGTAGGCCGTAAGGCCGTACAGGCATGAAGGAGAGGGCCGGGGGCGCACCCCCGGCCCTCTCTCCTTGTCCGGCTCGTATGCGGAGCCCTGCGCGGCCCCTACGGGGTTCTGTGCGGGCTGTGCGGGTCTACGCGGGGACTAGGCGGTCTGCAGCGCAGCCAGCAGCGCCATCGTCGCCAGCAGGGCGATCACCAGTGCCAGCACCATCGCCGGGGTCAGGCCCGTCGACGGGCCCAGTCGTTCCCGGTTCGCGCGGCAGACGGGGCAGCGACCCTCCGCGACGGGGGCCGCGCAGTTGGCGCACACCAGTCGGTCATACGTCATGCGCTCTCCTCCTCCCGCACAGGGGTCCACGCGGGGTTCACACCAAGGACAACGCCCGGTGGCACCCGAGCGTTCCCCCTACCACTGTGCCAGCTCCGAGGCGTTTCGGCGCGCCCCGTCGGGTTACACCCGGATCGCGACCGTTCCGCCCCGAGGGGCGAAAAGGATAAAGCACGCAAGCCGGGACCGCGACTGCGCAGCCCTTCTCCGGTCGCGTAAGGTCGCGCACACCTACTCCCGGCCGACCGTGGTGCATCCGTGATCCGATTCGACAACGTCTCCAAGTCCTATCCGAAGCAGAACCGCCCCGCGCTCCGGGATGTATCCCTGGAGATCGAGAAGGGGGAGTTCGTCTTCCTCGTCGGTTCCTCCGGCTCCGGAAAGTCGACTTTTCTCCGGCTGATCCTGCGCGAGGAGCGCTGCAGCCACGGCCAGGTGCATGTCCTCGGCAAGGACCTCGCCCGGCTGTCCAATTGGAAGGTGCCCCACATGCGGCGCCAGCTCGGGACCGTCTTCCAGGACTTCCGGCTGCTGCCCAACAAGACCGTCGCCGAGAACGTCGCCTTCGCCCAGGAGGTCATCGGCAAGCCGCGCGGTGAGATCCGCAAGGCCGTGCCCCAGGTCCTCGACCTCGTCGGCCTCGGCGGCAAGGAGGACCGGATGCCCGGCGAGCTGTCCGGTGGTGAGCAGCAGCGCGTCGCCATCGCCCGGGCCTTCGTCAACCGGCCCATGCTGCTGATCGCGGACGAGCCCACCGGCAACCTCGACCCGCAGACCTCCGTCGGCATCATGAAGCTGCTCGACCGCATCAACAGGACAGGGACCACCGTCGTCATGGCGACCCACGACCAGAACATCGTCGACCAGATGCGCAAGCGCGTCATCGAGCTCGAAAAGGGCCGCCTCGTCCGCGACCAGGCACGCGGCGTCTACGGATACCAGCACTGAGCAGGTAGGGGATAGAACACCATGCGCGCTCAGTTCGTGCTCTCCGAGATCGGCGTCGGCCTCCGGCGCAATCTCACGATGACCTTCGCCGTCATCGTCTCCGTGGCCCTCTCGCTCGCCCTCTTCGGCGGCGCGCTGCTCATGCGCGAGCAGGTCAGCACGATGAAGGACTACTGGTACGACAAGGTCAACGTCTCCATCTTCCTCTGCAACAAGAACGACGCGGCCACCTCCACCAAGTGCGCCAAGGGCGCGGTGACCGCGCAGCAGAAGGAGCAGATCGAGGCCGACCTGAAGAAGATGGACATCGTGGACAAGGTCATCCACGAATCCACCGACGAGGCCTACAAGCACTACAAGGAGCAGTACAGCGACACCGCCATCGCCTCGGTCATCACGCCCGACCAGATGCAGGAGTCGTTCCGGGTCAAGCTGCACGACCCGGAGAAGTACAAGGTCGTCGCCACCGCCTTCGCCGGCCGGGACGGCGTGGAGTCCGTGCAGGACCAGCGCAACATCCTGCAGAACCTCTTCGACCTGATGAACGGCATGAACATCGCCGCCCTCGGCGTCATGGGGCTGATGCTGGTCATCGCGCTGATGCTGATCGTCAACACGGTGCGCGTCTCCGCCTTCAGCCGACGGCGCGAAACCGGGATCATGAGGCTGGTCGGCGCCTCCAGCTTCTACATCCAGATGCCGTTCATCATGGAGGCCGCGTTCGCCGGTCTCCTCGGCGGCGCCGTCGCCTGCGTGATGCTCCTGGTCGGCCGGTACTTCCTCATCGACCACGGCATCGCCCTCGCCGACAAGATGCAGCTCGTCAACTTCATCGGCTGGGACGCCGTCCTCGCCAAGCTGCCGCTCGTCATCGCCATCGGCCTGCTGATGCCTGCTCTTGCGGCCTTCGTCGCGCTGCGCAAGTACCTGAAGGTGTGACAAGGACCCCTCTGTCACCCTTGGCGCCGTACGGTCAACGACCGTACCACCCCCCACCTGTGTAGAATCGAGATTGCCCCGGCCAGCAGCCCCCACACCACAGGACACAGGGACATATATAAAAAAAAAACACCCCCCCAAACACCAG
>NZ_JBSGWV010000079.1:3532-19037 GCF_053609105.1 Streptomyces sp. NPDC054975
TGTCTTGTTGGGGGTGCTTGTTTGCGTCTGTCATTCACCGTGTTTTTGACAACTCCCCCCTCCTCCCCCCGGGGGCGCTTCCCGCACCCCCCCCCCCCCCCGCCACTGCTTTGTCCTAGAGTGAGCGCCATGCCTTCCGGCCCCGACCTCTGTCTCAGGCCCCGCGGAGTCCTCCGCGGGGCGGCCTTGACGCTGGTCTTCGCCGGAGTGCTCGCGACGGCCGCGGCCACCGGAGCCCTGCCCCGGCAGGAGCCCACCACCGTGAAGCGTGTCCAGCAGGCCCCGGCGCGCGACACCGTCGACCCCGCCGACCTCTCCCGCGCCGCCGCCGAGGCGATGGCCGACGGCAAGTCCGGCAAGCAGGCCGCCGAGGAGTTCGTCAGCCGCAGCGGCGACCGCTGGGGCGCGGTGTACGGCAAGGCCGAGTTCGAGGAGTTCGAGCAGGCCCTCGACGGCTCGTACACCGGCGTCGGGCTCTCCGCCCGGAAGGCCGGGGCGGACCGGATCGAGATCTCCCGGGTCCAGGCCGGCGGGCCCGCCGCCAGGGCCGGGCTGCGCGCCGGTGACCGCCTCGTCACCGTCGACGGGCGTTCCCTTGCCGGGCTCTCCGTCTCCGAGGTCGTCGCCCTGCTGCGCGGCGACGGCGCCGCCCAGGCCGGATCCACCGTCGCCCTCGGGGTCGAGCGCGGCCGCTCCGCCTGGATCCAGACCCTGACCCGGGCCCGGCTCGCCACCGACGACGTCACCGTGCGGCGCCTCGACGACGGCACGGTACTGATCAAGGTGGCCGCCTTCACCAAGGGCGTGGGGGAGCGGGTACGGGACGCGGTGCGCGGCGCGCCGCCCGGTGCCGGTGTCCTGCTGGACCTGCGGGGCAACGCCGGCGGCCTGGTCTCCGAGGCCACCACGGCCGCCTCGGCCTTCCTCGACGGCGGTCTGGTCGCCACGTACGACGTCGACGGCGAGCAGCGCGCGCTGTACGCGCAGAGCGGCGGAGACACCGTACGGCCCGTGGTGGCGCTGGTCGACGGGGGCACCATGAGCGCCGCCGAGCTGCTCACCGGCGCCCTGAAGGACCGCGGCCGGGCCGTCACCGTCGGCTCACGCACCTTCGGCAAGGGCGCGGTGCAGATGCCGAGCACGCTGCCCGACGGCTCCGTGGCCGAGCTGACCGTCGGCCACTACCGCACCCCGGCCGGTCACGGCGTCGACGGCCTGGGCATCACACCCGACCTCGTCGTCAGCGACAGCACGGGCGAGCGGGCCGAGGAACGGGCCCGCACGGTATTGAGTGGCCTCGGAGGGGGCTCGTAGTGCGAAAATGGCCGCACTATGGCAAAGGGACTCGTGAACGTGCAGGGCAAGCCTGCCAAGAAGAAGGACCAGGACAAGGGTCCTGAGCGCAAGCTCATCGCGCAGAACAAGAAGGCGCGCCACGACTACCACATCATCGACACCTACGAGTGCGGTGTGGTGCTCATGGGCACCGAGGTGAAGTCGCTCCGGATGGGCCGCGCGTCGCTCGTGGACGGCTTCGTCCAGATCGACCGGGGCGAGGCGTGGCTGCACAACATCCACGTACCGGAGTACGCCCAGGGCAGCTGGACCAACCACTCGGCGAAGCGCAAGCGCAAGCTGCTGCTGCACCGCGCCGAGATTGACAAGCTGGAGGCGAAGTCGCAGGAGACGGGTCACACGATCGTGCCCCTCGCGCTGTACTTCCTGAACGGTCGGGCCAAGGTCGAGATCGCCCTCGCCAAGGGCAAGAAGGAGTACGACAAGCGGCAGACGCTGCGGGAGAAGCAGGACACCCGCGAGACGAACCGGGCGATCGCGGCGGCGAAGCGGCGCCAGCGGGCGTCCCAGCTCGCGTAGGGCCCGCGTGGGGCGCCGTTAAGTCGCTGGCAACCGTACGGGGTCGTCCCGTACGATGGGGCACGTACCTCACAGCGGGTACACGCTTTTGAAAAATCAACATGGGGATGATCGGTTTCGACAGCGGATGTCGAAGCAGGGGAAGCGTGTCGAGGAAGCGGCAATGATCTCGTTAACCATATGTCGCAACCAATAATCGCCAACACCAAGCGCGATTCCTTCGCCCTCGCTGCCTAAGTAGCGACTTGCGAAGTGTCAGCCCGGGGGTGATCCCGACCCGGATCCTGGCATCATCAAGGGATCTAAACTTCTAGACCCGGTCACGGGGCCTGGAAGGAAATCAAACAGTGACTGAGCCCGTCGGAGACTTGTCCGCGTGATCTCCGGGGCCGAGAAAATCGCAGCGGACTGCACACGGAGAAGCCCTGATTCTGCACCGTTGGACGCGGGTTCGATTCCCGCCATCTCCACTCATCCCATGTGGGCAGAGGCCCGGCAGTCGTCACGACGACCGCCGGGCCTTTGTCATTCCCGGGCCGACGTCGTGCGCGCCGCCTCCCCGACGAGGGCCAGGGCCGCCGCGGCCGCCGGGACGAGGAAGGCGTACGCCGTGGACGGGGCCGCCTCCGCCGCCCAGCCACCGGTGGCCGAGCCGACCGCGATGCCGGCGAGGAGGGCGGTCACGGCGAGGGTCATGCCCTCGTTGAGCCGGCCCGGCGGCGTCAGACGCTGGACCAGGGCCATCCCCGTCACCATCGTCGGGGCGATGGCCATGCCCGCCAGCAGGAGTCCGGCCGCCAGGGCGAGCAGCGAGCCGGTCGAGGCGCCGAGGAACGGCAGCGTCATCAGGCAGGTCATCGCCGCGAGGCAGGTCCGCAGCCGCACCGCACGGCCCCGGCGGCCGTAGGCAAGGCCCGCCGCGCAGGAGCCGGCGGCCTGCAGGGCCAGGACCGGCCCGGCGAGGGGGCCGTCGATATGGGCGAGCGTGACGACCTCCATCGCGCCGAAGACGGCTCCCGTGGTCAGGAAGACACCGAGCAGCGCGGCGGCACCGGGGACGCGCAGCAGAGAGCCGGGCGCGGTCGCCGAGCGCGGCGCGACCGGCGGCTCGGTGGCGCGCTGGGCGGCGAAGAGCAGGACACCGGTCAGCAGCAGGACCGCGCCGACCAGCGTGCCCGCCTCCGGGAAGAGCGCCGCGCACAGGAACGCGGCCACGACCGGGCCCAGCATGAAGCACAGCTCGTCGACGGCCTGCTCGAAGGCGTTGGCCGTGTGCAGCGCGGCCGGGTCGTTCCGGTGGAGGTGCGCCCAGCGGGCCCGGGACATCCCGCCCGTGTTGGGGCTGGTGGCGGTCGCGGCGTACGCGACGAAGAGCGTCCAGACCGGGGCCCGTTGGTGCACGCACCACAGCAGGGCCAGCGAGCCGAGCGCGGCCAGAGCCGTGGCCGGGACGGCGACCCGGGCCTGCCCGTGCCGGTCGACGAGGCGCGCGGTCCAGGGGGCCACCACGGCGGTGGCGGCCATGCCCGTCGCTATGACGGCTCCGGCGAGCGCGTACGAGCCGTACGCCCCCGCGATCATGATCACCGCGCTGACGCCGAACATCCCCATGGGCAGCCGGGCGACGAGGTTCCCGAGGGTGAACGCGCGGGCGCCGGGGACGGCGAAGAGCCGACGGTAGGAGCCGACGCGCGGCTCGAGGGTGTGCGGCCGGGTGGCGCGGGGTCCGGGCGTGCGCGGCTCGGGGGTGTGCGGGCGGGGGGTGACGGGGTTCGGCTCGGGGGTGTGCGGTTCGCGGTAGCGGGGGGCGAGCGCGGGGCCCGCCGGGGTGAGCGTGAGGTCGTGGTGCGGCATGCTCCCCAGCCTCCGGGGAGCCCTCGTCCGCGGTCCAACACCTGATCCGTGGCCATTCACGCGCCCGTGTTGTTAAATGCCGGGTGGTCACTTCGTACGACATCGAACCCCGGCTCCTGCGCGCCTTCACCGCCGTCGCCGAGGAGCTGCACTTCACCCGTGCCGCCGCCCGCCTCTACGTCGCCCAGCAGGCCCTCTCCCGCGACATCCGAAGGCTGGAACGGGACCTGGGGACGGAGCTGTTCGTACGGACGACCCGTCAGGTCACCCTCACCCCGGACGGCACGCGGCTCCTCCCGTACGCCCGCGGGGTGCTGGCCGCCTGCGACGAACTCGCCGACGCCTTCCGTGCCGCCGCGAGGCCCCTGCTCGTCGACCTCAACAACACCGGTCTGCCCGCCCAGGACCGCGTCATGGAGCGGGCCCGCGCACTCGCCCCCGAACAGGAGCTGTTGGCCCGTTACGAGAACGGTCTGACCGGCGCCGCCGCCGAGATCCTCGCCGGGCGCCTGGACGTCTCCTTCGGACGGTACGGCGGGCTCGACGCGGCCACGCGCAGCAGGCTCGCCTCGCAGTTCGTGCGGTACGAGCCG
The DNA here is from genome assembly GCF_053609105.1 of Streptomyces sp. NPDC054975. Lineage (NCBI taxonomy): Bacteria > Bacillati > Actinomycetota > Actinomycetes > Kitasatosporales > Streptomycetaceae > Streptomyces > Streptomyces sp. NPDC054975. Next base: position 7,855 of record NZ_JBSGWV010000079.1, read on the forward strand.
ATGGCGGTGGTACTCCCCGACGACCACCGGCTCGCGGACCTGACGGAGGTGCCGCTGGCCGCGCTCCGGGGCGAGAGCGTCTACGCGGGCGCCGGCAACGACCGCACCCCGGAGTGGACCGACCTCGCCGCCCGGCTCTTCGCCGGGTACGGCATCTCCGTCGCGCCGCCCGCGCCGATGGTGGTGGGGAAGGAGGAGTTCCGTCGGGTCATGGCCAAGCTCCGCGTCCCGGCCCTCGCGGTCGTCGACTTCCCGCCGATGCCGGGCAGTGTGCTGCGGCCCCTCGTCGACCCGGTGCCGCTCTCCCCGGTGAGCCTGGTGTGGCGCAAGGGGCTGCGCCATCCCGGCCTGGACGCGCTGCGCACCGCCGCGGCGGAGATCGGCGGGCGGGAGGGGTGGCTGGACCGCCCCGCGGACTCCTGGCTCCCGGAGGGGGAGCCTGGGGTGCCGGGGGCCTGAGCGCGGGGCCGTCGGCCACCGGCGCGGGTGGGCGGACCCGCCGTACTCACACCGGAGCCGCGTGCCGGGTGAGAGCAAGGTTCCGTTCCCGTCACCTCCGGCCACGGGGCCGAAACGCGACGTTCCTAGGGTGGGCCCCCAGAGGTCCAGAGCACCTGGACGCTCGCGACCCGACAGCGTGGAGGTACGTGATGGGCGGCCGGTGGATCGAACGCTGGGAGCCGGAGGACGAGACCTTCTGGCGTGAACAGGGCGAGCGGATCGCCCGGCGCAACCTGCTCTTCTCCGTCTTCTCCGAGCACATCGGCTTCTCCGTCTGGAGCCTGTGGTCGGTGATGGTCCTCTTCATGGGGCCGCAGTACGGCATCGACCCGGCGGGCAAGTTCTTCCTGATCGCGACCGCCACCTTCGTCGGCGCGCTGATCCGCATCCCGTACACCTTCGCCGTCGCCCGCTTCGGCGGCCGGAACTGGACGATCGTCAGCGCGCTGCTGCTCCTCCTGCCGACGGGCGTCGCCTACGCGGTGATGGAGCCGGGCACCTCGTACGGCACGTTCCTGCTGGTCGCCGCGTTGACCGGCGTCGGCGGCGGCAACTTCGCCTCTTCCATGACCAACATCAACGCCTTCTTCCCGCTGCGGAAGAAGGGCTGGGCGCTCGGCCTCAACGCGGGCGGCGGCAACATCGGCGTCCCCGTCGTCCAGCTCGTCGGCCTGCTCGTCATCGGCACCGCCGGCGCGCTGCACCCGCGGATCGTCCTCGGCGTCTACATCCCGCTCGTCGTCGTCGCCGCCGTGTGCTCGGCGCTCTTCATGGACAACCTCGCTCCGGTGAAGAACGACACCGGAGCGGTCAAGGAGGCCGTGGCCGCCAAGCACACCTGGATCATGGCCTTCCTCTACATCGGCACCTTCGGCTCCTTCATCGGCTACAGCTTCGCCTTCGGGCTCGTCCTGCAGACCCAGTTCGGGCGCACCCCGCTCCAGGCCGCCTCGCTCACCTTCATCGGCCCGCTGCTGGGCTCGCTGATCCGGCCCGTCGGCGGCTCGCTCGCCGACCGGTACGGCGGCGCCCGCATCACGCTGTGGACGTTCGCCGCCATGGCCGTGTCGACCGGGGTCGTGGTCTACGCGTCGGTCTCCGAGTCCCTCACCGTCTTCCTCGTCGGGTTCATCGGGCTCTTCGTCCTCAGCGGCCTCGGCAACGGCTCCACGTACAAGATGATCCCCGCGATCTTCCTCGCGCAGGGGCACCGCAGGGGCCTCTCGGGCGAGGCGGCGGAGTCGTACGGCCGCAGGCTCTCCGGGGCCTCCATGGGGCTGATCGGAGCGGTGGGCGCGCTCGGCGGGCTCGGCATCAACCTGGCCTTCCGGCAGTCCTTCCAGACCGCCGGCACCGGCACCGGGGCCTTCGTCGCCTTCCTGCTCTTCTACGCGGCCTGCATGGTCGTGACCTGGGCGGTATACCTTCGCCGGCCGTCGGCCGTACCGGACACGGCGGAGGGCGCCGAGGACAGGACCCGGCAGCTCGGTTACGCCGAGGTGTGATCCGGAGTGGTCCGTAACGGGCAGGAAATCCAGGTGAACCGCATCCGTCACGCATCGCCGTCAGGCTCGGCTCTCATGTACGAGCAAGAGCAGGGACCCCTCGCGGGGTTCACCGTGGGGGTCACCGCGGCACGGCGCGCGGACGAACTGAGCGCGCTGCTGCGCCGCCGGGGGGCGGCCGTGGTCCACGGCCCGGCGCTGCGGATCGTGCCGCTCGCGGACGACACCGAACTGCTCGCCGCGACGAAGGACCTCATCGACCACGCCCCGGACGTCGTCGTCGCCACGACGGCGATCGGCTTCCGGGGGTGGGTCGAGGCGGCGGACGGCTGGGGCCACGGCGAGGAGCTCCTGGACTGCCTGCGGGGCGTGGAGCTGCTCGCGCGCGGCCCCAAGGTCAAGGGCGCGGTACGGGCCGCCGGGCTGACGGAGTCGTGGTCGCCGTCCTCGGAGTCGATGGCCGAGGTCCTCGACCGGCTGCTCGACGAAGGGGTTGAGGGGCGGCGGATCGCGCTCCAGCTGCACGGGGAGCCGCTGCCGGGGTTCGTGGAGGCGCTGACGGCGGGCGGCGCGGAGGTCGTCGGCGTACCGGTCTACCGGTGGATGCCGCCCGAGGACATCGGCCCGCTCGACCGGCTCCTGGACGGGGTCCTGGCGGGCACCCTGGACGCGGTGACCTTCACCAGCGCCCCGGCCGCCGCCTCTCTCCTGTCGCGCGCGGAGGACCGGGGGGTCCAGCCCCAGCTGGTCGAGGCGCTACGGCACGAGGTGCTTGCGGTGTGCGTGGGGCCGGTGACGGCGCTGCCGCTCCAGGCGCACGGCATCGACACCCTCCAGCCCGAGCGCTTCCGGCTGGGCCCGCTGGTGCAGCTGCTCTGCCAGGAGCTGCCCGCCCGCGTGCGCAGCCTGCCGGTGGCCGGTCACCGGATCGAGATCCGCGGCCACGCGGTCCTCGTCGACGGCACCCTGCGCCCGGTCCCGCCGGCCGGGATGGCCCTGCTCGCCACCCTGGCCCGTCGCCCCGGCTGGGTCGTCTCCCGCGCCGACCTGCTGCGCGCCCTGCCCGGCGCGGGCCGGGACGAACACGCGGTGGAGACGGCGATGGCCCGCCTCCGGACGGCCCTCGGCGCCCCGAAGCTGATCCAGACGGTCGTCAAGCGCGGCTACCGCCTGGCGCTCGACGCGACGGCGGACACGAAGTACGGGGACGGGGCGCCGTAGCCCCGAGGTGACGGCATTGGATCCCCTCCTTCGGCTCCACTCCACCGGATCCACTACTTCGGATCCAATATTTCGGATCCAATACATCGGATCCGAAGTATTGGATCCGATGCACGCCGTCCGGTCGCGGCGCCTACCGTAGGCGCGTGATCATGATCCGTGCCGCCGTACCCGACGACGCCCCCGCCCTCGCCGCCGCCGTGCTGCGCAACCGCGAGCACATGCGCGCCCGGGAGCCGTACCGGAGCGAGGCGTACTACACCGCCGAGGGCCAGGCGGCGCGGCTCGCGGACGGGGCGCAGCGGTGGTTCGCCGTCGACGGGGAGGAGCTCGTCGCCTGCGCGACGCTCTCCGGGATCGCCCTCGGGCCATTCCGCAGCGCCTCCCTCGGCTACTGGGTCGACGGCCGGTACACCGGGAAGGGCCTCGCCACCCGGCTCGTCGACGAGGTCTGCCGGGCCGCCCGCGAGCAACTCGGTCTGCACCGGATCGAGGCCTGCACCATGTTGGACAACCACGCGTCCCAACGCGTCCTCGCCAAGAGCGGATTCGAGCAGATCGGTACCGCGCCGCGCTATCTGCACATCGACGGCGCCTGGCGCGACCACCACCTCTTCCAACGCGTCCTCCACGACGACCCCCCGCCGCAGGTCTAGCCGGACCCGCCCCGCCTCGGCACTCTGGTCGGGACGACTGCTTCCGATCGTGAGGTGGTGACAGGGGCATGACCGTACGGTTCGACTCCGGGCGGATCAGCCTGGACCTGGCCGCCCAGCCGCTCGGCGACCCCCACGCGCTCGACCACTTCCTGCGTACCGCCGGACTCGTCCCCGCCGCCATGCCGCTGAGCCGGCTCGACGCCTTCTGGGTCGTGCGCTTTCGCGAACTGCGGGACTGTGTCGGCGAACTGGCGCAGGCCCAGCTCGACGGCCGCCGCGCGGCCGACCGGGCACTGGAGCGACTCAACGCCCTCGCGGCCGCCTCCCCACCGCCCGCGCCCCGCGCCGTACGCACCGAAACCGGGGGACTCGTACGGGTGTTGTACGCCGAACCCGACTGCCGCGCCCTGCTCGCCGCCGTCGCACGGGACGCCGTCGACCTGCTCACCGACCCCACAGCCCGCGCCCTGCTGCGCCGTTGCGAGCGCGACGACTGCCGCCGCTGCTACCTCGACACCTCGCGCGGGCGCCGCCGCCGCTGGTGCTCCAGCGAGTCGTGCGGCAACCGCGAGCGCGTTGCCCGGCATCGGGCAGCCCGGAGGGCAGACGCGGCCGTATGACGTCCCGTGTGACGCCCCGTGTGACTTCCGCGAAAAAACTTCGCGCGCCGTTGAGTCGAACCCGTCCCCCGCTCCGTACCCCTGCACGACAGCAGGGTCTCGACCGGGGAGGTTCAGGTGCGCAAGGATGCGGCCGTGGCCGATGAACGTCCGCATCGGGCCCGGCATCGCAGCGAGGGGTCGAAGGGGCGCCCCGGCGTCCCCGACGAGGAGTTGATGCGTGCTCTCTACCGCGAACATGCCGGGCCCCTGCTCGCCTACGTACTGCGTCTCGTCGCCGGCGACCGCCAGCGCGCCGAGGACGTCGTGCAGGAGACGCTCATCCGTGCCTGGAAGAACGCCGGCGCGCTCAACCGGGCGACCGGCTCCGTCCGACCTTGGCTGGTGACGGTTGCCCGGCGCATCGTCATCGACGGACACCGAAGCCGGCAGGCCCGGCCGCAGGAGGTCGACCCGTCACCGCTCGAGGTCCTGCCCGCGGAGGACGAGATCGACAAGGCGCTGTGGCTGATGACGCTCTCTGACGCGCTCGACGATTTGACCCCCGCCCACCGGGAAGTGTTGGTCGAGACCTACTTCAAGGGGCGTACGGTCAACGAGGCGGCCGAGACCCTCGGCATACCCGCAGGGACCGTGCGTTCCCGGGTTTTCTACGCACTGCGTTCGATGAAGCTCGCGCTGGAGGAGAGGGGGGTATCGGCATGAGCAACGGCATGACACCGCCGCACGACGCCGCGGGCGCGTACGTGCTGGGCATCCTGGACGACGTCGACGCCGCCGCCTTCGAGGCGCACCTGGCGAACTGCGAACTCTGCGTCGCGCACGTGGAGGAGTTCGCCGGCATGGAGCCGATGCTCGCCCTGCTGGCGGACGCCGAGTCCCAGGGCGCCCCGCGCCCGGTGGGGCTCGATCCGTACGCCGACGAGGCCTTCGACGCCTTCGCGCCCCGGCCACCCGCGCCCCCCGCCCCGCGCCGCGCTCCCACCGAGCCCGCCGTCCACGCCTCGGCCCCCGGACCCGAGCTGCTCGACCGGCTCATCGACGAGGTCGGGGCCAAGCGCGCCGCCCGGCGCCGCCGCACCCTGTACCTGGTCGCGGCCGCCGCGGTCCTCGTCGTCGGCGGCCCCGCCGTCGCCGTCGTCGCCACCTCCGGAGGCGAACGGGAGAACCGGGCGGTCGACCCGCACCCCACCAGCCCGGCCGAGGACGCCTTCTTCCACCACATGGGCGAGAAGATCCAGGCGACCGACCCGACGACGAAGATCAGCGCCACCGTCGGCATGGAGAAGAAGGGCTGGGGCACCCACACCGTCCTGGAGCTCAAGAACGTCAAGGGCCCCCTGAAGTGCCGGCTCGTCGCCGTCTCCAAGACCGGCGAGGAGGAGACCGTGACCTCCTGGGCCGTCCCGAAGTGGGGGTACGGCATCCCCGGCGCCACCCAGGAGTCCGCCAAGAACCCGCTGTACGTCCACGGCGGCGCGGCCATGGACCGCAACGACATCGACCACTTCGAAGTACGGACCTTCGACGGCGAACGCCTCGTGGAGGTAGAGGCCTGACATTTCGGCCCCCTGTGGCGTACGCTCGACGGCTGCCCAGTGCACGTCAGAAGGGGGCCTCAGTGGCCGCGCAGGAAGCCGTGGAGGCCATGGACGCCGCCATGGACGTCACCGACTCGGTCCGGGACCGTGAGATCGGTGTCGAGCAGGAACATCTGGACAAGGTCTACCGCCGTCTCGAGGAGAAGATCCACGAGGCGGAGTTCCTGATGAACGACGCCGCCCAGCGCGGCCAGGTCGGCACCCCCGGCGCGCTCGCCGAGCGAGACGCGCAGGTGTTCCGGGCCGGGGTGCACCTCAACCGGCTCAACAACGAGTTCGAGGACTTCCTCTTCGGCCGGATCGACCTGCTGTACGGCAAGGACGGCAAGAAGGGCCCCGACGGCGCGTACACCTCGATCGAGCCCGCCGAGGACGCCGTACGGCCCGACAACACGGCCGAGATCGGCGAGACCCTCCACATCGGCCGGATCGGTGTCCTCGACTCCGACTACGCGCCGCTCGTCATCGACTGGCGCGCCCCCGCCGCCGCGCCCTTCTACCGCTCCACGCCGGTCGACCCCGGCCGCGTGGTGCGCCGCCGCGTCATCCGCTCCAAGGGCCGCAAGGTCCTCGGCGTCGAGGACGACCTGATGCGCCCCGAGCTGAAGGCCACCCTCGACGGGCGCGCGCTGCCGGTCATCGGTGACGGCGCCCTGATGGCCGCGCTCGGGCAGGCCCGCAGTCACACCATGCGGGACATCGTGTCCAGCATCCAGGCCGAGCAGGACCTCGTCATCCGCGCGCCCGCCGCCTCCATCACGTACGTCGAGGGCGGCCCGGGCACCGGCAAGACGGCGGTCGCCCTGCACCGGGCGGCCTACTTGCTCTACCAGGACCGGCGCCGGTACGCGGGCGGCATCCTGATCGTCTCCCCGACACCGCTGCTCGTCTCGTACACCGAGGGCGTGCTGCCCTCGCTCGGCGAGGAGGGGCAGGTCGCCATCCGCGCCCTCGGCTCGCTCGTGGACGGCGTGGAGGCCACCACGTACGACGAACCGGCCGTCGCCCGGATCAAGGGCTCCTCCCGCATGCTCGCGGTCCTGCGCAAGGCGGCCCGCGGAGCACTGGAGACCCCCGCTCCCAGGGCCCAGGCGCAGCTGGCCCTCGGGGAGGAGGAGGCCGCCCCGGCCCCCGCCGGCACCCCCACCCGCCTCCGGGTCGTCGCCTTCGGGCGCCGTCTGGAGCTGGAGTCCGAAGAGCTCCAGCGCATCCGGCACAACGTGCTCGGCGGCTCCGCGCCCGTCAACCTGCTGCGCCCGCGCGCCCGCAGGCTGCTGCTCGACGCCCTGTACGCCAAGTCCGGCGCCGCCGGGCGGCACAGCGACCCCGAGCTCGCCGCCGAGCTGCGCTCCTCCTTCGACGAGGACGTCTCCACCGAGGACTCCTTCCTCGGCTTCCTCGACGCCTGGTGGCCCGAGCTGACCCCGCGCCAGGTCCTGGACGCGATGGCCGACGAGAAGCGCCTCGCCCGCTGGGCCCGGCGGGTCCTCAACCAGGGCGAGGTCCGCCGGCTCGCCCGCTCGCTGCGCCGCGACGGCCTCTCCGTGCACGACGTGGCCCTCCTCGACGAGCTGAGCACCCTCCTGGGCGCCCCGGCCCGGCCGCGCAAGAAGCGGGAGTACGACCCGCTGGACCAGCTGACGGGCCTGGAGGAGCTGATGCCCGTACGGGAGGAGACGCAGCGCGAGCGGGCCGAACGGCTCGCGGCGGAGCGCACCGAGTACGCGCACGTCATCGTCGACGAGGCCCAGGACCTGACGCCCATGCAGTGGCGGATGGTCGGGCGGCGTGGCCGGACCGCGACCTGGACGGTCGTCGGCGACCCGGCGCAGTCCTCCTGGTCGAGCCCGGACGAGGCCGCCGAGGCCCGCGACGAGGCGCTCGGCAGCCGGCCGCGCCGCCACTTCGAGCTGACCGTGAACTACCGCAACCCCGCCGAGATCGCCGAGCTGGCCGCCAAGGTGCTGGCCCTCGCCATGCCCGGCAAGGAGTCGCCGCGCGCGGTCCGCTCGACCGGCGTGGAGCCGCGTTTCGTGGCTCTGCCCGGCAAGGCCGACATGGCCGAAACCGTACGGGCGGAGGCACGCCGACTGCTCGAACGGGTGGACGGAACGGTCGGTGTCGTGGTGGCCATGAACCGCCGCGAGCAGGCCGCCGGCTGGCTGGCCGAGCTCGGGGACCGGGTGGTGGCGCTGGGCTCCCTGGAGGCCAAGGGCCTGGAGTACGACGCCACCGTGGTCGTCTCGCCCGCGGAGATCGCGGACGAGTCCCCGGCGGGCCTGCGGGTCCTGTACGTGGCGCTGACCCGGGCCACCCAGCAGCTGACGGTGGTCTCGGGCGCCCGTGACGTGCCGGACGCGGACGGAGTGCCGGACCTGCTCAGGGACTGACGGGCCCGGTCCGGGACTGATTTCAGGTCAACCTGCGTCGCAGGAATCACTTACCAGGGTGGTTTGTTAGCCTGTCTATGGCACCGGCTCGATCCAAGCCCCCGGGCCCAACCTTCGTCCCTTAGAGGGACCACTTGCCGCGAGGCGAGCATGGCGGGTCGGTGCCACCTTGTACGTACATACAGAAGAGGTCCGCGTCACCCCCGGGTGATCGCGGGCCTCTTCTGTTTCCCCATGGGTTCTCGTATGGTGGAAACTACTTTCCGAAAACGAAATGACCGCATTACCTGCTACCGGCGGGTAGGTGCGACGATCGGAGGGCGCCGCCGGGCAACCAGCCGGGGCGGCGTAGCAACGAAGCTCAGGGAAAGCAGAGGAACTCGGCCATGGCAACGGCGCCCAGCGTCTCGTACTCGATGACGGTCCGGCTGGAGGTTCCCGCCAGCGGAACCGCGGTCTCCCAGCTCACCACGGCGGTGGAGTCCCACGGCGGTTCCGTCACCGGCCTCGACGTGACCGCCTCCGGCCACGAGAAGCTCCGGATCGACGTCACCATCGCCGCGAGCTCCACCGCGCACGCCGACGAGATCGTCGCGCAGCTGCGCACCATCGAGGGTGTCGTCCTCGGCAAGGTCTCCGACCGTACGTTCCTGATGCACCTCGGCGGCAAGATCGAGATGGCGTCCAAGCACCCCATCCGCAACCGTGACGACCTCTCCATGATCTACACCCCGGGCGTGGCCCGGGTGTGCATGGCGATCGCCGAGAACCCCGAGGACGCCCGCCGCCTCACCATCAAGCGCAACTCCGTCGCAGTCGTGACGGACGGCTCCGCCGTCCTCGGCCTCGGCAACATCGGCCCCAAGGCCGCCCTGCCCGTCATGGAGGGCAAGGCGGCCCTCTTCAAGCGCTTCGCCGGCATCGACGCCTGGCCGATCTGCCTGGACACCCAGGACACCGACGCGATCGTCGAGATCGTCAAGGCGATCGCCCCCGGCTTCGCGGGCATCAACCTGGAGGACATCTCCGCCCCCCGCTGCTTCGAGATCGAGGCGCGGCTGCGCGAGGCCCTGGACATCCCCGTCTTCCACGACGACCAGCACGGCACCGCGATCGTCGTCCTCGCCGCCCTGACCAACGCGCTGCGCGTGGTGGGCAAGAGCATCGGGGACGTACGGGTCGTCATGTCCGGCGCGGGCGCGGCCGGTACGGCCATCCTGAAGCTGCTCATCGCGGCGGGCGTCAAGCACGCCGTCGTCGCCGACATCCACGGCGTCGTGCACGCCGGACGCGAGGACCTCGTCGAGGCCGCGCCGGGCACCCCGCTGCGCTGGATCGCCGACAACACCAACCCCGAGGGCGTCACCGGCACCCTCAAGCAGGCCGTGGTCGGCGCGGACGTCTTCATCGGCGTCTCGGCCCCGAACCTGCTCGGCGCGGACGACGTCGCCGCCATGGCGGACAACGCGATCGTGTTCGCGCTCGCGAATCCGGACCCCGAGGTGGACCCGGCGGTCGCCCGTCAGACGGCCGCCGTCGTGGCCACCGGCCGCTCGGACTTCCCCAACCAGATCAACAACGTGCTGGTCTTCCCGGGCGTCTTCCGCGGTCTGCTGGACGCGCAGTCCCGCACGGTCAACACGGAGATGATGCTGGCCGCCGCCTCCGCGCTCGCCGACGTCGTCACCGAGGACGAGCTGAACCCGAACTACATCATCCCGTCGGTCTTCAACGACAAGGTCGCGGGAGCCGTCGCGGGCGCCGTCCGCACGGCGGCGAAGGCCGCCGGCGCGGGTGTGGACAACGGGACGAACGGGCTCTGACGGAGCCTCGTCAGGGCGGCGTGGGGCCGTGAGCGGCCCCATGTCCGCCCCCGCGACCGGCGCGTCGCGAGTCGCGGGGCCGTAAACCCGCCTCTAGGATGGCTCTTCGGCTCCAAAGAGTTTCGGCGGAGTCGACGGAACGTCACCACGCCCCAGGTCGTGGCGCTTTTCGTGTGACCCCAGGGGGTGCCGGATTGGCGTTCCCGCCGCTGGTGGGGGCAGGATGCCTATTCGGGCGCGAGGGTCTGTCAGCAGACCCGGGTCCGGGGACTGTCCGAGGGCCCTGGCAGCATCGGCATCGCTGTGCCCACATGCGGCTCCGCCGCGTGGCACGCCTCACAGGCAAGAAGAACACGGGAGTAACAACATGAACCGCAGTGAGCTGGTGGCCGCCCTGGCCGACCGCGCCGAGGTGACCCGCAAGGACGCCGACGCCGTGCTGGCCGCTCTCGCCGAGACCGTCGGCGAGGTCGTCGCCAAGGGCGACGAGAAGGTCACCATCCCCGGCTTCCTGACCTTCGAGCGCACCCACCGTGCCGCTCGCACCGCTCGTAACCCGCAGACCGGCGACCCGATCAACATCCCGGCCGGCTACAGCGTGAAGGTCTCCGCGGGCTCGAAGCTCAAGGAAGCCGCCAAGGGTAAGTAAGCCTGTAGGCACAGGCGCCGAGGGCCTGGAAGCGGGCCTGAGGCGACGAAAGGGCGGCCACCCTGTCAGGGGGTGGCCGCCCTTCTGTCTGCCCTTGTGCGGGCGCTGCAGCGTGTCTGCCCGCGTGTGGGCGCTGCAGCGTGTCTGCCCGCGTGTGGGCGCTGGAGCGGCGCCCCCCCGGGCCCGTCGCCCCACCCAGGACCCAGAACAACCC
>NZ_JBSGWV010000080.1:0-18476 GCF_053609105.1 Streptomyces sp. NPDC054975
TGCAGGGGGGACCCTGTGGGAGAGTAGGACGCCGCCGAACAATTTTTAGCCTCAACCCCTGGACCTTGTCCGGGGGTTGAGGCATTTTTGCGTTCAGGAACAGGTGGTCGACCCCTGTGCACCTGGTCGTCGTGGCTGAGGGTAAGGTCAGGGGGCATCATTGGCACGTTCCCACAGGAGGCCCCCGGGTGGAGGTCCAGGAGACTCGCGTTCAGACGGACCGGGTCCTCACCATCCCCAACATCCTGAGCATGGCTCGCCTCGTGGGTGTGCCGCTCTTCCTGTGGCTGATTCTCCGCCCTGTCTTCGGCGGCCCCAACAGTGATGGCTGGGCTCTGCTCGTCCTGATGCTCAGTGGCGTCAGCGACTATCTCGACGGGAAGCTCGCGCGGCGCTGGAACCAGATCAGCAGCCTTGGCCGGCTGCTCGACCCCGCCGCCGACCGGCTCTACATCGTTTCCACCCTCATCGGGCTGACCTGGCGCGAGATCCTGCCGCTCTGGCTGACCGTCGCCCTTTTCGCCCGCGAGCTGATGTTGCTGGTCATGGTGGGAATCCTCCGGCGGCACGGGTATCCGCCGCCGCAGGTGAACTTCCTGGGTAAAGCTGCCACTTTCAACTTGATGTACGCGTTCCCCCTGCTGCTGCTCAGTGACGGAACGGGCTGGCTTTCGTCACTCGCCGAAGTTTTCGGGTGGGCCTTCGCCGGATGGGGTACAACTCTGTATTGGTGGGCAGGGATCCTCTACGTGGTCCAGGTCCGTCGACTCGTGAAGGCGGATACATCGGCCGATTGAGCCGCCTGTCCTTGTGCCGTGCAGTGTCGCCGGCAGGACGAGGACGCCCGATGCCAGTGAGCGGGCAGGTGAAGTCGGCAGGACCGTCGTCTCTTCAAGGAGGACGCTTCCGACATGAAGGCCGTCGTGATGGCCGGTGGCGAAGGAACTCGACTTCGCCCCATGACCTCGAGCATGCCCAAGCCTCTCCTGCCGGTGGCCAACCGGCCGATCATGGAGCATGTCCTGCGACTGCTCAAGAGGCACGGACTCACCGAGACCGTCGTCACCGTGCAGTTTCTCGCCTCTCTGGTCAGGAACTACTTCGGTGACGGTGAAGAGCTCGGAATGGAGCTCACGTATGCCAACGAGGAGAAACCGCTCGGCACCGCAGGCAGTGTGAAGAACGCCGAGGAGGCATTGAAGGATGATGCCTTCGTCGTCATCTCGGGGGACGCACTCACCGACTTCGACCTCACCGACCTGATCGCCTTCCACAAGGAGAAGGGCGCCCTGGTCACCGTCTGTCTGACCCGTGTGCCCAATCCGCTGGAATTCGGCATCACGATCGTGGACGAGGAGGGCAAGGTCGAGCGGTTCCTGGAGAAGCCCACCTGGGGGCAGGTCTTCTCGGACACCGTGAACACGGGCATCTACGTCATGGAGCCCGAGGTCTTCGACTACGTCCAGGCCGACGTCTCGGTGGACTGGTCGGGTGACGTCTTTCCTCAGCTCATGAAGGAAGGCAAGCCCATCTACGGCTATGTCGCCGAGGGCTACTGGGAGGACGTCGGTACCCACGAGAGCTACGTCAAGGCGCAGGCCGACGTGCTCGAAGGCAAGGTCCAGGTCGAGCTCGACGGATTCGAGATCTCGCCCGGCGTGTGGGTCGCGGAGGGCGCGGAGGTGCACCCCGACGCCGTCCTGCGCGGGCCGCTGTACATCGGCGACTACGCCAAGGTCGAGGCCGGCGCGGAGGTGCGTGAGCACACCGTCATCGGGTCGAACGTCGTCGTCAAGAGCGGCGCGTTCCTGCACAAGGCCGTCGTCCACGACAACGTCTACATCGGGCAGCAGAGCAATCTCCGCGGCTGTGTCATCGGCAAGAACACCGACGTCATGCGGGCGGCCCGGATCGAGGACGGGGCGGTCATCGGGGACGAGTGCCTGGTCGGTGAGGAATCGATCGTTCAGGGCAACGTCCGGGTCTATCCGTTCAAGACCATCGAGGCCGGTGCCTTCGTCAACACGTCCGTCATCTGGGAGTCGCGCGGTCAGGCGCACCTCTTCGGAGCGCGTGGAGTCTCCGGGATCCTCAACGTGGAGATCACCCCCGAGCTGGCCGTACGGCTCGCGGGGGCGTACGCCACGACATTGAAGAAGGGCGCTACGGTCACCACCGCGCGTGACCACTCCCGTGGCGCTCGTGCCCTGAAACGGGCCGTGATCTCGGCGCTGCAGGCCAGTGCCATCGACGTACGCGACCTGGAGAACGTACCGCTGCCGGTCGCGCGTCAGCAGACCGCCCGGGGAAGTGCGGGCGGGATCATGCTGCGGACCTCGCCCGGTGTGCCGGACTCCGTGGACATCATGTTCTTCGACGAGCGGGGAGCGGATCTCTCGCAGGCCGGGCAGCGCAAGCTGGACCGGGTCTTCGCACGTCAGGAGTACCGGCGGGCCTTCCCGGGCGAGATCGGCGACCTCTCGTTCCCGGCGAGCGTCTTCGACTCGTACACCGGCTCTCTGCTGCGGAACGTCGACACCTCGGGCATCGCCGAGGCCGGTCTCAAGGTCGTCGTGGACGCCTCCAACGGCAGTGCGGGGCTCGTTCTGCCGAGCCTGCTCGGCCGGCTGCAGGTGGACTCGCTGACGATCAACCCGGGGCTTGACGAGTCGCGGCCCACGGAGTCGGTGGAGACCCGGCGTGCCGGGCTCGTGCGGCTCGGGGAGATCGTCGCCTCGGCGCGCGCCGCGTTCGGGGTGCGATTCGACCCGGTGGGTGAGCGGCTGTCGCTCGTCGACGAGCGGGGCCGGATCATCGAGGACGACCGCTCGCTCCTGGTCATGCTCGATCTGGTGGCCGCCGAGCGGCGCTCGGGGCGGGTGGCGCTGCCTGTGACGACCACGCGGATCGCCGAGCAGGTCGCCGCGTACCACGGCACGCAGGTGGAGTGGACGACGACCTCGCCGGACGATCTGACGAGAGTCGGCCGTGAGGAGTCGACGATCTTCGGCGGTGACGGCCGGGGCGGCTTCATCATTCCGGAGTTCAGCAGCGTCTTCGACGGTGCCGCCGCGTTCGTACGGCTCATCGGTCTGGTGGCGCGGACCCAGCTCACGCTGAGCCAGATCGATGCCCGTATCCCACGGGCGCACGTCCTGAAACGGGACGTCGCGACGCCGTGGGCCGTGAAGGGGCTCGTGATGCGCCGGGTGGTGGAGGCGGCCGGTGAGCGGTCCGTGGACACCACCGACGGCGTACGGGTCGTCGAGGCCGACGGGCGGTGGGTGATGGTGCTGCCCGACCCGGCCGAGGCCGTCACCCATCTGTGGGCGGAGGGTCCCGACGACACCTCGGCGCAGGCCCTGCTCGACGAGTGGTCGAACGTGGTCGAGAGCGCAGGTCACTGAAGCGACGGGACGGGTGAGCCGGGTGGTGTCCGTGGGACACCGCCCGGTTCATCGGTGGGGCCATTCGGCGGTAGCACCGCCGACGTGCGACGATGTGCGGCATGTCGCAGCAGCACCCCGTTCGGAGCACCGGAACCCCACCCGCGCGTCCGGACGCGTCCATGTCGCTGCTGACCAACGTGATGGACCACGCGCTCGACGACGGCTATGCCGAGGCCTCGGCCCGGCGCGCCGCCGAGGGCGGCGGGCTTCCTCGTACGCTCCGGGCCAAGCTGGGGCTCGCGGCGGGCCTCGTCCTGGCCGCCGCCGTGGTGACCGTGGGTGCGGCCGAGGCGCGTATCTCGGCGCCCGTCGTGGCCAAGGAGCGGCAGGAGCTCATCGACCGGATCGAGGCGGAGACCACCGCGGCCGACAGGCTGGAGGAGGACGTCGAGAAGATCCGCGTCGAGGTCGGGGACCGGCAGCGTAAGGCGCTCGAACAGCACGGTGGTGACCAGGCCGAGCTGGTGGCGCTGCTCTCGGGCGCGACGCCTGTACGCGGTCCCGGTGTGAGGCTCGTGGTCGACGACGCCAAGGACACCGACAGCGGTGGCGGGGGTCCCCGGGAGAGCAGCGGGTTCTCCGACACCGGCCGGGTCCGCGACCGTGACATGCAGCGGGTCGTCAACGGACTGTGGGAGTCGGGTGCCGAGGCCGTCGCGATCAACGGCCAGCGCTTGACGTCGCTGTCCGCGATCCGGGCGGCGGGCGACGCCATACTGGTCGACAACAAGCCGCTGGTGCCGCCGTACACGGTGCTCGCGGTGGGGGACGGGCAGCGGCTGAGCACCGCGTTCCAGGACAGCGCCGACGGGCAGTATCTGCACGCGCTGCAGGAGAACTTCGGGATCCGTACCAGCATCTCGGCCGAGACCGAGGTGCGTCTGCCGGCCGCGCCGAGCCTGATCGTACGTACAGCAGTGCCGAGGGGAGCCGGGGCGGCCGACGCCACCGGGCGGGCCACGGCCGACACAGGGAAGGGCACATCTTGATCGCCGTACTGGGCCTGATCGTGGGAGTCGTGGTCGGACTGTTGGTCCGTCCCGAGGTTCCGGCGGTGGTCGAGCCCTATCTTCCGATCGCCGTGGTCGCCGCCCTGGACGCGGTCTTCGGTGGTCTGCGGGCCATGCTCGACGGGATCTTCGTCGACAAGGTCTTCGTGGTCTCCTTCCTGTCCAACGTGGTGGTCGCCGCGCTGATCGTCTTCCTCGGCGACAAGCTGGGCGTCGGTGCGCAGCTGTCGACGGGTGTGGTCGTCGTGCTCGGCATCCGCATCTTCTCCAACGCCGCCGCCATCCGGCGGCACGTCTTCCGGGCGTGACACCGATGAGCGACGACGTGACGCCGGGCAGCCCGGAGAACCCGGAGAACCCGAAGAACTCGGACAACTCGAAGAACGCGGACATGCCTGGCAACTCGAACGAGGACCGGGCGGCCTCCGCGACGCCGCCCGCCGGGCCGCCGCCGGCCGCGCCCGAGCCGCAGCTGACCGGGCGGCAGCGGCTGGCCGCAGGGCTGTGGCCGCCGCGTGTGAGCCGGGCCCAACTCATCGTCGCCGTGCTGCTGTTCGTCCTCGGCCTCGGCCTCGCCATCCAAGTCCGTTCCACCAGCGACAACAGCGCGCTGCGCGGGGCACGCCAGGAGGACCTGGTTCGGATCCTCGACGAGCTCGACGACCGCACGCAGCGCCTGGAGGACGAGAAGGCGCGCCTGGAGACGCAGCGCTCGGAGCTGGAGTCCAGCTCGGACCAGGCCGAGGAGGCGCGCAAGCAGACCCAGGAGAAGGAGCGGCAGCTCGGCATTCTGGCCGGAACCGTCGCCGCGGAGGGGCCGGGGATCACCCTGACGATCCGTGGGGCCGCCGCCGCGGTCGAGTCGGACATGCTGCTCGACGCGATCCAGGAGCTGCGTGCCGCCGGCGCCGAGGCGATCCAGATCAACGACGTACGGGTCGTCGCTGACAGCTACTTCACAGGAAGTGGCGGTGACATAGAGATCGATGGAACGAAGGTGACCGCTCCGTACGTCTTCAAGGTCATCGGCAAGCCCGAGGATCTCGAGCCCGCGCTCAACATCCCCGGTGGAGTCGTCCAGACGCTGGAGAAGGAGCAGGCCACCGCGACCGTGGCCCGGTCCCAGAAGATCGTCGTGGATGCCTTGCGACCTGCGAAGCGGCCTGACTACGCTCAGTCGTCCTCGCAGTGAGGCGGGGGCACATGGCAGCCGCGCGACATGGGGATGGCGTTGCGGGGGGTCGCCGCACCACAAGGGTGGTGCGTGGTGGAAACTGTCGGGTGGATACGGACGTTGTGAGGATGTCCGGGTCGGCAGGTGTGTTCATTCAGGGTTCGTCCTGCCCCACGGGCGGGTCTGTTTCGGTCAAGGGGAATCGCCCGTGAGTTTTTTTGCGAAGTTGTTCGGCAAGAGCGCACGCGAGGACGGCGGCAACGCCAAGCACCGCGCGCCGCGCCACGCCCAGAGTGAGGAGGAGCAGGGTAGCGAGCGCCCGCTCTTCCGTGACGAGGTCGGCGGCCAGGGCGCGTCGTCTGTTGACCCTGCCGGTGCCGGGCGCATAGGTTTCGGGGAACCATCAACCTCAAGTACGGGTGGAGGGTTCACCCCCGACCCGTACGCGACCCAGACCTCCGCGGGTCAGCCGCGGCGGGAGGACGCGTCCATGCCGGTGTGTACGAGGTGCGGTCACCGCAATGCCGCGGACAGCCGTTTCTGCTCCCACTGCGGCACGCCGCTGCGGGGCGGGGCGAACGTGGAGCGCGCGTCCGAGACGACGTCGACGATCTCGATCTCCGGTCTCGAGGCGTACGACGCCGAGGTCACCGGTCAGACGCAGCTGCCGAACCTGTCGCCCGAGGCGCTGGCGGCCGTCGAGGCGCTGCCGGCCGGTTCGGCGCTCCTGGTGGTGCGCCGGGGACCGAACTCGGGCAGCCGCTTCCTGCTGGACAGCGAGCTGACCACGGCCGGCCGCCACCCGCAGAGCGACATCTTCCTCGACGACGTCACCGTGTCGCGGCGTCACGTGGAGTTCCGGCGGGCGCAGGACGGCAGCTTCACCGTCGCCGACGTCGGCAGCCTCAACGGCACGTACGTCAACCGTGAGCCGATCGACTCGGTCGTTCTGTCCAACGGCGACGAGGTACAGATCGGCAAGTACCGGCTGGTCTTCTACTCGAGCCAGCGAGGCATGTGACGCATCGGGAACTCTTCAGGGAAGGTCCATGCTGCGAACACCGACGGGCGGTGCCGGTCACCGCACCGCCACCGCGGGCGACCGGCTGGTCAGCATCGGGACGGTGCTGAATCAGCTGCGGGACGAGTTTCCCGAAGTGACCATCTCGAAGATCCGGTTCCTGGAGGCCGAGGGGCTCGTCGAGCCCCGGCGCACGGCCTCCGGGTACCGGAAGTTCAGCCCGCAGGACGTCGAGCGGCTCGCTCAGATCCTGCGGATGCAGCGTGATCACTATCTTCCGCTGAAGGTCATCCGGGAGCATCTCGACGCCCTCGCCCGGGGTGAGCAGATCAAGCTTCCCTCTCCCAGCCCCCAGCGGGATCTGCTGGGCGACGCGGTCGGCGCATGGGATGCGGACGGTGACCGTCCGACCGCCGCGCGTGTGGGGCGGGCCGAGCTGCTGGCCGCCGCGGAGGTGACGGAGGAGGAGCTCGTGGAGTGGGAGTCGTACGGACTCATCGCTCCGGGGCCCGAGGGCGGGTACGACGCCGAGGCGGTGACTGTCGCCAGACTTGTCGCGGATCTGGGGAGATTCGGTCTGGAGCCGCGACATCTCCGGGCGGTCAAAGCGGCCGCCGACCGGGAGGCGGGGCTCGTCGAGCAGATGGTGGCGCCGCTGCGGCGGCACCGTAACCCGCAGACCAGAGCCCATGCGGAGGCCACCGCGAAGGAGCTCGCCGGGCTCTCCGTACGGCTGCACGCGGCACTGGTCCAGACCGCGCTGGGGCTCCGGCTGCAGTGATCTTGTGGGGCCCCGACTACCCAAACCGGTCGGGCACGTCCTAGGGTTGCTGTGTGAACGAGCTCGACGTTGTGGGTGTCCGGGTGGAAATGCCCTCCAACCAGCCGATCGTGCTCCTGCGTGAAGTGGGAGGCGATCGGTACCTCCCCATCTGGATCGGACCGGGGGAGGCGACCGCGATCGCCTTCGCCCAGCAGGGCATGGCCCCTGCCAGGCCGCTGACGCACGACCTGTTCAAGGACGTCCTTGAGGCGGTGGGCCAGGAGCTCACCGAGGTCCGCATCACCGATCTCCGTGAAGGTGTCTTCTACGCGGAGCTGGTCTTCGCCAGCGGTGTCGAGGTGAGCGCCAGGCCGTCCGACGCGATAGCGCTGGCCCTGCGCACCGGGACGCCGATCTTCGGCAGTGACGGCGTGCTGGACGACGCCGGTATCGCGATTCCGGACGAGCAGGAGGACGAGGTGGAGAAGTTCCGCGAGTTCCTCGACCAGATCTCCCCGGAGGACTTCGGGTCCAGCAGCCAGTAGCCGGTAACCGGTACCGAATGGCCGAAAGTCGGTGGCCGGCCGCTGGGTGGCTGGTGGCCGGCGGGCTTGGTCCGGCGTCGTCTGCGGGGCGCCGTCAGCGCATTCGGATAGCCTTTCCCCGGAGAGGGACACGGGAAACCACTCTCAGGGTGATTATCACTCGGCGTGCCCAGTGTGGCGATCGTTGACGCACCCCAAGTGACTGCCTACCTTCGTGTGGGCAGGTCAAGGACGGAGGGTCGGCGTGATGAGCAGCGGCGACGGTACGGCAGGGGGCTCCCTCGGGCGCGCGCCCGAGGAAAGCGGTCCGTATCCGCTTCACGGCAGTGTGGGCGACTTCGGGGCGGACGAGTCGGACACGGTGGGGTACCGGGGGCCGACCGCGTGCGCGGCGGCGGGGATCACCTACCGCCAATTGGACTACTGGGCCCGGACCGGGCTCGTCGAGCCGAGCGTGCGGCCCGCGTACGGGTCGGGGACGCAGCGGCTCTACAGCTTCCGTGACGTCGTCGTTCTCAAGATCGTCAAGCGTTTCCTCGACACCGGGGTGGCGCTGCAGAACATCCGGGCCGCCGTCCAGCACCTGCGGGCCCGTGGTTTCCGCGATCTGGAGCGGATGACCCTGATGAGCGACGGCGCGACGGTGTACGAGTGCTCCTCGCCGGACGAGGTCGTGGACCTGCTCCAGGGTGGCCAGGGTGTCTTCGGTATCGCCGTGGGCGTGGTCTGGCGGGACGTGGAGGCGGCGCTGTCGCAGCTGCACGGTGAGCGGATCGACACCGGCGAGACCCTCATCGGGCACAACCCGGGCGACGAGCTCGCGCGGCGGCGGCGCGATCGGGCGGTTTGAGCGGTCCCGTCCGGGGTGGGTCTGTTCTCGGCGCGTGCTGGGCACGCGCCTCTCTGTGGCGCGGGTGTGCGTGAGTACGGTCGGTTGTCAGTGGCGTAGGGCAGCATCGGAGTTGTGAGAGCCGCGCCGACGATTCTGCATCTCGACATGGATGCCTTCTTCGCGGCCGCCGAGCAGGCGGCCAAGCCGAGTCTGCGCGGAAAACCGGTGGTCGTGGGTGGGCTGGGACCGCGTGGGGTCGTGGCCACGGCGTCGTACGAGGCGCGGCGTTTCGGCGTGCACTCCGCGATGCCGATGGCGCAGGCGCGGCGGCTCGCGCCCAATGCCGCCTACCTTGTGCCGCGCTTCGCCTTCTACCGGTCGATCAGCGAGCAGGTCATGGAGCTGCTCGGGCGGCTTTCGCCGCTTGTGGAGCCGCTGAGCCTGGACGAGGCCTTCGTGGACCTGGAAGCCGGGGGTGTGGCGGACGACAGCCGGAGCGCGCGGGAGGCCGGTGAGCGGCTGCGCAGGGACATTCTCGCGACCACGGGGCTGTCGGGGTCGGTGGGGCTGGCGGGGTCGAAGATGATCGCCAAGATCGCTTCCGAGGAGGCGAAGCCCAACGGCCTGGTGCTCATGGAGCCGGGGACCGAGCGGGAGCTGCTGGGGCCCAAGTCGGTGCGGATCCTGCCGGGGGTCGGGCCGGCCACGGGGGAGCATCTGCGGCGGGCCGGGATGACGACGGTGTCCGACCTCGCGGAAGCGGGCGAGGACGAGCTTGTACGGCTGCTGGGGCGGGCGCACGGGGCCTCCCTGTACAGGATGGCCCAGGGGTACGACGACCGGCCCGTGGTGGCCGAGAGGGACGCGAAGTCGGTGTCGGTCGAGGACACGTTCGACGTGGACCTGCACGACCGGGTGCGGATCCGGGTCGAGGTGGAGCGGCTGGCCGAGCGGTGCGTGGGGCGGCTGCGAGCTTCGGGGCACTCGGGGCGGACGATCGTGCTCAAGGTGCGGCGCTTCGACTTCTCGACGCTGACGCGCTCGGAGACGTTGCGGGGGCCCACGGACGATCCGCTGGTGGTGCGGGAGGCGGCGGGGCGGTTGCTGGAGGGGGTGGACACCACGGGCGGGGTGCGGTTGCTGGGGGTGGGGGTGAGTGGCCTGGCGGACTACACGCAGGAGGATTTGTTCGCGCAGGCGGAGGCGGCAGCGGAGGTGGGGGGTGTGGTGGGGGCCGGGGTTTCGGGCGCCTCGGCGGGGGAGGCGCCGGTGCCCGAGGTCGCTCCGGAGGCGGAGGAGCCGGTGACGGCCGCCGAGCGGAGATGGGCGCCCGGGCACGACGTACGGCACGCCGTGTTCGGGGCTGGGTGGGTGCAGGGGAGCGGGGTGGGGCGGGTCACCGTCCGCTTCGAGGAGCCGGGGTCGGCGCCGGGGCGGGTGCGGACGTTCCTCGTCGACGATCCGGAGCTGGCGGCGAGCGAGGCGCTGCCGCTGGTGGGGGGCGGCGGGGAGGGTACGGCGGCGGTCGCCTAGCGCGTGCGCCCGGCCGCCGGCCGGGCTGGTGTTCCCACCCGCACCGCCCGTGCGGCTGGGAGAGCAGAGGTGCGGGTCATCCTGGTGGGGGTTGCGCGCCGTCGGCGGCTGGCGCGGGAGGGCAAGGCGGGGCGGGCGCCCGGCCTTCGGCCGGCCTGGTGTCTTCGCCCGCATCGCCCGTGCGGCTTGTCTACGTTTCCTCCTGGCCTGCCAGGTGGCCGAAGTCGTGGTCCGGTGGGGGAGCTGGGGGGAGGGCCAGGTTGTAGTGGCGGTAGAGCTGGAGTTCCTGTTCCGGAGACAAGTGGCGGCCTACGCCGAAGTCGGGGGCGTCCTTGATCAGGGCGCGTTCGTACGGGATGTGGAGGCCGTCACCGATCAGTTCGCTCGGCTCCAGGGGGACGAACGCGTCCCGGCCGAAGAGGCCCGTGCGGACCGCCGCCCATTCGGGGACGCCCGTCGCATCGTCCAGGTACACCTCGTCCACGGTGCCGATCTTGTGTCCGTTGCGGTCGAACGCCTTGCGGCCGATCAGGCTGCGCGGATCGATGTCGGTCTGCACGGTCCCTCCAACAGGTCGCAACTGCTCTACAAGGACTACGAAAGTGCACATCTGGGATGTCGGCCACTTGAGCGATGGAAGTCGCAACCGCGCTGGTAGGCTGGCTGTGGCTGTCGACCCTGTGCGGGAGAGTCCTCCGGAGAAACCTTTCGGAGGCGCCGAAGGAGCAAATCCTCCCCGGAATCTCTCAGGCACCTGTACCGCATGGACGAGGTCACTCTGGAAAGCAGAGCGGAGGTCCGACGGCGTCCGCTCTCACCGACGGTGAAAACCGGCGTGCCTTTGGCGTGCCGGTGAAGCTCTCAGGTTGAGATGACAGAGGGGGAGGCCGTCCGGGTACCCGCGCCGTGGTGCCCCTCGCAGGTCGTGACGACCAGGAGGCCTCCGTACATGACCGCCCACCGCATTTCGCTCTCCGAACTCGAACAGGGCATCCCGTTCGAGCAGCGGCACATCGGGCCCGACGCCGAAGCCCGGGCCAAGATGCTCGCGCAGGTCGGCTACGGCTCCCTCGACGAGCTCACGGCCGCCGCCGTGCCGGACGTGATCAAGAACGCCGAGGCCCTCGGCCTGCCGGCTGCGCGCACCGAGGCCCAGGTCCTCGCCGAGCTGCGTGAGCTCGCCGACCGTAACCAGGTTCTCGCCCCGATGATCGGGCTCGGGTACTACGGGACCTTCACGCCGCCCGTGATCCTGCGGAACGTCATGGAGAACCCCGCCTGGTACACGGCCTACACGCCGTACCAGCCCGAGATCTCCCAGGGTCGTCTCGAGGCGCTGCTCAACTTCCAGACGATGGTCGCCGACCTCACCGGGCTGCCGACCTCCGGCGCCTCCCTCCTCGACGAGGGCACCGCGGCCGCCGAGGCCATGGCGCTCTCCCGCCGGGTCGGCAAGGTCAAGAACGGTGTCTTCCTCATCGACGCCGACGCCCTGCCGCAGACCATCGCCGTCATCGAGACCCGCGCCGAGCCGACCGGTGTCGAGGTCGTCGTCGCCGATCTCAGCGAGGGCATCCCGGCCGAGATCGCCGAGCGCGGTGTCTTCGGTGTGCTCCTGCAGTACCCCGGCGCCTCCGGTGCCGTCCGTGACATCAAGCCGCTCATCGACGCGGCCCACGAGCTCGGCGCGATCGTCACCGTCGCCGCCGACCTGCTCGCTCTTACCCTGCTCACCTCGCCCGGTGCTCTTGGGGCCGATATCGCCGTCGGTACGACGCAGCGCTTCGGTGTGCCCATGGGCTTCGGCGGGCCCCACGCCGGGTACATGGCCGTCCAGGACAAGCACGCCCGCTCGCTGCCCGGCCGCCTCGTCGGCGTCTCCGTCGACGCCGACGGCAACAGGGCGTACCGCCTGGCCCTGCAGACCCGCGAGCAGCACATCCGCCGCGAGAAGGCCACCAGCAACATCTGCACCGCACAGGTCCTGCTCGCCGTCATGGCCGGCATGTACGCCGTCTACCACGGGCCGGACGGGCTGAAGCAGATCGCCCAGCGGGTGCACCGGTACGCCTCCGTCCTCGCCGAGGGCCTTCGCGCCGGTGGCGTCGAGGTGGTCCACGCCAGCTTCTTCGACACCGTCACCGTCCGCGTGCCCGGCCGGGCCGCCGAGGCCGTCGCCGCCGCCCGCGAGGCCGGCGTCAACCTGTACCTCGTCGACGCCGACCACGTGTCGGTCTCCTGCGACGAGACCACCGGGCGCGCGCAGGTCGCCGCCGTCTGGGCCGCCTTCGGTGTCGTCGCCGACATCGAGGCCCTGGACGCCGCGACCGAGGACGCGCTGCCCGCCGGGGTGCTGCGCACCGACGCGTACCTCACCCACCCGGTCTTCCACGCGCACCGGTCCGAGACGTCGATGCTGCGCTACCTGCGCAAGCTCGCCGACCGTGACTACGCGCTCGACCGCGGCATGATCCCGCTCGGCTCCTGCACCATGAAGCTGAACGCGACCACCGAGATGGAGCCGGTGACCTGGCCGGAGTTCGGCCAGATCCACCCCTTCGCCCCCATCGAGCAGGCCCAGGGCTACCTCACGCTCATCACCGAGCTGGAGGAGCGTCTCGCCGAGGTCACCGGCTACGACAAGGTGTCGATCCAGCCCAACGCCGGTTCGCAGGGCGAGCTGGCCGGTCTGCTGGCCGTCCGCGCCTACCACCGTGCCAACGGCGACGAGCAGCGCACCGTCTGCCTGATCCCGTCCTCGGCGCACGGCACCAACGCCGCCTCCGCCGTGATGGCCGGCATGAAGGTCGTCGTCGTCAAGACCGCCGACGACGGCGAGGTCGACGTCGAGGACCTGCGCGCGAAGATCGCGCAGTACCGCGACGAGCTGTCCGTGCTGATGATCACCTACCCGTCCACGCACGGTGTGTTCGAGGAGCACGTCGCCGACATCTGCGCCGAGGTGCACGAGGCCGGCGGTCAGGTGTACGTCGACGGCGCCAACCTCAACGCGCTGGTCGGGCTCGCCAAGCCGGGCAAGTTCGGCGGCGATGTCTCCCACCTGAACCTGCACAAGACCTTCTGCATCCCGCACGGTGGCGGTGGCCCCGGCGTCGGCCCGGTCGGTGTGCGCGCGCACCTCGCCCCGTACCTGCCGAACCACCCGCTGCAGCCGACCGCCGGTCCGGAGACGGGCGTCGGCCCGATCTCGGCCGCCCCGTGGGGCTCGGCCGGCATCCTGCCGATCTCCTGGTCGTACGTGCGGCTGATGGGTGG
Organism: Streptomyces sp. NPDC054975; assembly: GCF_053609105.1. NCBI lineage: Bacteria > Bacillati > Actinomycetota > Actinomycetes > Kitasatosporales > Streptomycetaceae > Streptomyces > Streptomyces sp. NPDC054975. Next base: position 13,604 of record NZ_JBSGWV010000080.1, read on the forward strand.
CGAGGGGCTCAAGCGCGCCACGCAGGTGGCCGTGCTCGCGGCGAACTACATCGCCAAGCGCCTGGAGCCGCACTACCCGGTGCTCTACACCGGTCCGGCCGGGCTCGTCGCCCACGAGTGCATCGTCGACCTGCGCCCGCTGTCCAAGGCGACCGGCGTCAGCGTCGACGACATCGCCAAGCGTCTGATCGACTACGGCTTCCACGCGCCGACGATGTCGTTCCCGGTGGCCGGCACGCTGATGATCGAGCCGACCGAGTCCGAGGACCTCACCGAGCTCGACCGCTTCTGCGACACGATGATCGCGATCCGCGGCGAGATCGAGAAGGTCGCGTCGGGCGAGTGGCCGGCCGGGGACAACCCGCTGGCCAACGCCCCGCACACGGCCGCCGCGCTGGGCGGGGAGTGGAACCACCCGTACACCCGTGACGAGGCGGTCTTCCCGGCCGGTGTCTCGGCCGCGGACAAGTACTGGCCGCCGGTCCGCCGGATCGACGGCGCGTTCGGCGACCGCAACCTCGTCTGCTCCTGCCCGCCGCTGGACGAGTACGACCAGTAGTGCGGACATGAGTCAGGGCCGGTTCGGAGAGTTCTTCTCCGGGCCGGCCCTTGCGTGTTCCCTCGTACGTGTCGTGCCCGACGCGCGGCCCGCGTCAGGCGGCGGTCGTCACGCGGCCCACCGTCAGCGGGCGGTGCGGGGCGATGATCTGGCCGTCCGGCAGGAGTTCACCGGTGTCCTCGAAGAGCAGGACCCCGTTGCACAGCAGGCTCCAGCCCTGCTCCGGGTGGTGCGCCGTCATGCGGGCCGCCTCCCGGTCGGCGGACTCGGCGGTGGGACAGGCAGGCTGGTGCTGGCACATGGATGGGTTCTTTCGCTGCGTCGTGGTGAGTGTGTGTGTCGTCCTGCGGCTCGGTTCGGTGCTCATGGCCGCCCCCCGTGGTCGGTTCGGTTGGTCCAGTGTTCCCCTACGGACGGCGATCCGCAGGTATTTCGCGGCAGCTCTTCCTACTGCATGAAGACGTATCACCCGCGCGGGCGGTTCAACTCAACTGGGCCATCTCTTCGGGTGGTTCGGGATAGCCCTGGTGGGCTAGCCCGTACGGGGAGGGGTGTTCGAGGCGCACGTTCGGCAACAGCAAGGCTTTCCGGGGCGGGTGCCAGGGCAACAGGGCGCCCCGCGGCCACGGCGGCCGCGGGGCGCGACGGTGGTTCGTCCCGGACCGGCTCAGGCCGGCGCCGGGGTGCCGAAGAGCGGTGGGGGAGCCAGCCGCAGCGTGAGGACGGGCAGCAGGTCGGCGACCAGGTGGGGCTGGTTCGCCGCGATGCCGGGCGGTGCCGGGGCGAGCGGGATCAGCAGGTCGGCCGGGTCGGGTGCGGACGAGGCGCCGTCGGCCTCGGTGTCGCCGTGCAGCCAGAGCGTCAGCATGTACAACTCCGGTACGGACAGCAGCCTCGGCTGGTACGCCGTGGGCAGCGCCTCGGCCTGGAGCAGGGCGCGTTCGGTGGCAGCGACGTAGGGGCCTTCGAAGAAGTGCGAGAAGGACCAGCCGTCGGGGGTGAGCATGGTGTCGGCGGCGGCGACCGCCCGGTCGGCGCCCCGGATCAGGAAGCGCCAGCCGGCCAGCCGGGTGCGCGGGGCCTGCCCGGACGGGATTCCCTGGTCCCGTACGTCGACGACCTGGTCCCGTACGTCGAGGACGTGCACGGGCAGGGGCAGCTCGGGGCTCAGTGGCCCGTGGGCCGTCCGCAGGGCGGGAGTTCGCGCCTCGCGGACGGCGGTGGGGGAACCGAGGGCCGCGAGGACACTGCGCAGGGCCGGCGCGGGGGCCGGGGAGGGTCGGAGCATGATGGGTCGCCTCTCGCTCAGGAGACACGTTGATGCGTGGGCAGGAACGACGGCGCTGTGGGCTGCCGGGCCGAAAGGGCCATGAAGCCATGGCCGGGTGCCAACACTCTGCCTCGTCCGCGGAGTTTATACGAGACGTGTTCACGCAGTGTTTCCGCTAGCGGTCGCCGATATTGCGGGCAAGGTCTCATCCGGCCTTGTTCCTGAGGCGATTCATCGTATATGTGACGGGTGCCGGTCGTCTGCCTGCGAGGTCTTCACCGAAGCGGACGGCCGGATATCGACTCCCCGCTTTCGTTGAATATGTTCGGGGAATATGTCCATTGCCGGATGCCCGTGGGGCGTGCCGAGCGATTGCTCGAACCAGCCTATCGTTCAACGAGGACGGGCCGCAGGCGTTATGGATCAATAGTGTGGGCATCATCGTCCGTGACGCGCGCGGCCGTCGCCGTGGCCGCCCGATCGGAAGGAACGCTTCCCATGGGGGAGAAGGTCGTGGCAGACGGGTTCGGCCTGTCCGATCGGCAGCGATACCGCAGGAAGCTCCAGCAGTGTCTGGCGGGGCTTGCGCGGCTCCTGGCGGAGAAGAGGTTCGACCGGCCGAGGAATCTGATGGGCCTGGAGATCGAACTCAATCTCGTGGGCGCCGACGGCATGCCCAGGATGGTGAATGGGGCTGTCCTGGATCGCATCGCGAGCCCGGATTTCCAGACGGAACTGGGAATGTTCAACCTCGAAGTGAACATCGCCCCGCACCGGCTCGGCGGGCGCGTTTTCGACCGGCTCGCGGAGGAACTCAGGGCCGGTCTGGGATATGCCGACCGCAAGGCCCACGAACTCGACGCGGGCGTCGTCATGATCGGAATTCTGCCGACGCTGGCACAGGATGATCTCGTCTCCGAGAACCTCTCCGACGTCGATCGTTACACCCTCCTCAACGACCAGATCGTCGCCGCCCGGGGAGAGGATTTCACCCTCGACATCCACGGCGTGGAGCGGCTGACCTGCACGGCCACGTCGATCGTGCCCGAGGCCGCCTGCACCTCCGTGCAGCTGCACCTCCAGGTCACGCCCGCGCGGTTCGCCGCGGTGTGGAACGCGGCGCAGGCCGTGACGGCGGTCCAGATCGCCGTCGGCGCCAACTCGCCGTTCCTCTTCGGCCGCGAGCTGTGGCGCGAGTCCCGGCCGCCGCTGTTCACCCAGGCCACGGACACCCGGCCGCCGGAGCTCCAGGCGCAGGGGGTGCGGCCCCGGACCTGGTTCGGGGAGCGGTGGGTGGACTCCGCGTACGACCTCTTCGAGGAGAACCTCCGGTACTTTCCCCCGCTGCTGCCGATCTGCGACGAGGAGGACCCGCTCCGGGTCCTGGACCAGGGCGGGGTGCCACGGTTGCAGGAGCTCGTCCTGCACAACGGGACCGTGTACCGCTGGAACCGGCCGGTGTACGGCTGGGTCGACGGCGTCCCGCATCTGCGGGTGGAGAACCGGGTGCTGCCGGCCGGGCCGACCGTCACCGACGTCGTCGCCAACGCGGCCTTCTACTACGGCCTGGTGCGGGCGCTGGCCGAGGACACCCGGCCGGTCTGGAAGCGGCTGCCCTTCGAGGACGCCGCCGCGAACTTCGACACCGCGTGCCGCCACGGCATCGAGGCGGAGCTGCGCTGGCCGCGCCCGGGCCGTTCGGGCGGGGTGGCCGCCGTACCGGCCGTACGACTCGTCCTCGACGAACTGCTGCCGCTGGCCGCGGCCGGGCTCGACGCGTGGCACGTCGAGCCGGCCGACCGCGACTTCTACCTCGGGGTCATCGAGGAGCGGTGCCGACGGCGGGTCAACGGCGCGTCCTGGCAGGCCGACACCTTCCACCAGGCGCTGGCGTCCGGCCTCGACCGGGACGCGGCGCTGGCGGCCACGACCCGCCGGTACGCCGAGCTGATGCGGGGCGGCGAGCCGGTGCACCTGTGGCCGGTGGGGATCGACTAGTCGGGCAGAGGGGCGCCCCGGAATGGCGCGCGGCACGGGCCGTCACGCATGATCTCCGTACCCGGAAAGCGATGGGGAAGTGGAGACAGGTGTGGTGTCGGATCAACGAGTGGTGCCTGACGCGCTTCCGCCCGGCGGCCCTCCGCGCGGGATCCTGCGGTCCGAGACCCTGATCGTCCTGGCGCTGTCGCTCGGCGCGAGCGCCGTGTCGTCCCTCATCAGCTTCATCGGTTCGCTGACCAAGCCCGGCGGTCTGAAGGAACAGGCGGCGACGCTCAACGGCTCGTACACGCCCGGGCGGCCGTGGCTCGATCTGGCCTGGCAGCTCTTCGGCATCGCCACGGCGCTCGTCCCGGTCGTGCTCGTCGCGCATCTGCTGCTGCGCGAGGGGGCGGGGATGCGGGCGATCGGCTTCGACCGGACCCGGGCCTGGCCCGACCTCGGGAGGGGCGCGCTGGTCGCGGCCGGGATCGGGAGTGCGGGGCTGGCCTTCTACCTCGCGGCGCGGGGAGCCGGGTTCAATCTGACCGTGGTGCCCGAGTCGCTGCCGGACGTGTGGTGGAAGTACCCGGTGCTGATCCTGTCGGCGGTGCAGAACTCCGTACTGGAGGAGGTCATCGTCGTCGGCTATCTGCTGCGCAGACTCGGGCAGTTGGGGTGGTCGCCGATGGCCGCGCTGGTGGCGAGTTCGGTGCTGCGCGGCTCGTACCACCTGTACCAGGGGATCGGTGGCTTCGTCGGGAACGTCGTGATGGGCGTCGTCTTCGTGTACCTGTACCGGCGCTGGGGGCGCGTGGGTCCGCTGGTGGTGGCGCACGCGCTGCTCGACATCGTGGCCTTCGTCGGGTACGGGCTGCTGGCCGGCCGGGTGGACTGGCTGCCCACCGTGTAGGCGCAGGTGTGGAGAAGGGGGGGGGGGGCGGGGGCGCGCCCCCCCCCAACCCCCCCCCGGGGGGGGGGGGCGCAGGGGGGGGGGCAGGGGGGTTTTTGGTTTTGATCGCCCGCGTGGGGGGCGACCGCGCCGGAGGGTGGGTGGGCCGGGGGTT
>NZ_JBSGWV010000081.1:0-18347 GCF_053609105.1 Streptomyces sp. NPDC054975
CATTCTCTTTGAGAGCTTTTTTTAAAACTTTTTTAATAAATTCACTCTTTTTCTTTTTTCGACTCAATGGCTGTAGTGCTTCCACAACTTCAGGATCAAGGTATATACCAACCTGAATACGCTCATTATCGTTATTGCCATTGATAATATTATTAATATCATTATCAATATTGTTATTATTATTGTTATCAATAATATTATCATTATTGATATCGTCCTCAAACTGGCTCATAAACGCTGACGCAGGGCTGCCGTTCTTACGTTTTATTTTGCCTTTCAGATCATTCGTTTTATTTGACACGTTCCTCAAGCTCCTTTACGAACGGGATATAATACTCTAAAGCGCTGCCTAATTCCTTATTGTCTAAAAATCCGTTGATTGGCAGGCGTCTTGTGGCTGCTTTTCTTCTTATGATGCTATTAAAACGTTGCCCTTCGTATTCTTCGTCAATCAGCTCAACCATTGCATCATTTTCTTTTGCTCGTGAATCAATAATCGCGAACAAGATGCCGGCAACCTCTAACTTATCGTTTTTTTGGTCACGGGCCACCGCGACAATATCCAAAAACTTTTGAATGGCGTAATAACAAAACATTGAACCGTCGAACATGACTACCGCATAAGAGCCGGCAGGCGAATAAGTAGACAGGCTTAAAACCGTCTGCTCCCCAAGATTCGGCGGTGTGTCTATGATGATGTAATCATAATCATTCATGACTGGCTGCAGCGCTTTTGTTAATGCATTAAGCCCTATTTTCTCTTTGTACATTACACGAGAAAGAGTCGCTAAATAGTCATTAGACGGAATCAAATGCAGATTTTCGCTGATTTTTAGTATGTAAGGTTTGGCATTCGCTTCCCTGATCGCTTCCAGGATCGTTTTTTCTTCAAACACATTGCATATATCATATTCCCCTGTAAGGAATGATGTAAGATTCCCCTGACCGTCCATATCAATACAAAGAACTCTTTTCTTTTCGCTCAAGAGCCACGCTGTAATGCCGCTGGTTGTCGATTTAGAGCAACCGCCTTTTGATATACCAAACGTAATTATTTTGGCCGTCATGATCCCCCCACCTTTCTATTGTTATTGATAATAATAACATGATTAATAACAATAATGATAATGTTATCAATAACAAAAAAAGCACCCATATAGGGCGCTCTTTACCAAAGCTTCCGTTCTGAAAAATTGTATCCTTCCGGCGTGCTGCCGTTTTTAATATCGTTCCAGGTATTTAGCATTTCGTTTTTGCTCTCTTCCAGCCGTTTCAACTCTTCTTCGCTCATTTGCTGTTTGCCTTCGTTAGTAGATCCAAACCATTCCGGCTTTTTCTCTTCTCTCAGCTGTTTAGGTGTTTCTTTCCGTGCATCGTCCAGGGATTTTTTAAAGTACGATTTAAAATTCTTGACGTTTTTCTTTTGCACACAGTCGAGAAACTTTGAGTTTAATAGATATTTATCGTCAATCAATCCGTCAAGCTCTTCATAAGCCTTTAGGTGATCCAGCTTGATCTCGTCAGCGTACTTTAACAAAAATGATTTCTGTTCTTCGCTGATTGATAGATGTGTAATATATTCATGTGTATTCTCTTTATGTGTATTCTTTTTATTATTATATATATTACCTCGTGGTTTTGAGGACTTCATTTTGAGGACTTCATTTTGAGGTCTTGAAAATCCAGTCCTCAAAAAGTGGTCATCTTCCCCTTTTTCGTCCTCGTTTGTACCCTTAAAGGATGCTTTTTCCTCTTCTGTGAAAGGCGTTGTCCTAATTGCGTATTCGTACTCCCATTTTCTACCGTTCCTATACTTTTTTTCCATGACGTAACCGGCCTCTATTAATTCCTTCCAGGCGTTTCGAACGCTAGTTTCTTTGTTCTTGTCAAAGCGCTTATACAATTCAGTTTTGTATATTTGCCATGTGTCGGGATAAGAACAAACATTTACCAATAGTCCCAGCGCTTGCAATGATATGCTGCTGTCTTGCAAAGTTGTTCTAGGAATCATTTCAAACGGGTTTTCTTGCTTATAAACTTTGACAATTCCAGACATAAAAAAATCCTCCAAAACATATTTTGGCAGGAAAAAAGGGTTTAAAAAAGGCCCTGTGTAGGGTATAATGAAACCAACAAAATACGCACAGTTATTTAAACCCTACGCCCGTGCTACCAACACGGGTTTTTTCCTGTTTATAAGTATGATACTACAAACATTCTCCACTGACAATACGATCGTTCACTTTCAGATAACCAAAATGACAAACAACACCTAAAATACACACCAGATTCGCCGAGATTTGGCGAAAAGTACCCTACGAGGATATTTGTAACCCCGTAGGATAAAAACCCTCTCAGGAGGCTTATAATCGCTTTTTCATAGATCAATGAAAATCTTCATATACTTTCTCTATGGCGGAACAAATTTCGTGCTGCCATTCGGTATCTTCTGTCATGGATGCAACCAAAGACAAGTTTTTCAAGGTCGCCACCTTCCTACACTTGTTCAGGTTCGCATCCAGGCATATTTTCATTTCCCTCATTTCGTCCTCTGTCAGCTTTCTATGATTACTTTGAATGTTCCAAAGCTCCGCCAGTCTTTGATGAACTCCCCACATATGAAACAGTCCCCTTTCTAGAGTAAAGTGATCAAATGCCCGATATAGATATAACAGCCAAGCATGAGGGCCGCCAGCAAGAGAGCGAGTACATTGTTTCCTTTATCCTCTTTTGGCTCTTCTGACCACTTTCGAACAGTTTTTATTTTCATTTTGTTTCCCGCCTTTCGTGTTGTTTAATAAATAGTATGCTTTAAGGAGACAAATGATGCATAAAAAATATTTTTTACCCCCGAAAGGAGACTTCGTTTCTAAAAAATATTCTCGATCTTTTAAACAGCTAAATTAATATTGTCTCTAACATCGTCAGTTTGACTCTTCCAAATTTCACCCCTAATCGTGTTGTGTACTATCGTTGTGTTTGTGGCAGCTGAAGAAGAAACAGGCGTTACAGTGAATTCGTTCATACTGTCAATGTCGTTTCTTATTACTGTTACACCGTCAGTGTTTTGAAGCAGCACGCCATAACCGCCATTTTCATTGCGCTTAAAGCGTATTTTGTTGTTTATTACGCTGTGTTTTCTTCCGCCAGTAAGCAAAATCGCTGTCCTGCCAATGCAATTCTTTATACGGTTATCTTCTACGGTGTTTATATATCGGCTGTCTGCTGTTCCGTCTATTGCGTATGTTCTAGCGTTTTTAATTGTGTTTCCGATCACGTCAACTTCTGAATGGGCTTTCCACATGATACCGCGTCCGGTTCCAGTTAGATCAATAATATTATCGGAAACCTCAGCATCTACTGTTACACCACAACGAATACCGCCGAAACCTTTAATTTTGTTATCTGTGACCACCGTATCTATAGCAGCATCCAAAACAATTGAGTAATCCTGTGTAGAGCCTTCTGTATCATTGTCGCTTACCTTGACATACTTTGATAAATGCACCCTGATATGAACACAATCACCATTGATACGGTTATCTGTTACTAGGGCCATTTCACACAAATACACGTATATACCTTGTGAGGTGCAGCCCTCAACAGTATTATCGTTAACCTTAACGCCTTTCCCCCTGGCAGTAATGCCGTTTTCAAAGCCTATGACTGTATTTCCTGATATATTGGCCCTATTCCCTGTTTCCGTGCTGGATACGCCTATAGAGTCGATACCGTGCGCCCAGGATGATTGACCAGGCTGGCGAATGATTTTATTGTTTGTGATGCTTACGTCTGTGCCGTACCCGTATGAAATGTCATTATCAGCAAAATTACTATCAATAATGACTTCCCCTGCTGTAAATGCCCGAATAGCTCCACGTCCGTTCTCTCTGAATCGGTTTTTCTTGATAATGATTTTGTAAGGATGATCATATTTCAGGCCGCCTTCTCCGAATCCCTCTAGATCAATACCCAGCTGCGGCCCTATTGTGTCGCCGCCGGCATAATTTACGTCATTATCTTCAAATACAAGGCCCTCGCATCCGTTTGTAGCAAAATTGTTTCTTCTCGCTCTCTCTAAAACGCATTTCCTTATTGTGATGCTGCTGGAAGGCGTGTAATCACTATTCCAGTTCATCATACCTTTAGCAGCTACCCAAATATTATCGCCTGTAGCGTGGGTGCATGTGGCTTTTTCGATAGTAACGTTCTTACACCCTCTTATATGGATGCAATAGCCCCATTCGTGCGTTTTCTTGCCTTCTACATAGACATAATCATGATCGTCTCTGTCTCCCATAAAGAAGCCGCCTTCCAGCTCCACATTTTCAAGCAGCTCAAAGTAGAAAATAGAGTATCCTGTGGCACTATTCGGCATAGCGTAAAAGCGTGCTGTTTTTGACATTTTTATTTTCAGGTTTGAAGCTCCGCGAACCCCGCCGCCGTATTCCGGCAAGCTCCCGAACTTACTAACGGGATCAATCAGGAAACGGCCACCAGGAATATAAACGCCGTAATATCCATTCTTGGCCGCGTGCTGGATAGCATCGTTAAAGCCTTGTGTTGTTGCTTCCGCGTTCTCACAGTTCGGATTTATACCCCATTCGTCAAAGTTAATGAAATAATACATCGGTTGTAAGCTTTCAACAGCGCCCATATTAAGCACCCGCCTTTCTGCTTACGTTCGCATTAACAAAGTCGGAAAGGAGATCCGTAAACCGGTAGAACGTTTCATTTTTGGAGACTTCACGGCCATTTAGTGAAAACGTATCGAACATGGCCCGCCGCTGTCCGGTGCTTATTTCTAGCTGGATACTCATTCCGGTTCTATTCTTATTTGCGACATTCGCCGGATCTGTACCGGATAAGGCTGCACCCTCCGGCAATAACTCAGCTGAGAAGCCCGCAGCATTCAAGGTTTCCGTGAGTTTCCCTGCATTTTCCTGATCCGTCCCACCTACTAAAATATGCTTTTCATCTGAAGCATAGCCATGTAGCGACAACGTGAAATCATGCTGGCTTAATAGTTCAAGGGCTTGAGGCTCATCAAAATTCGTGCTAGTGATATGCAAAGATGTATTTCCTGATGCCTTCAATCCTTCAAATAGATACGTGGAATAAGATTTACTTAGCTCCCTGGCAAGCTCACTTGTTCCACCCTCAATCCCGCCGCCGTGAGGCGCAAAGATTAGGACAGACGTTCCAAGCTCTCGCGTGAATATGTTGTAATTCACGGGATCTTCATTAGCCTGCAATTCCTCAAAATTCCGGTACTGATCCGCTGCCATAGCACTGTTTAACCCGATTGTCACAAGGGATAGCACAAGTAGCATTGAAAAACAAAACCGCAGCATGTTATACTTACGGCACTCCGCTACTTTGCGGGGTACTAGGTAGAGAAGGTCAGGCCCGCCAAAGCTCGCCTTCTCTGCCCCCTTACCCTTTTTTGAGGCTCCCACTATTCTATTTTGATTGATAAACACCTTTTATCACTCTCCATTTTAAATTTATTGAATTTTCAAAATATAAAATGCGTTAGCTGTCCTGGTATCACATTTTGACCACCCCCTTAAAGGCTTGAGGTTGTTGCTCCGCGCCCTCCTATATTTTCGCTACTATATAAAAACGATTGCTGTTCACGCTGCCGACATATCCAGTCCAGTTTGACTTGCTGTATAGATTGTATTTGATCAGATATGTTCCTGTTCCATACTCACGCCGGACAGACGGAACACTAAAGCTTTTTACAGGCGTTGATCCGGTAAACGATCCTGAGCCGACTCGCCCTGTGTGTATCAGTCCTTTATCTGACCACTTATACAAGATGGCTTTGTAATACAGGCGTTTTGAGCCTTTCTTTTCTGCCTTGTAGTCGATTGTTGACGCACTCGGACTGTAAGTCGTGGCATCCGTCCAAACTCTTATTGAATGGCCGTTTCTATTCTGCCAGCCTGACCATGCCGCCGAAGCACTTTCCGGAAGTACCATAACCCCCAATGTAATGACAGCAACTAAAGCGAAAATAATCTTTTTCATTTTGCGTCCTCCTTCATTATTTCTTCCAGTAAACTTAAATCGTCAGAATCAATCGCAAGAGTCTGATCCCTGCAAAAAGGGCAATAGATTTCAGACGTACAGGCAGGCCTTTCTAAAAACAACCATTCCTCGCAGTCATCGCAATAGTATCCGATTAATGTTCCGTTCACTTTTGGCATTCCGCGCCCTCCTTCTCTTCCGGCGGCCACCATCCACGAACCAAGTACCCACTGATCGCCGCGGTAACTGACACACAATTTAATCTCAAACTCTGATTGTCGAAATAATACGCCAGAATTATTCCTATGGAATCAGCAACGCCCGACATTATGAGAAGCATCAATACTCTAAATGCAAATTTCACTCCGCGCCCTCCTTCACAGGTAGAAACAGATCAATCATAAACAAGTTAGGGGTGAAAACCCCATCCGGTTTCGCCTTCTCAAATTGAAAAACCTCTACCACGAATCCTAGATCATGCGCCGCTTGTATCCTTTCACACGCTTCTTTTAGGGTTCCGGCTTTGACTGACGTCACAGCTTTTTTATACATTCTCCGCATCCTCCAATAACTCAGTATTTCGGTAAACATCACCGATGATTTCAAGATCGCCTGCCATAAAAGCACCACTACCATTTCCAAGACCTATATCAAGATAAAAACCAGCTTGCTTGTTGTCATACTTAACTACGAACTTCGTATCAGTGTTATGATCCAAAATGAAATCATTGTCATAAATCATCTTTCCGTTCTTATCCTTCAACCCGGTGTTCCACATGAGAGCTGCATTTTTTTGTGTGCTATCTGCAATCCTAATCAGATGAAGTGATGAGTCGGTATGGCGGTACAATCTCCATCCCACGGCTGTAATAATGAGATCCATTCCCTCATCATCCCAATAATGCATCTGCTCTCCATCCCAAACTCTGTATGCTGTGTTCATTGTGTTTCCCCCTTGATTATTTCAATCGGTTTATCTCCGCAATCTAAACGTGTCATATTGTAATCTTTAATAATTTCAAGTTGCTCCATGGTATTGATAACAATTTCGCATCCTGCGACCGGAAGCCAAACTCTATCACCGATTTTGTATTCCACCTCCTTCTCGAAGAATGTAACTTCATTGATATGAACATTAACAAGTGCTTCACGTCCGTCACTGTGTTTCATTTTCCATCCGCCGCCCCAAGGTCTGTCTAATTCGAATCCTTCTTCAGCTACTTTCTTCATGGCCTCCACCATTTCTTCAAATGATTTATACTGCTTTACTGTTGTTTTCGCCATTTTAATTCCCCCTTAGTGATCTTATGGTTTTATTTTATTCTCTATTAGAGAACAAATCAAGTGTTTTTAGTAAAAAAAGTTAACTTTAAGGATACTTTTTGTGTAAAAAAAGGGACTGCAACAAATTCCCTCTTCTTAATAGTGGTGCTGCAACAAAAAAGAATCTATGTAGTCACTGAAGTTTATTTGCGTAAGTTGCTTGTGCCCCCGCCATTCATAATACTTAATGTCGCTTAATATGTTCTTTAATCCTTTATCTTGCAAAAGCTCAACGGTGAAATTGACTTTTTCTTTTGTACTGCGCCCAGCTCCTTCAATATTGGGATTTTGAATGATTGTTCTGATCAACCCTAAAAGAACATCTGTTAATTCCAAGCCGACTTCTGTATTTTTCGGCAACATTTCGCAGCTAGTAGCAATGAATTTTTCCCCTCTATATAAAGATTGGCTGTTTAAATCAGTAACCAGGGTTTCATTTAAGTTAATTCTTTCATATTCGTTTGCTGCTTCAATGTAAATATCGGCTGCCACTGTTGCCTCGCTTCCGTATCCTCTTATGAGTCCATAAATCAAACGTTCCGGTAATTTAGAGTAAATTGTTGCTTCTACGTCCTTTTGTTCGAATAAAGGTTGAGAACTTAGGAAACCATAGTGATAGTTGATAATGTTCAATTTGATAAGGTCTTTATAGGAAATAAACAATTCAATTAAATTTTGTATGTTCGCTTTATCCATCCGACCACCATTGTAATTTTTCCAATGGATATGGAATGACTTTTTCCTTAAAAACCAATTCATGTATTGAATATCATCACAATCATAAATTTTCTTCGGAATGGATAGTGATCCTAAAAGATTTGGCCTTTGTTTTATCCCTTTGCCCGATTCATCAAAAAAGACGTTTATCCTTTTTGTATGAAAGGTATTAAATAAGTGAGACATTTTTAGAATTCCCCTTTTTCTTTTTCTTGAATTCGCACTTATTTCATGTTAACATCATATTATATAGTAATACCACGGTAATACCGCGGTATATTGGACATAATAAACTTACTCTCATTCAACGGCGAATGCGAGTTTTATAAAAGCAACTCATTCAACGGCGAATGCGTTGCTTTTTTATTTCCCTCAACTATTCCTCTTTTACAACTCTTTTATATTCCTGTTCGATAAGTTCACTTATGATTGTTTTTACCGGTTTGCCTGTTACCCGTTTCAAGTCTTCAGCTTTTCTTTTGATTTCTGGATCAACGTCCGCAACAATTCTTTCAATAGCCATTATGAAGCCTCCTGAATAAATTTAGTTGTAATTTCAGCAAGTTTTTCAGATTGTTCCGCGTCTAGTTCAACGTCCCAATCATTAATTTTATATCCTACTTTATTTGCTGCATAATTTAAAGCGTGTTTGTCAGCGCCGTTATGACAAGCGTCTACATAAAGATAACACATCATTTCATTTTCTAATTCCAGTTTAGCGATTTTGTTTTCAAGTAGGGCCAATTTCTGTTCAATAGTCATTGTAAAATTTCCCCTTCCGTTATCTGTTGAGTTTATTATAAATGTACGTACGTACGTAAGTCAATCAGTTTTTTGGATTTTTTTCTCAACGCTTGGAAAATTCTTTTCGTTGGTTTAGAATAAGGACATATCCTTTTATGTCTTATCTTGAGATTGTGAAAAACTTTAGGTGGGTAAAGTGCCAACTTCCCACAACCCACATTATGTTAACTAGTAAACTCGCAAAAGCCTGATTTAATAGGCTTTCTTTTTTTGCATAAAAAAAGACCCCCAGTTTGTTCACTGAGGGCAGATTTTTACGCTTTAAGCGTCCTTTTTATTCTTATAGGGTACAAAAAAACGAGATTTTTCAACCTCGAAAATTCACAAACTTATTTTACTGTTGCGCCTGTGTTTTTCCCCGCATAGATGTTTACCTTTCCAAACTGATCCGTTCTGATTGTGTAAACGTCCGTTTGTGGGTTTGCGAGAATTTCGTATTTCAAGCCGCCGAACTTCTTCGGGCGGAGGAAGTTGATCTCATTTCCTTTAACCGGCGCTTTGTTAGTCGGATAGATGCGCCATGAATCGGCAGAAGCTGGAAGGTACACATATTTCTTTTTGCCACTGGATGACGATTTAGAAGAGCTTGAGCCTTTAAGCTTTAACTTTTGTCCGACTGTAATTTTATTCGGATCTTTAATGTTATTCCATTTCTGAAGGTTCGCCAGGCTTACCCCTTTAGCTTTCGCGATTTCGGAAAGTGTATCCCCTTTTTTGACTGTGTAAGTTGATCCTGAAGAACTGCCGGAAGAACTAGAAGTCTTTCCACCTAGCGCCTTCAGTTCTTTTTCAATGGCAGCCTTTACATCATCCCATCTGCCCTCTGATAAAATACGGTGTGGGCAAAACTTGCCGTTCCAATCTTGATGCTTACGAACTCGATCAATTCCCCAGCCGCGCTCTTTAAGCAGCTGCGCCACAAACTTGATGGCCAACTTTTCAGCAGCGTAGTATTTCGCCCCTCCTGACTTGCTGTAGCAGATTTCAACGCCGATAGACTTCCGGTTCCCCGTGCCGTTTTTGCCGTCTCCCGTGTGCCATGCGTTACGATTTAACGGCAGACCTTGAATAACCTCTTTGTCATCAACAGCAAAATGATAGCTTGTCGAACTTGTATTCCCGATCATATAGCTGATTTCGCCTGCCGCTGACGCATCATTGGCCGTATTGTGAATGGTGATATATTCCGCGTTCATTGCATTAGGACATTTCAAAGGGTATTTTGCTTCAGAAACGAGATTCTTTTTCACTTTGATTGCCATTCTATATCAATCCTCTCTTATTTTTGGTTTGTTTTATCGTTGTTTTCGTCCTTTAGCTGCGCGAAACGGTCAACAATGAACTGAGGGACTTGTACACCAAGCCGCCCCAGGTTTTCAATGAATGAAATGCCCTCCATACCGATCAAAAACATGATCATTGCATACCTTGCGAATTGGCCGTCATTCCCTAAAATAATGTCAACTTGAGTAGCCACAATGATAAGAGAAAGCATTGCCCCCTTTTTAACAAGGCCCCTAAATGCTGTTTCTGAATTTACTGTCTTGTCATAGAAAGCTGCCGCAATGCCAGAAAGATAGTCCAGGGCCATAATAATAATGAACGCAGTTAACAAATGATCAATACCTCCAAACAAATAAGCTATTGTACTAATGCCGCCGCCTGCGATTGATGTATAAAGGGTGTCTGTGTTTTGTCTCATGTTCTCTGATCTCCTTTTTAGGCAAAATAAAAAAGCCGCTTCTCCGCCGCTTATTTTTTCTTGTGATTAGGTTTTACAGGGCCTTTCAAATTGTTCAGGTTCTTTTCTAATTTCTCAATGTGTTCCTCAAGCTCTTTTATTTTTTCGTCTTTTTGGTGGTTCATATATTGGAAGTCTAGTAACAAATCTTCTGCCTGAACCCATTTTTGCTGATAAACATAAGCTTTTTCCTTAACTAACTCTAATGTTTTTTGATCATCATTGCTTAATTGTTGTTCGTTACTTTTAGATTCCTGCATTTTGCATTCTCCCTTCGATATTTTCAACTTTTTCCTTGAGCCCTTTTACAATAGGTATCAACAAAGTTGTGAGCCTGTCATACATAAGGCCCTCGATCTCCCTCTTTCCGGTTTCGTCTGGTTCTCCGTAGCTCACAAACTCAGGAAGCCCAGCCGCTTCCACATCTTCAGCAATCAAACCAGGTATTCTTGAAATATAGGGCGCTTCCTCTCCGGTTGTGTCGCCTTTTCCGTCCGCTAGATTTTCAGCGTATTTTTCCACGGAATTTTTATCGTACCAGGTTTTCGGCAGCAGATTCAAAACACGATCATATTTTTCTGCCGGAAGCTCTTCTATATTAATTTTATATTTACTGGCTGATGTAACGCGGCAAAGTGTTCCGTATGAGGTAATATGGACATTGGCTGCATTTGAAGTAGTACGGTTGTAAATAGCTTTTGAAAAAACTTGGGGGCCTGATCCGTCTTTTCTGATTGTTAAATCTCCACCATCACTGCCGCCACCTCTTAAAATCAATTCTTTTGTGGAATCTATTTCTAAATTGTTTGAAGCATGGCCGCCGATATACCTTGTGCCAAAAAGGTATAAACCTTTTGTTCCGCCGTAAAGGTCTAGCGAAACCTGGTTATTAGTAGATATTTGGGCGCTTTTTGCTGTTGCAGCAATCCCCATATAAAATTTAGCGTCAACGCCATCAACTGGTTCTGTAAGAGTCATAGAACCACCTGAAAGGCCTATATTCTTCATCCCCATATACAAATATCTATCTGTAATTGATTGGATGGCTAATTGATTGCCTGACAATCCAAAATAGCCAATGGAAGAACTACCTCTATAAAATTCCATTCTTGGCCCCACATGATTTCCAGAACTCGTTATTCTTAATTCCACATCATCATAACTGGAAGTGGCTGAAAATATGCCCTCTTTAATTGAAATTTTTGTTGTGTCTCCGGTAATAGCGCCGCCTTCAGTGATCATTTTTCCTTCAGTTACTTGGAATGAGCTAAATTTAGTATTGTCGTTTACTTCTCTTCTTTTCATGTAGATTTCAGATGCAGTAATGAAGCTTTTGTTATATGGATCAGGATCATTAAAAATCATTCTACTACTTGTGATGGTTGCTGCCGTAATGGCGATACCGCTCATGGTTCCAAACTTGATTTTATCAGCTGAAAGGCTTCCGATCTTCGCGTTAGTTATTGATTGATCTTCAATATGGTTTGTGCCAATTCGCACCGTTAGCGCTGAAAATTCTGCTGTATAGTCGCTTGGCGTGTCATGATAGTTCACCGCTCTTATGCGATAGTACCAAACGTTATCTACACCGGCTGTATCATGAACCCATCCGCCCTCTTTCCCTCGCCATAATCTAGTGGAAAGAGAAGGTGTGAAACCTTGTACTTTAGAGCCGTAAACCTCATAAGCCGCAATATATGAAGAAGAATCAAAGTCCCATGCTAGAGAAACGCTTGAGAAAAGACCTTGAACAGAAACATTAGACGGTACAGGAGGCTTAATGTCAGGAAAATTCCCATCGGTAACAGTCACGCTGCGGTCAATATTATTTATTTTGTCCTCTATTTCATCTAGTCGCTTATCTGTTTGATAAACTTCTAGGAATTGGCCCATTTCTACTTGTTTTATGTGAGGGGCTATTATGTCATATTCTAAAGCAATAATGCGGGATTGAACTTCTATAGGGTCAGCCCGTTTCCGATCTATGGCCGTCCTGGTGTCTCCTAGCGAAACATGATCAGTAGGAATGACAGTTAATTCATATAGGCGTTGGGGAACTGAAGCTATATTTTTGAGATATTCAAATGTTTTTTGTAATAGCTCTTTCGGATCAAGTATGTTTTCATCCTGCCACTGGCCGAAAGAGTTAATGAACGTTCCGTCTGACTTTTTATATCCATACTTCTCTATTGCTCCAGGAAGCTCTACCCACATTTGCCCCCTCGGTTTGTCTGCGGGATCGCCAGCAGCTTTACTCCAAACCACATCGGCAAAATCAATATAACGAGAATGCCCTCCGTTCTCTGTTTCTACGCTGCCGCCCCATCCATACATAGCAGAAACCGGATAAGCCATGTCTGTAACATGAATGCTTTCAATGTTATATCCAGTCTCGAAACGATCACCCTCATCTTGCCCGCGTCGTGGCAGGATGTTGACAACTCGTTCAATAATTTTATTGCTTTCCTCGTCAAAAGTGACAGTAAAGCGCAGCTCGCCGCCCCACACTTCGATAATTTTAGTGATAGCCTCGTAAGCGCTGATATGATAAAAGTTTGTAGATTGCGTTCCCGTCTGAGCCGTTACGTTTCCAGTCCATCTTGTGCCCGCTAAAACTCTATCTAAAGCATATTGTTGTGTTTGGTTTTGTGGCCGTATATCCTCCACAATGGCTTCAAGCAGCTCCATTTCTGCCGGCTCGCATTTCACTTCTTTTGTTGACTTGTTATCTATTGTTCCGGCATCTATTTCCCTTATTTTGAAGAGACGAAAAAAGCCGTCTTCATCTTTGAAAACGACTTGATTCAATCCGGTAACATATTGGCTGTCTTTATGTTCAGCGTCACATGTAAATGTGAATACCGCACCTCTGTCCAGCTCTTCTCTAAAGTTTGTAGCAAACAAGGTGCAAGCCTCTTCAGCGTCACTAGATAAGATAGCCAATGAATTATCATATCTATCTAGCACCCATAAATCAGCCATATGATCACCCGCCTATTATTTATATTTTTCCGTAAATCGCAATTCACTTGGACTGCTGGCTTTAACTTTCGCATTCTTCTTAGGAATATCGAAAAAGTCCGACTTAATTAGAACAGCAGAATTTTTCTTTGCTCCATTAACAAATGCCGCACGCTTCGCAAAGTCGATTGTAAGTTTATCGCCTGCTATGAAATTAAATTTCACATAGACACCTTGAAAAACGCTGCCATCATCATTCAATAGTTCAATGCTGTAAGTTGTAGCCGCTCCCGCGAATGTGCAATTAACTACAGGAGAAGTCGGGGCGCTCCCGTTGTGTTTAATATCCGTAACCGCTCCCGCTGTCTCAGATACATTAAAAACCACTTCGGCCCCGTGCTTGTAGGGATCAGGGCATATAAAATTAATCGTACCCTTTCCAAACTTAAAAACCTCGTCCAGTTGCCCTTCTCCATCAATCATGGCGTAGTATGTCCTGTCAGGCTCATCAGGAAAGACTAAAGGCCCTGGATTGTCTGTTACAAGCCAGTCGGCCACCTCTTCTTTTGCTTTTTGTAGGTCGTCAACGCCTTTTATAACTACATCCACGGGCAATGGACGGGCTTTTATTTTCTTTTGTCGTGGGTATGCACCAGGACGGCCAGGGATTTCTACCATATCCCACTCTATAGGCGCCCATATTGGCCGCTTTGTGCCTACCGTTGCATGAAAAAAGGGTTTTGATACCCCGTTAAATGTCATTGTCATTTGTACCGCCTCTTATCTGTAAAAGCTTGGCGTTGTTGTGCTTTTGTCATGTCTTTGTTTGTGAGGGAAGCAAACTGCCGACTGTTGATATTTAAAGCTGTTTGAATAGTTGGAATGTTAACCTCTATAGGGCGATTAAAAACGGCGTCTGATAGGCTTTTTACTGCCGCCGCAAGCTCAGTAATATTTAACGGCTTCGATTCTGTTGAAACGCTTAACATGCTTGATTTTATCCCCTTGAGATCCGGTAGCTCCGGCATGGCTGCAGCCGCTAAAGTATCAGCCGCTTTCATAATGTCTTTCTTCGTTGAATCCAAGCCAAGCTCATAACCCTGACCAGTGAATTCTCCAAGTACATATGTTTCTCTGGAAGGAGAATGAATAGACAAAGCCTTTTTGATCTTGTTCTTAACACCGTCTGCGATCTCTTGGGCTTTCTTCCATACTGATTTAGCCATTGAGCTAATGCCGTTAATCAGCCCTTGAATGATGTTTTTACCAATGTCGTATAAGTTGATGCTGCTGAAAAAGCTTTTCACCTTGCCCCAGATGTTTTTGATCGTGTCTTTGGTTCCGTTCATACTGGAGGATACTGACTTTTTCATATTGTTGAAATTATTTTTCACTGTTGACCAAACTGCTTTAGCTGCACCCGTAACCGCTGATTTAATTGAATTCCATACTGAGGAAGCAACGGATTTTACTGCATTAAATACACTGCTCGTCACTGATTTAACAGTATTCCAAGACGTTTTAACCGCATTCAATAAGCCTTTTACATAAGTTGTAACGACTGTTTTAATACCATTCCAAATAGATTTAGCTATTGAGGCGATCCCTTTAAAAATTGAGCTTGTCACACTTTTGGCCGTGTTCCAGGAATTCTTAACAGAATCCACTAGCCCTTTTACAAGAGAAGTAACAACCGTTTTTATTCCATTCCAGATCTGCTTCCCTGCATTGCTTATATTTTTCCAAATCTGCTGTAGATGATTGGAAAGCCCTTTAAAATCTCCTGTAACCAAATCGACAACCATTAGGACAGGCGTTAAAATCGCGTTTTTGATAATCGTCCAAACGCCCTTTGCAATATTCGAGATCCCGTTCCAGATTCCAGACACCGTCTTAGACATGATAGAAAAGTGTTTTTTCACTCCGTCTACAATGGCAGTTACTATATTGACAAGTGTCGATTTTATAGCTCCCCATACTGAAGAAACAGTGCTAGAAATGGTATTCCAAATACTTGATAGGGTTGTAACCATCACATTAAATGTAGGGCCGAAAATTGCAACAATACCCTGCCAAATTGGTTGTAGAATTGCCATGAAATTGTTCCAGGCTGTTTGGGCCGCTGTGGTAATTCCATTCCACAAGTTAGTGAAAAACGTAGATATGCCGCCCCAAATTGTTGAAGCAGTGCTGGCAATACTGTTCCAAATCGTGGAGAAAAACTGAGAAATACCACCCCAAATGGTAGAGGCGGTGCTCGAAATCGCTCCCCAAATCGTGGAGAAAAACGCTGAAATGCCGTTCCATATGCTCGTTGCGACTGATTTAACATCCTCCCAAATGCCTTTCCAGTCGCCAGTGAACACCTTAGAAAAAAACCTGATTAGACCGAGAATAACAGTTATTGAAATGTTAATAGCATTTTTTATGCCTTCCCATGCTGTCTCAACAAGGAATTTGACAACGGGCCATACTGCTTGCATGATAGCGCCTATGGCTAACATAGCCGTTTTAATAACTGTGGAAATAACATTCCAAACATTCTGCGCCGCTTGCATTATTTGAGTCCCGTTTTCATCCCAAAACTTCTTTATTGTTTCCATTTTCTCTTCAATAAAGCTCTGTATGGCTGACATAACGGGTTTAATGATGTTATTCATAACCCAATTCCAAGCCGCTTGCGTTGCTGATTTTATGGCATTCCAGGCTCCAATAACGGCCTTTTTAAACCAATCCGTTTTCGTCCATAGCAGATAAAGAGCTGCCCCTACTGCCGCTATTGCTGCCGCTACTAATGCGACCGTTCCCATCATAGCGCCAAGACCTGTAACTAACGGCCCTATCAGCATCCACACAGAAGAAAAAGCCGCTGCCATCCCGTTTATTAGTCCGATTCCGATTGCTAACGGGGATAGCAAAAGGGTTAAAGCTGGTAGTAAAAGCGTAAATCCGGCTATTACTTTGGATAACACAGGGTGGGCTTTGTTAAAATTGACTATCATTTTGGCTATCATCGTTATGAAATTGTAAACATAAGGCATGACTGCCGCGAAAACGTCCACTAACGGCTTAAATGCCTCTTTAATCGTAGCCATCATGGTGTTAAACGATTTTGCGTATGTGTCGTTTTCCATTGCTGCTTCATGCAGTTTGCCGTATAGCATAACGCAAGCCGCAGCGCTCGCAATAGCCACGGAAGCAAAACGCATTTGCCCTTGAGTGATCATTCTTGTCATGTCGTTTAACTGTTTCATGTTCGCCGTTGGGCCAAGCATTTTTAACGCTAAAACGGATGCGTTACCTTCACGCGCCATCCTCTCAAGGCTGCCTGTTACCCGTAACAGCCCGTTATTGACGGTGTAAAGTGGGTTTCCCATTCTCTTGAAATTATCTGAGATTTTTTCACTCTGGCCGCTCATGGCTAACATTTGACCTACGCCCTGGATAAAGCCGGCTTTCATGATCTCGTTGTTTTTCATGATGTTTTCTGTGGCCTTTTTATGCTCTTGACCAAGCCGCCGGACTTCTCCAATAAATTGTTCATTTGTGCCGGTGTAGTTCTTCATACTTTGCGCTAGTTTGAAAAACTTGAATTCTGTTTCAATAAGCTCCCTTTTGAATGGTATAAGGGCCTGCGCTGAGGCTCTATATGCCGCCTTCATTTCGGCGCTCATTAAGCGCAATCGTTCATTGTAACGGTTAGTATTCAAGCCATCTAAAGACCGCTGTAAGGTTCGTACGCTGCGCTGGGTTGGTGCTGTATCGAAAATGGCATCTATTACAACCCGTCCATCACTCATTTTTTACCACCCCTTCCGCGCAGGTTTTGGAAGAAGGCTGACGCCTTGGCGTCCAACTCTTTAATGGCTGCTTCTTCATCAACTGGCTTTTTATTTAGGGCGTAAATCCGCTTTAATTCCTGAATTCGTTTGCGTTCTTCTCCCTCTTTTGGCAGCTTCATTGTTCTAATCTCAATGACTTTTGAGAATTTAGCGTCCTCGCTCAAACCTTTTAGAAGGGCTTGGAATTTGCGCCAGTGTAATTTCCCTTGCTGTTCGAATAGATCGAGGTTGTAATCAAACAAAAAAGACGCGTATATATACTCCGCGTCTTGTTCAAAGTCAAAAACCTCATCTTTTTTGCTTGTGCTTTGTTCGCCTTCTGAGGTGTTTTGTTCATCTTCGTTTGTGCTTTGTGGTTGCTGCTGAATACTGTCTTGCGCTGTTTCTCCTGGTTCATGAATAAAGTTGTCAAAAATGGCTTTAACCAATATCACTTTTTCATCCAGTGAAAGCTCTTCAACGTCCTCTTTGTTTTCAGCAAAGACAAAAGCCAAAAGCGACCATTTTTGCGCTTCGGTGAATTCTTCATCTTCCAGCAGTTCAAACGCACGCAGCACCACATCAAAAAAGAGACGTAACTTTATACGCCTCCCCTTGAATATAATCACATCTTCTTCAAAACGATCAGTAAGCTTCATCGCTGACCATCACTACTTTATATAGTTTTTTGCTTTCTCCGCTTTGCTCGTTCCCATTTTCTCTTCTAGTTTGCTGTTAACGATATCGACAACTTTAATCATGTTGTAAACAGACTTACCGCCAGCTTGATAGATAAAATCAAAATTCTCTGCACCAAAATAAGATTCAATTAGTTCTTTCATAGCCTCATTTGCAGCTTCTTCAGCTTGAGAAATTTCTGCTTCAGTAAGCTTTGTGAAATCCATGCCTTTAAATTTCTCATAGTTTTTCTTCATCTTAGGATC
>NZ_JBSGWV010000082.1:0-18059 GCF_053609105.1 Streptomyces sp. NPDC054975
CGCCGCGCGTACGAATAACGACGGGGCGCCCGGAACCGATCGGTTCCGGGCGCCCCTTCTCGTACGGGAACTGCTCAGCGCATCTTTCCGCCGCGCGGCATCCGCATGCCCTTCGGCATCGGGCCCTTCGGCAGCGGCATGTTGCTCATCAGGTCGCCCATCGCCCGCAGCCGGTCGTTGGCCACCGTCACCTGCGGGCCCGAGAGGACACGCGGGAGCTTCAGCATGGTCGTACGGACCTTCTTGAGCGGCACCTGACCCTCGCCGTTGCCGACGATGATGTCGGTGACCGGCACGTCCACGACGATGCGGGCCATCTTCTTCTTCTCGGCCGCGAGCAGCGGCTTCAGCCGGTTCGGGTTGCCCTCGGCCACCAGCACGATGCCCGCCCGGCCGACCGCGCGGTGCACGACGTCCTGGCTCTTGTTCATCGCGATCGCCGGGGTCGTCGTCCAGCCGCGCCCGACGTTCTGGAGCACCGCCGCCGCCGCGCCGGGCTGGCCCTCCATCTGGCCGAAGGCCGCGCGCTCGGCACGTCGTCCGAAGACGATCGCCATCGCGAGCAGCGCCAGGATGAAGCCCAGAATGCCCAGGTAGACCGGGTGACCGATCAGGAACCCGATCGCGAGGAGGACACCGAGTACGACGATGCCCACGCCCGCGACGACAAGCCCGACCTTCGGGTCGGCCTTTCGGGTCATCTTGTACGTGAGGGCGATCTGCTTCAGTCGCCCCTGGTTCGCAGCGTCACCGCTGCCCGTGTTTGCCTTCCTCGCCATGTCCTGAAGTTTACGTGGCCCGGGAAGCGCGGCCAGCCACGGCCTCCATCACGTGCTGGGCCTCGACCCGGTCCTTGGCCCGGCGGCGGTCCTCCAGGACCGATGTCCAGGCGTTGCGGCGGGCGGTCCGCTGGCCTCCGGAGAGCAGCAGCGCCTCGACGGCCCTCAGGGCGTCGGTGACGGACGGGATGGCGGTGGCGCGGACGTGGGTCGCGGCCTGCATGGCGAGGTCCTCCCTCAAGCATGGATGAGATGAGGTGGGGGGGTGGAGCGGAAGAGCGGCGGCTCACGGTGTGGCGGTGAGTGAAGCCATGCTCACAGACTGGTGTTACCAGCGCATGACCCGCTGGTCAAACACTGATGAAACGTTGATGCGCCCATCTGCGCGCCTCCGCCGACGCCGACGCGGCCCGTACACACCCCTGACCTGCGGGGGCGTACGGGCCGCGTCGGATCCGGCCACTACTGACCGGTAACTGCTTGTGCGCGAATTCACACAGTCCGGGCTCGGGTCACACGGCCTGGGTGGCGTTGTCGACCGCGCCGCGCTTCTCGATCGCCTGCTGGTACAGACGGCCCGCACGGTACGAGGACCGCACGAGCGGACCCGACATCACACCGGAGAAGCCGATCTCGTCGGCCTCCTCCTTCAGCTCCACGAACTCCTGCGGCTTCACCCAGCGCTCCACGGGGTGGTGCCGGACCGAGGGACGCAGGTACTGCGTGATCGTGATCAGCTCGCAGCCTGCCGCGTGCAGCTGCTGGAGCGCCTCGCTGACCTCCTCTCGGGTCTCGCCCATGCCGAGGATCAGGTTCGACTTCGTGACCAGACCGTAGTCACGGGCCTTGGTGATGACGTCGAGCGAGCGCTCGTAGCGGAAGCCGGGACGGATCCGCTTGAAGATCCGCGGGACCGTCTCGACGTTGTGCGCGAAGACCTCGGGGCGGGAGGCGAAGACCTCGGCGAGGAGCTCCGGCACCGCGTTGAAGTCGGGGGCGAGCAGCTCGACCTTCGTACGGCCGTCGGCGCGGCCGGCGGTCTGCTCGTGGATTTGGCGCACGGTCTCCGCGTACAGCCAGGCGCCGCCGTCCTCCAGGTCGTCGCGCGCGACGCCGGTGATGGTGGCGTAGTTCAGGTCCATCGTGACGACCGACTCGCCGACGCGGCGGGGCTCGTCACGGTCCAGCGCCTCGGGCTTGCCCGTGTCGATCTGGCAGAAGTCGCAGCGCCGCGTGCACTGGTCACCGCCGATGAGGAAGGTGGCCTCCCGGTCTTCCCAGCACTCGAAGATGTTGGGACAGCCCGCCTCCTGGCAGACCGTGTGCAGGCCCTCGCTCTTCACGAGGCCCTGCATCTTCGTGTACTCGGGGCCCATCTTCGCCCGGGTCTTGATCCACTCGGGCTTGCGCTCGATGGGGGTCTGGGCGTTACGGACCTCCAGGCGCAGCATCTTGCGTCCGTCGGGTGCGACTGCGGACACGACCGGCTCCCTGTAGCTTCGATTCTTCGGCGCACACCAGGGTACGCCCGTTGTTCATGCGGTTTTGTTTACTCCTGGCCAACCTGTGGCCAGGGCCCGGCATTCCCTAGGCGGACACGGCCGCCGACGGCGCCGCGCCCGCGGGCTCGGACGCCGTCACGTCGGGGCGCTCGATCTCCCGCGGCTTCAGCTCCGCGTTCTCCAGGACGGCCCGCAGGTGCTTCTCCATCACCGGCAGGACCTCGTCGATCGTGATGTCGCGGCCCAGCTCGCTCGCCAGCGAGGCCACTCCCGCGTCGCGGATCCCGCACGGGATGATCCGGTCGAACCAGACGTTGTCCGGGTTCACGTTCAGCGCGAAGCCGTGCATCGTGACGCCCTTGGCGACCCGGATGCCGATCGCCGCGAGCTTGCGGTCCTCGCGGCGCTGGCCGGCGTTGGACGGGGCGTACTCGGGGCCGTTGAGGCGCGGGTCGAACTCCTCGTCGGTCAGACGCGGGTCGAAGTCCAGGGACAGTCCGCCGAGCGCGGGGCGCTGCTCGACCGGGTCGCCGAGCACCCACACGCCGCTGCGACCCTCGATCCGGGTGGTCTCCAGACCGAACTCGGCGGCCGTGAGGATCAGCGCCTCCTCCAGCCGGCGGACGTGCGCGACGACGTCGACCGGGCGGGGCAGCTTCAGGATCGGGTAGCCCACCAGCTGGCCCGGGCCGTGCCAGGTGATCTTGCCGCCCCGGTCCACGTCCACGACCGGCGTCCCGTCCAGGGGGCGCTCGTTGTCCGCCGTGCGCCGGCCCGCCGTGTACACGGGCGGATGCTCCAGGAGCAGACAGGTGTCGGGGACCTCGTCGGCGAACCGGGCGGCGTGCACCTCGCGCTGCTTGTCCCAGGCCACCTGGTACTCGACGGCGTCCTCGCCGAAGCCCAGACGGACGAATCGCAGCTCACTCACGGCAGTGCCTCCTCCTGTGCCCGCGCCGGGTTCCGGGGATCGTCCCGGGGCCGGCTCGGCCACCATGCGTCATTCGCGCCCATGCCACTGTACGGCGGCGTCCTCCTACCGGGTCGGGCAGGTGGAGACGGGCCTTCGAGGCCGCCACCGTCCGTCACCGCGACCGCCACGCGGGTACGGAACGTGACGGCGTGGCCTGGCTCGACGGCCTGTAAATCCCGCCGCTGAATCCTCACACGATCGGATGAATGTGGGGCGAAGGAGGCGGTATGGGCGGTGGGGGCCGCTAAATTCACGCCGTTCCATGAGGGTCCACATGGGCTTCCACCCGGGCCCGGAAGGCAGGAGACCGCACAGCTGATGACGGAACGACCCCCGCAGCGCATCCCGAACCGCCAGCTCGCCGCGCTCATCGCGGAAGCCGGGTTCTCCAACGCGGGCCTGGCCAGACGGGTCGACCAGCTCGGCCTGGAACACGGACTCGACCTGCGGTACGACAAGACCTCCGTGACCCGCTGGCTGCGCGGCCAGCAGCCGCGCGGCACCACGCCCGCCCTCATCGCCGAGGTCTTCACCCGGCGCCTCGGCCGCCGGCTCTCCGCCCAGGACCTCGGTCTCGACGCCTGCGCGCCCGTCTACGCGGGACTGGAGTTCGCCGGTTCGCCCGAGGAAGCGGTCGACATCGTCAGCGGCCTGTGGCGCAAGGACTCCGGCAGCCACGCCGAACTCCGCAAGATCGCGTTCACCCCGGCGGGCCTCGTCGTCCCCAGCCGGGACTGGCTGATCGGGCGCGCCGACGAACGGGTGGCGCGGGGCGAGGCGGCGGCCCCGAACGGGCGGCTCGGTCCGGACGGCCGGCTCGCGCAGGACCCGCGCGTCCCGCCGCAGGGCCGGCCCTCGGTGCCCCGGCAGCGCGGCACGGACCGGGGGCCCGGGCAGCGGGTCTCCAGCGGAGACGTCGCCGCGCTGCGCTCGGTCGGCGAACTGTTTCGCACCCTCGACCACGCGTACGGCGGCGGCCACGCCCGCCAGGCCCTCGTGCGCTACCTGGAGCACGAGGCCGAGCCGATGCTGCGCGGCACGTACGGGGAGTCCGTCGGCCGCCGCCTGTTCGCGGCGGCGGCCGACCTGACGCGGCTCGCCGGCTGGACCTCGTACGACATCGCGGCGCACGGGCTCGCCCAGCGGTACTTCGTCCAGGCGCTGCGGCTCGCGCAGGCGGCGGGGGACCGGGCCTACGGCTCGTACGTCCTGATCACCATGAGCCGCCAGGCCGTCTACCTCGGCCACGGGCGCGAGGCCGTGCAGCTGGCCCGGGTCGCCCAGCAGGGCGTGGGCTCGGCCGCCCCGCCCGTCGTCCAAGCCCTGCTGCACTCCGTGGAGGCGCGTGGGCACGGCGTGCTCGGCGAGGCGCGGGCGTGCGGCGCGGCGCTGGCCCGGGCCGAGCGGGCGCTGGAGGCGGCCAGGCCCGGGGACGACGTGCCGTACTGGGCGCGGCCCTTCGACGAGGCGCAGCTCGCGGACGAGTTCGGGCACTGCCACCGCGACCTCCAGCAGTACCGCGCCGCCGCCCAGCACGCCGAACGCTCCCTCCAGCTCCGCGCCCCCGGCTTCGCCCGCAGCCGCCTCCTGTGCCGCGTGGTCCTCGCCTCCGCCCGCCTCGGCCTGGGCGAGCTCGACCAGGCCTGCGCGCTCGGCGCTGAGGCGGCCCAGCAGGCCTCCGAGATGCGCTCGGCCCGCGCCCTCGAATACGTCCGCGACTTCGAGCGCCGCCTGGAGCCGTACCGCGACGCGGCCGCGGTCCGTACGTACCGCGATCGCGTCGCGGCGATCGGCTGAGCCGCGCCGGACGTCCGGGACTGGACTACGCCGCGACCTCCGCCGGAGCGCCCTGCGGCGCTCGGATGCCCAGATCCGTCAGGAGCGCGTGGGTCGCGCGGTGGGCGGAGACGAGAGCGCCCTGTGGCGTGGCCGTGTCGCGGTGGTCGCCGCAGACGTAGAGGCCGGAGAGCAGCCGGACCGGGCGGCGCGGGTCGTGCGGCGGGGGCATCGAGGGGATCGCCTCGGGCGTGTGGTGGAGCGCGAGCAGCTCCCACTCGTCCGTCGACGTCCCGTACAGCGTCGCGAGGTGCTTGCGCACCCGCCGTTCCATGTCGTCGGGCGGCGCGCCCAGGACCGTCGAGGTGACCAGGACCCGGCCGTCCGGCGCGCGCGTGGGGTCGACGGCGCTCATGACCGCCGAGTGCGCGACCGGGCCGCCCGGGTCGGACTCCAGGAGCAGGACCGGGTCCTGCGCGGGTGCCTCGGGAGCCGTGTGGTGGAGCACGGTCACCGCGTGGAAGGCGGGCACCCGCAAGCCCGGCAGCAGCTCGGCCGCCGTCCGCGCGCCCGTGGCGAGGACGACCGAGCGGCAGCCGAACACCCCGTGCTCCGCCGTCTCGACCCGGTCGATCCCGACCTCCGTCACCCGGACCCCGGTGCGCACCGTGCCCTCCGGCAGGGCCGCCGCGAGCAGTTCGGGCAGCATTCCCGAGCCGCCCTCCGGCACGGACACCCGCCCCCGGGCGAACGCGCGCAGCGCCAGGTCGGCGTAGCGGCTGGAGGTGCTTAGGTCGGGATCGCCGAGCAGGGCGGCGATCAGGGGCCGCAGCACCCCCTGGACGGTACGCGCGGGCAGCCGGGCCGTCAGGGCCTCGCGCGCCGTCCGCTCCTGACGGGTCAGCAGGCGCTGCGCGGGGGTGGCCGCGAGCCGGGCGAGGGACGTGCCGAGGCGCGCCTGGTCCAGTGAGGCCGCCGGATTCCGGGGGGCGCTCGCAAGGGCGCGCGCCACCGTGTATGCGCCCCCTACGCGCCAGGGCGCGTGCGGGGACCCCCACGCCCCGCGCCAGGGCGCGTGCGCGGACCCCCGGCCGTGCGGCGAGCGACGGCGCGGGTGCGGGAACGGTTCGCCGATCCTCAGGTACCGGCCGTCGCTGTGCACCAGCGCCCCTGGCGCGAACGGCCGCAGCGTCACCCCGGCGAGCCCTCGGGTCCGCAGCAGTTCCGCGTACGACGTCGTGAGCAGCGGCCCCACCCGGTCGAGCCGGAAGCCGTCGACGTCCTCGGTGGCCAGTCGGCCGCCGACGCGGGGGCCGGCCTCCAGGACCGTGACGCCGAGTCCGGCGCTGGTCAGACGGTGCGCGGCCGCGAGTCCCGCGATCCCGGCCCCGACAATGACGACGTCCGTGACGACATCCGTATGGCGTGCGGTACTGAGCACGTGCCCCTCCCCAGGTCGGCGCGGCTTGGTGGGAGGCCTATGCCCCCAACCGGCCCCCGGAATGCCCGCGTTCGCATTCAGGGCCTGCAAGCCTCGGGCAGCCGTGCCCACCCGCGCCAGCGGCGCGCACCGGGGTGCATGGAGCACGGGGTCGCACCGCGAGGACGAGGGAGGGCCCCGAGGGCCACCAGGACCGCGAGCGCTCCGCGCGCCCTCGGGCGGCCGGGCGGCCGCTCCGCACGGGCCTCCCGGCAGACCGCCGGGCGAGCGCCCCGCGCGCCCCCTCAGGCCGCCGGTCGCCCCCACAGCGCGCCGCGGTCGGACCGCCGGTCACGCGCCCCCTCAGACTGCTCTCCGAGCGCCCGCGCGCCCTCTCAGGCCGCCCGCCCACGGGCGCCCCGCCACGTCCCTCAGGCCGCCGCCCGGATCGAGTCGTCGATTGTCGGGAACGCGAACGAGAAGCCCGACTCCAACAGGCGGTTCGGCAGCACCCGCTGACTGCCCAGCACGTCCACCGCGAACTCCCCGAGCGCCAGGCGCAGCGCCGGCGCCGGGACGGAGAAGACCGTCGGGCGGCGCAGGACCCGGCCCATCGCCGCCGTCACCTCCCGGTTGGTGACCGGCTCCGGGGCCGTCAGGTTCACCGGCCCCGCGAGGGACTCCGTGTCGACCAGGTGCCGCAGGGCGGCCACCTCGTCGTGCAGCGAGATGAAGCTCCAGTACTGGTGGCCGTCGCCCATCCGCCCGCCGACGCCGGCGCGGAACACCGGGAAGAGCCGGCCCCACGCGCCGCCCTCGGCGGCCACCACGAGGCCCGTGCGGGCGTACGCGACCCGGATGCCGGCCTCCTCGGCCGGGGCCGCGGCCGCCTCCCACTCCACGCACACCGACGGCAGGAAGCCCTCGCCGGCGGGCGCGCTCTCGTCGACGGCGCGGGAGCCGGTGTCGCCGTAGTAACCCAGCGCCGTGCCGCACACCAGGACCTTCGGCGGGTCGGCCAGCGAGGCGAGGGCCTGCGCGATCGCCCGCGTACCGAGCACGCGGCTGTCGCGGATCTCCTTCTTGTACGCCTCGCTCCAGCGGCGCTCGCCGACGCCCGCGCCCGCGAGGTGCACGACCGCGTCGACGCCGACGAGCCCGGCCGCGTCCACGTACAGCCGAGCGGGGTCCCACTCGACCTCGTCGGCGGTCCGGGCGGGACGGCGTACGAGCCGGGAGACCTGGTGGCCGTCGGCGCGCAGGGAGCGCACCAGGGCCGAGCCGATGAGTCCGGAGGCGCCGGTGACGGCGATGCGGGAGCGTTGCATGCGCCCATCCTGCCCTTCCGGGCCCGTCCGTGGCACAGTGGCCGCCATGATCATGCCGGAGACGCGCATACGCCAGGCCGCTGCCACCGACGAGCAGGCCCTCGGGGAGCTGGACCGGTCCACCTGGTCGCCCCTGCACGCCGTGCAGCCCCGGCCGGAACCCCCGTACCCGCCGTTCTTCGACGAGCGCCACCGGCCCGAGGACTACCTGGTGGCCGAGCACGACGGGGTGGTCGTCGGCTATCTGCGGCTCGTTCCGCCGACCCCGCTCGCCTGCAACCGGCACGTCCGGCAGATCCAGGGCCTTGCCGTGGCCGAGAGTGCGCGGGGCCGGGGCGTGGCCCGCGCGCTGCTGCGCGCCGCGATGACGGAGGCCCGGCGCCAGGGCGCCCGCCGGATCACCTTGCGCGTCCTCGGCCACAACGCCCCGGCCCGCGCGCTCTACGCCTCGGAGGGCTTCGTCGTCGAGGGCGTCCTGCCCGGCGAGTTCTTCCTGGACGGCGCGTACGTGGACGACGTGCTGATGGGCCGCTCGCTGACGGCGCCCGCGCCCACGGGGCCCACGCTCACCCCCTAGGCGTCAACGGCCCCAGCCCGCCCATCAGTTCGCGCAGGCAGCGCACCGCGAGCTCCGCCGGTGCGCCCTTGCCCCGGACCGGCGCGTCCGTCTCCGCCCAGGCCTCCAGAGCCACCCGGATCGCGTCCGTGGCCGCCGCCGCGGCGAGCCGTACCTCCAGCGGGTCCGCGTCGGGGCCCGCGAGCTCGGCCACGACGGCGAGCAGCTTCTCCTCCGACTCCTGGTTGACCCGGTACCAGACCGCCCGCAGCGCCGGGTCCTCGGCCGCCGCCCGCAGCAGCCCGCGCGTCCAGCGCAGCCCCTCGGCCGCCTCCTCGTCCGCACCGGCGAGCGCCTCGGCGATCGACCGTTCGAGGGCGGCCGGCACGGTCGACCCCGGCTCCGCCGCCGCGAGCGATTCCCGCCAGCGGTCCGCGCCGCCCGCGAGGAGCGGGGCGACGGCGTCCTGCTTGGAGCGGAAGTACCGGTAGAAGGTGCGCAGCGCGACCCCCGCCCGCAGGGCGATGTCCTCGGCCGTCGTGCCGTCCGGGCCGCGCTCGGTGAAGAGCTCGGCGGCGGCGCGCGCGATGTCGAGCTGGGTGGCCGCCTTGCGGCGCTCGGTCAGGGAGGTGGGCCTGGTGGCGGGCTGGGTGCTCACCGTACGAGGGTACGCCCGCCTCTGCCGACCCTGCATTTCATGCAGTGGTGGCAAAACGTGCCACCCAGGCGTACGGTGTCCCGAGCGTGACCCCGCGCAATCCAGAGATCGTCACCCAGGGATCGTCATCGAGAGGCCGGACAGGACATGAACCGCTACGAAGGACGCCGCGCACTGGTCACCGGTGGCGGCTCCGGCATAGGGCAGGCCACCGTGCTGCGCATGCTCGCCGAGGGCGGTCGCGTCGCCGCCGCCGACATCAGCGAGGACGGCCTCAAGGACACCGTCGCCAAGGCCGGCGCCGCCGCCGACCGGCTGACCACGCTCGTCGTGAACGTCGCCGACGAGACCTCCGTACGCGACGGGGTCGCCGCCGCCGTCACAGCCCTCGGCGGCCTGGACGTGCTGGTCAACGCGGCCGGCATCCTGCGCTCCTCGCACACCCACGAGACGAGCCTCGACTCCTTCGAGCAGGTGCTCCGGATCAACCTCACCGGCACCTTCCTGGTGATCCGCGAGGCGATCCCCGCCCTGCTGGAGGGCGACGGCTCGGCCGTCGTGAACTTCTCCTCCACCTCGGCGCTCTTCGCCCACCCGTACATGGCCGCCTACGCGGCCAGCAAGGGCGGCATCCAGGCCATGACCCACGCGCTCGCCGCCGAGTACGCCAAGCAGGGCATCCGCTTCACCGCCGTCCAGCCCGGCTCCATCTCCTCCGGCATGACCGACGGCACCGGCGCCAGCCGGCAGAGCGTCGGCCCCGGCCTGCCCGAGGACGCCGACCTGTCCCTCTTCATGAAGCTCACCCCCGCCCTCGGCCAGGGTTTCGCGGGGCCGGAGACCGTCGCCGGCGTCGTCGCGATGCTGGCGAGCGAGGACGGCAGGTTCATCACCGGCACCGAGGTCCGCATCGACGGCGGCACCCACTTCTGAGCCGACGCCCCACGAGCCGGTACGGATCCCGGGAGGGACGGCCCCGGGTCCGTACCTCCGACGCCGTCAGGCCACCTGCGCGCCGAAGCGCTCCCACAGGCGCGGGTAGCGTTCCGCCAGTGCGGCGTCGTCCTCCAGGTCGAAGGCGGTGCCCTCCGGCTCCGCCGGCTGCGGCGGGATCCCCAGATCGGGCGCCTCGGCACCGGTCAGCTGCTCGTACGCCTCGTCGGCGGCGAACCCCAGCTCCTCGCCGTCCCCGTCGATCTCCTCGTCGAAGTCGTCCAGCAGCTCGGCCAGGGCGTCCGGGTCGTGCACCGCGCCCTCGAAGACCTCGCGGCCCTGCCCGATGAGCCAGCAGCGGAAGTAGTCGAAGGCGTCGTCGCTCGCGCCGTCGAGCAGCACCGCCGCCGCGCCCCACAGATCCCAGCGGTACGCGCGGTTGTAGCGGGCCTCGAAGTGGCGGGCGAAGTCGAGCACGGAGTCGGGGTCGAGCTGCAGCAGCCGCTCGACGAGCACGTCGGCGTGTTCCTCCGGGTCGCCCTCGGCGGCCTCTCTCGTCGAGTCGACGATCTCCCAGAACTCCGTTTCGTCCATCACGGGATCCAGCATCGACCGTGGGGGAGGGCGGCGCACCCGGAAACAGCCAAAATCAAATCGGACAGGAGATGTCGTACTTTCCTGTCACGCTCGGGCCATGGAGACGGAAACGAAGCCGGAGACGGCAACGAAGCCGCTGAGCGGCAGGATCGCACTGGTCGCGGGCGCCACGCGGGGCGCGGGCCGCGCCATCGCCGTGGAGCTGGGCGCGGCGGGCGCCACCGTGTACGTGACCGGGCGCACCACCCGGAAGAAGGTCAGCGAGGTCGGCCGCGCGACGGAGACCATCGAGGAGACGGCCGAGCTGGTGACGGCGGCCGGCGGCGAGGGCATCGCCGTGCCGACCGACCACCTGGAGGTCGACCAGGTCCAGGCGCTCGTCGAACGGATCGACAGCGAGCGCGGGCGCCTCGACATCCTGGTCAACGACGTCTGGGGCGGCGAGCACCTGGTCATGGCCGGCTTCGGGAAGAAGATCTGGGAGATGGAGCTCACCGACGGGCTGCGGATGCTGGAGCTGGGCGTGAAGAGCCACCTCATCACCAGCGCGGCGGCCGTGCCGCTGCTCATCCGGAACCCGGGCGGCCTCCTCGTGGAGGTCACGGACGGGACGGCGGAGTACAACACCACCCGATACCGGGAGAACATCTACTACGACCTCACGAAGAACGCCCCGATCCGGATGGCGTTCGGGCTCTCCCACGACATGAAGGACGTCGGCGGCACGGCGGTCGCGGTCACCCCGGGCTGGCTGCGCTCCGAGCAGATGCTCGACCACTTCGGCGTGACGGAGGACAACTGGCGCGACGCGACCGAGAAGCTCCCCGACTTCGCGGTCGCCGAGTCCCCGGTCTACGTCGGCCGTGCCGTCGCCGCCCTCGCCGCCGACCCGGACCGGGCCCGCTGGAACGGGCAGTCGCTCTCCAGCGGGCAGCTGGCCAAGGAGTACGGCTTCACGGACGCGGACGGCTCGCGGCCGGACGCGTGGGGCTTCATCATCGCCAAGGAGACCGACGAGAAGGTGTCGGTGGACGACTATCGGTAGGACGTACCGGCCCCGGTGCCGTGCGGCCGCCGGCTTCGCGCGTCACCGGGGCGCCCCGCGGGTCTGCGTCGCCCGGAAGTGGGCGGGAGAGACTCCGTACCGGCCGACGAAGGCCTGACGCAGCGACTCGACGGTGCCGAACCCGCAGCGGGCGGCCACCCCCGTCACGGGCAGCTCGGTCGAGGCGAGGAGCTGCGCGGCCGCCTCGGTGCGGGCCCGCCGGACGAACCGGCCCGGCGGCTCCCCGAGGTGCTCCGCGAACAGCCGGGTGAGGTGGCGCGGGGTCACGCCCGCGCGGGCGGCCAGGGCCGCCGGGCCCAGATCGTGGTCCGGGTGGGCGGTGATGTGCTCGACGAGCGCGCGGACCAGGTCGTTGCGGGTCGGCGGGGCGGCCGTGAACAGGCTCATCTGTGCCTGGGTCCCCGGCCGTTGCAGATAGACGACCAGGTGGCGGGCCACCTGGCGGGCCAGCTCGGGGCCGTGGTCCTCCTCGATGAAGGCCAGGGTGAGGTCCATCGCGCTGGTGACGCCCGCCGAGGTGTACACGTTCCCGTCCCGCACGTAGATCGGGGCCGCGTCCACCTCGATCCGCGGATGGCGGGCGGCGAGCCGAGGCGCGAACTGCCAGTGCGTCGTGGCACGACGGCCGTCGAGGAGTCCGGCGGCGGCCAGGACGCCCGCCCCGGTGCACACCGAGGCCACCCGCCGGCTCTCCTTCGCCAGCCGCCGCACGTGCCCCACGAGCCGTGGGTCCTCGGAGGCCCGCTCGACCCCGACACCCCCCGACACGATCAGGGTGTCGATGGGGCCGACGAGCCGTTCGAGGGAGTGCTGACTCCCGAGGGAGAGCCCCGAGCCGCAGACGATCGGACCGCCGCCCGGCCCGACGACGCTCACCCGGTAGGGCACCGCGGGATCGCCTATCCCGTTGGCCATCGCCAGGCTCGTGGTGACGCCCGCGATGTCGAGCAACTCGGCCGATTCGTAACCGACCACCACCATAACCCGCTCCGCCATGCGGCGACCCTATGCCGGAAGGACAGGTACCCCAAGACCACGGACACCGTTCCGGCCTGCGGGCGCGGCCGGGTCCTGCAGCGTCCCAGAGTGACGAGGGAACCACCCCGCCCCCTCACGGCACCTCAGGGAGACGCCATGACCCTCGGCTCCACACCCGACGGCGACGTCCGGGACGGCAACGGCCGCAACGACGGTCGCGGCGACCGTCGGGGCGACGGGACGCTCGCGACGCCTCCGCGATCCGCCCTGAGCCGCCTCCCGCGCGCCCTCGCCCACCGATGGCCCACCCTCCTCGCGCTCGCCCTCGCGCTCGTCACCTTCGTCGACGGCCTCCCGGGCCGAGAGCTGCTCGCCGGGCTCCTCGTCCTCATGCCGCTGTGCTACCTGGCCTTCGGCGCGCTGCGCGGGGAACTGCGCCCGACGGGCGCCCTCGCCCGCCAACTCGCGGGACTTCTCGGCTTCGCGGCCGTGGCGCTGATCGCCCTGGTCGTCGACGAGACCCTCGGACTCCGTCTGCTGGCCGCGGGCTGGCTGGCGCACGCGGTCTGGGACCTCGTCCACCACCGGACCGGAAAGGTCGTTCCCCGGGCCTGGTCGGAATGGTGCTGTGTCGTCGACGCCTCGGGCGCGCTGGCGATGGCCGTCCTGGCCTGAGGGGACCGTCCCGCCCGCTCACCCATAGAGCGCCGCGAGCCCCCTCGCCGCCGCCACGAAACGGGCCCGCAGGGACTCCGGGGCGAGGACCTCGAGCTCCGGACCGAGCGCGAGCAACTGGCCGAAGGCGACCTCCTCGTTCTCCACGAGGAGCGTCGCCCTCGTCCACCCCTCCGCGTCCGTCGTGCCACCCGCCAGCGCCTCCTCGGCCGCCGCGCGGTCCGTCACGTACGGCAGCCGGCGCGCCCCCGCGGCGGAGAGCCGCAGCACGACCTCGGCGCGCAGGAGCGAGCGGGCGAACTCCGCCGCCCGCTCGGCCCAGAAGCCCGGCAGGTCGAACTCCTCGTCCCGTACGAACCGTTCCTCGGTGAGCGCGACGGCCGTGAAGCGGTCCACCCGGTACGTACGCAACGCCGCACCCGAACGCGCGCACAGGTACCAGACGCCCGCCTTCAGAACGAGACCGTACGGAGCGAGCTCGCGCTCCACCTCGCCGTCACCGCGCCGGTAGCGGGCCAAGACCATCCGGTCGTCCCAGACGGCCTCCGCGATCGGCGGCAGCAGGTCCGGCGTCTCCGGCTCCTGGTACCAGCCCGGCGCGTCGAGCAGAAAGCGCTGGGCGGCCGACTCCGGGGCGTCGCGCAGCGAGGGCAGCAGCGCCGCCGATACCTTCAGCCGGGCCGCCGAGGCCGCGTCCTCCAGGCCCATGTCCCGCAGAGCGCCGGGCAGTCCCGACAGGAACAGCGCCTCGGCCTCGCCGCGCGCGAGGCCCGTGAGCCGCGTGCGGTACCCGCCGATCAGCCGGTACCCACCGGCCCTGCCCCGGTCCGCATACACCGGAACCCCCGCCTCCGAGAGGGCGAGGGCATCACGGGTGATGGTCCGTTCGGACACCTCCAGCTCGGCGGCCAGCTCGGCCGCGGTCATCGAGGGCCGGGACTGGAGGAGAAGCACCATCTTGATGAGCCGGGCGGCACGCATGACCCCATCATGCGTGCCGCCACCGACAGCCGGGAGAAGTCCCGGTCTACAGGCCGTAGCGCTCGCGCGCCTCCTTCACGGCCGAGGCCGGGACCTCGCCGCGACGGGCGAGCTGGGCCAGGGCCGCGACCACGATCGACTGCGCGTCGACACCGAAGTGGCGGCGGGCCGCGTCACGGGTGTCCGACAGGCCGAAGCCGTCGGCACCCAGCGAGGACCAGTCCTGCTCGACCCACTGCGCGATCTGGTCAGGGACCTGACGCATGTAGTCCGAGACGGCCAGGACCGGGGACTCCACACCCTCAAGGGCCTTGCGGATGTACGGCACCTGCTCCTCGCCGCGCAGCAGCGCCGCGTCGGCCTCCAGGGCGTCGCGCCGCAGCTCCGTCCAGGAGGTCGCGGACCACACGTCGGCGCCCACGCCCCACTCGGCGGCGAGCAGCTTCTGCGCCTCGAGGGCCCAGTGGATGGCCGTACCGGAGGAGAGCAGCTGGATGCGCGCGGCGTTCGCGGGGAGCTCCAGTGCGACGGACTCCGCCGTGTTGAAGCGGTACAGGCCCTTGATGATGCCCTCGTCGACACCGGCCGGCTTGGCCGGCTGCGGCATCGGCTCGTTGTAGACCGTGAGGTAGTAGAAGACGTTCTGGTCCTCGCCCTCGGCGGCCTCGCCGTACATCCGGCGCAGACCCTCCTTGACGATCGCCGCGACCTCGTAGGCGAACGCCGGGTCGTACGTCAGGGCGGCCGGGTTGGTCGCCGCGATGACGGGGGAGTGGCCGTCGGCGTGCTGGAGGCCCTCACCGGTCAGGGTGGTGCGGCCGGCGGTGGCGCCGACGAGGAAGCCGCGGCCGAGCTGGTCGCCGAGCTGCCACATCTGGTCGGCCGTGCGCTGCCAGCCGAACATCGAGTAGAAGATGTAGAACGGGATCATCGCTTCGCCGTGCGTGGCGTACGCGGTGGACGCGGCGATGAAGTCGGCCATGGACCCGGCCTCGGTGATCCCCTCGTTGAGGATCTGGCCGTTGACGGCCTCCTTGTAGTACATCAGCTGGTCGCGGTCGACCGGCTCGTACGTCTGGCCCTTCGGCGAGTAGATGCCGAGCGACGGGAACAGCGACTCCATACCGAAGGTACGGGCCTCGTCGGGGACGATCGGGACCCAGCGCTTGCCGGTCTCCTTGTCGCGGACCAGGTCCTTCACCAGCCGTACGAACGCCATCGTGGTCGCGACCGACTGCGAGCCGGAGCCCTTGTCGAAGGCGGTGAACGCCTTCTCGGCCGGAGCCGGCAGCGGGGCGAGCGGCTGGACACGGCGGGCCGGGGCCGGGCCGCCGAGGGCCGCGCGGCGCTCCTGGAGGTAGCGGACCTCGGGGGAGTCGGCGCCGGGGTGGCCGTAGGGGACCACGCCGTCGACGAACTGCGCGTCGGAGATCGGCAGGTCGAGCAGGTCACGCATGGCCTTGAACTCGTCCGTGGAGAGCTTCTTCATCTGGTGGTTCGCGTTCTTCGACGCGAAGCCCTCGCCCAGGGTGAAGCCCTTCACGGTCTGCGCGAGGATCACCGTCGGCGCGCCCTTGAACTCCACGGCGGCCTTGTACGCGGCGTAGACCTTGCGGGGCTCGTGGCCACCGCGCGAGAGGTGGAAGCACTCCAGGATCTTGTCGTCGCTCAGCAGCTGCCCCATCGCGACGAGCGAGGGGTGGGAGCCGAAGAAGTCCTGGCGGATGTAGGCGGCGTCGCGGGTCTGGTACGTCTGTACCTGCGCGTCCGGGACCTCGCGGAGGCGGCGGACGAGGGCGCCGTCGGTGTCGAGCGCGAACAGCTCGTCCCAGGCGTTGCCCCAGAGCGACTTCACGACGTTCCAGCCGGCGCCGCGGAACTGGGCCTCCAGCTCCTGCACGATCTTGAAGTTGGCGCGGACCGGGCCGTCGAGGCGCTGCAGGTTGCAGTTGATGACGAAGGTCAGGTTGTCCAGACCCTCGCGGGCGGCGAGTGCGAGTGCCGCGGTCGACTCGGGCTCGTCCATCTCGCCGTCGCCGAGGAACGCCCACACGTGCGAGGACGAGACGTCCTTGATGCCGCGGTTGGTGAGGTACCGGTTGAAGCGCGCCTGGTAGATGGCGGAGAGCGGGCCCAGACCCATGGAGACGGTCGGGAACTCCCACAGCCAGGGCAGGCGGCGCGGGTGCGGGTAGGAGGGCAGGCCGTTGCCGGCGGACTCCTGCCGGAAGTTGTCGAGGTGGGCCTCGGTGAGGCGGCCGTCGAGGAAGGCGCGGGCGTAGATGCCCGGGGAGGCGTGGCCCTGGATGTAGAGCTGGTCGCCGGAACCGGCGGCGTCGCCGGACTCCTTGCCCTTGAAGAAGTGGTTGAAGCCGGTCTCGTAGAGCCAGGCGGCGGAGGCGAAGGTGGCGATGTGGCCGCCGACGCCGTGCTTGGCACCGCGGGTCACCATGGCGGCGGCGTTCCAGCGGTTCCAGGCGGTGATCCGGCGCTCCAGCTCCTCATCTCCGCCGAAGTCGCCGATCGACGGCTCGGCGGAGGTGGGGATGGTGTTGACGTAGTCCGTCTCCAGCAGCTTGGGCAGGGCGAGGCCCGCGCCCTCGGCGTGCTGGAGCGTGCGGCGCATCAGGTAGGCGGCCCGGTGAGGGCCGGCGGCCTTGGTGACGGCATCCAGGGAGGCCGCCCACTCGGCGGTCTCCTCGGTGTCACGGTCCGGGAGCTGGTCGAGCTCGCTCGGAATCTTGCCTACGGGATCGGTCATGATCGCCGCCTTCCGGACAGATGGGGGTGGAGAAGGGGTGCCTTGTCGGCAGGACAGGGCGAAGGGCCGGGTAGCGGCCCGCCGAAGACTGTAAGCCGCCGATCGATGATCGATCAAAGTGTTGAAGCGAAAAACTTCGCCGGAACGCAAAAGTCGGCACAGGGTGCCGCCGAAATGGGCACCGGGTGCCTTGTTTTCGCAGGTGGGGCGCCGGATGAGAGGTGCTTCGCACGAATGAGCGGGCCCCGGTCGGGGGCCCGCTCAAGGGGGTACGGGGTGGGTCAGGCCCTCGGCGCGCAGCCCAGGACGTGGGCCTTGACCAGGGTGCCGATGTTCGGGTCGCCGCGGCGGAAGGCCTCGACGAGCTCCTGGTGCTCCTCCGCGTACGACTTCTGGACCGTGCCGAGCCAGCGGATCGACAGGGCCGTGAAGACCTCGATGCCCAGGCCCTCCCAGGTGTGCAGCAGCACGCTGTTCCCGGCCGCCTTCACCAGCTCACGGTGGAACGCCACCGTGTGCCGCACCTGCGCCGTGCCGTCCGCGACCGCGTCCGCCTCGTACAGGGCCGCCACGTGCGGCTCCAGGGCCGAGCAGTCCGCCGCGAGGCGCGTCGCCGCCAGCTCCGCCGCGATCTGCTCCAGGCCCGCCCGGACCGGGTAGCTCTCCTCCAGGTCGGCCGCCGTCAGATTGCGTACCCGTACACCCTTGTTGGGGGAGGACTCGATCAGCCGCAGCGACTCCAGCTCGCGCAGCGCCTCGCGCACCGGCGTCTGGCTGACCTCCAGCTCCGTCGCGATCCGGCGCTCCACGATCCGCTCGCCCGGCTTCCAGCGCCCGCTGACGATGCCCTCCACGATGTGCTCGCGGATCTGTTCGCGCAGCGAGTGGACGACGGGGACGCTCATGAAGCCGCTCCTTAAGGGACGCGTTGACACTCAAGACAATACGGCGGCGGGCCCCCCCCCCCACCCAAAACGGGGGGGGGGGCGCCCGGGTGGGGGGTTTGTGTTGGGAAACCCCCGGGGCCGAAACACGGTGGTTTATAAAAAAAAAAGACCCCCCACCCCGACCAGGAG
>NZ_JBSGWV010000083.1:0-17870 GCF_053609105.1 Streptomyces sp. NPDC054975
GTGGGCCATGGTCTTCCCGCTTAAATTGGTTTGGTTTCGCTGTTCTGGGCTGGGCGGCGCCGTCGTCGGGTTTGTTTGATGGGGCGGTACGGGATTCCCGTACCGCCCCTTCTCCGTACCGGTCCGCTTCTAGACGTACCGCTCCAGGATCGAGGACTCCGCGAGCCGGGAGAGGCCCTCGCGGACGCTGCGCGCCCGGGCCTCGCCGACGCCGTCGACGGTCTGGAGGTCGTCCACGCTGGCCGCGAGCAGCTTCTGCAGTCCGCCGAAGTGCTCCACGAGCCGCTCGATGATCGCGCCGGGCAGCCGCGGGACCTTGGCGAGGAGCCGGTAGCCGCGCGGGGACACCGCGGAGTCGAGGGTCTCGGGGGAGCCGCTGTAGCCCAGGGCCCGCGCCACGATGGGCAGTTCGAGCAGCTCGGCGTGGGTGAGCGCGTTGAGCTCGGTGAGCGCCTCGGCGACCGTGCGCGAGCGCTTGGCCGTCGGCTCCGGTACGTAGTCCCGGACGACGAGCTCGCGCTCGGGCTCCACGCCCGCGATCAACTCGTCCAGCTGGAGCGAGAGGAGCCGGCCGTCGGTGCCGAGCTCGACGACGTACTCGGCGATCTCGGTGGCGATCCGGCGGACCATCTCCAGGCGCTGCGCGACGGCCGTGAC
Organism: Streptomyces sp. NPDC054975; assembly: GCF_053609105.1. Lineage (NCBI taxonomy): Bacteria > Bacillati > Actinomycetota > Actinomycetes > Kitasatosporales > Streptomycetaceae > Streptomyces > Streptomyces sp. NPDC054975. The sequence goes on from NZ_JBSGWV010000083.1 coordinate 658, forward strand.
GTCCCGGACGGTCACCAGGTCCTCGATCTCCAGCGCGGAGAGCGTGCCGGCGACCTCGTCGAGACGGAGCTTGTACCGCTCCAGGGTGGCGAGCGCCTGGTTGGCCCGGGAGAGGATCGCGGCGGACTCCTCCAGGACGCGGCGCTCACCGTTCACGTAGATGGCGATGAGGCGCATCGACTGGGAGACGGAGACCACCGGGAAGTTGCACTGCTTGGAGACCCGGTCCGCGGTGCGGTGCCGGGTACCGGTCTCCTCGGTGTGGATGGAGGCGTCCGGCACGAGCTGGACACCGGCCCGGTGGATCTTGGAGATGTCCTTGTCGAGGACGAGCCCGCCGTCGAGCTTGCACAGCTCACGCAGCCGGGTCGCCGTGAACTCCACGTCCAGCACGAAGCCGCCGGTGCACATCGAGTCCACCGTCTTGTCCATGCCGAGCACGATCAGACCGCCGGTGTTTCCCCGCAGAACGCGCTCGAGCCCGTCGCGCAGTGCGGTGCCGGGAGCGACCGCGCTGAGGGCCGCGCGCATCAGCGCTTCGTTCCCGTCCTTGGCTGCCACTGCTCTCCTCCGGCTCGTACGGATGGGCGAGACCAGGGCAAAGTCTAGCGACACCGCCCGCGGGGCCCGCCCCGCAAGGGCCGTGCCCCCTCGTCCCGCAGGGGGGAACGGGTGGGCACAACCGGACAAGACCGGCACCCTTTCCGGCCTCGGCCCGAGGGTTGAAGGCGCTTCAGGACCCCTCGGCGGGCCGCCTCCCCCGGGGCAGCACCCTCAGCGCTTCGCCCATGTCCGCCACCTCCGTGACCTTCATGCCCGCCGGGACCTTGCCCGGGTCGGCGGGAACCAACGCGTGCGTGAAGCCGAGCCGGTGCGCCTCCGCGAGCCGCCTCTGCACGCCCGTGACCCGTCGCACCTCCCCGGCGAGGCCCACCTCCCCGATCGCCACGAGGTTCTTCGGGAGCGGCGTGTCGCTGGCGGCGGAGGCGAGCGCGAGCGCGATCGCCAGGTCGGCGGCGGGCTCGGAGAGCTTCACGCCGCCGACCGTCGCCGAGTAGATGTCCCTCTTGCCGAGCGCGCTGATCCGGCCGCGCTGCTCCAGGACGGCCAGCATCATCGAGACGCGGGAGGTCTCCAGGCCCGAGGTGGTCCGTCGGGGTGACGGGATCTGGGAGTCGACGGTCAGCGCCTGGACCTCGGCGACCAGCGGGCGGCGGCCCTCCAGGGCGACCGTCAGGCAGGTGCCGGGCACGGCCACGTCGCGCCGGGTCAGGAAGAGGCCCGAGGGGTCGGCCAGGCCCGTGATCCCCTCGTCGTGCAGCTCGAAGCAGCCGACCTCGTCCGTCGCCCCGTACCGGTTCTTCACGCCCCGGACCAGCCGCAGGCGCGCGTGCCGGTCGCCCTCGAAGCTCAGGACGACGTCGACCAGGTGCTCCAGGAGTCGGGGACCTGCGATGGCGCCGTCCTTGGTGACGTGGCCGACGAGGAGCGTGGACATGCCCCGCTCCTTGGAGGCCCGGATCAGCGCCCCGGCGACCTCGCGCACCTGGGCCATGCCGCCCGGCGCCCCGTCGATCTCCGGGGAGGCGACGGTCTGGACCGAGTCCATGACGAGCAGGGACGGCTTGACGGCGTCGAGGTGCCCCAGAACGGCGGACAGGTCGGTCTCGGCGGCCAGGTAGAGGTGGTCGTTCAGCGCGTTGATCCGGTCGGCGCGCAGCCGGACCTGGCTCGCGGACTCCTCGCCGGTCACGTACAGCGTGCGGTGCTCGTCGCTCGCCGCCTTCGCGGCCACGTCGAGCAGGAGCGTCGACTTGCCGACGCCGGGCTCGCCCGCGAGCAGGACGACCGCGCCGGGCACCAGGCCACCGCCCAGGACCCGGTCCAGCTCGTCCACGCCCGTGGAGCGCGCGGTGGCCTGGCGGCCGTCGACCTGGCCGATGGGGAGCGCGGCCGTGGAGACGCGGCCGGCGGCGGTGGTGCGGACGGCGGGCGCGCCGTACTCCTCGACCGTCCCCCAGGCCTGGCACTCGGGGCAACGGCCGAGCCATTTGGCGGTCGTCCAGCCGCATTCGGTGCAGCGGTAGGACGGCCTGTCCTTGGCGGATTTCGTACGGGCAGCCATGCGCCACACCGTAGCGGCCCCCACTGACAGCGGGGGCCGAGCCGGGAGCCGGACGGTTCGGCAGCGGCGCCACGGCGTCGGAATGCCGTGTTCCTGTCCCCTTTCGAGGGATACCTTCACCCGTAAGGATTAAAAGTGTTCAAGGGGTACGAAGAGCCCGCCCTGTCCTGCCTACGGTCGCCCAGTGACGAGCAGCAGGCTGGAACCCCCCACCCACACCACCGGCGCACACCGGGCGCACCGGCAGGCGGCCGAAGGTCCCCGCACCGGTCCCCGCACCCTGGGGCAGCATCCGCCCGCCCGCTACGAGGCGTATCTGGACGGCCTGTTCACCTACTGCCTCTCCGTGCTCTGCGACCACGACGCCGCGACCGCCGTCCTCGGTGACGTCCTGGCCGTCGCCGAACGCCACCGCGGCCGGTGCCCGTCCGACGAGGACGGCCGCAGGGCCTGGCTCTACGCGCTCGCCCGCTGGGCCTGCCTGCGCAGCCTCGGCGAGCAGCGCCGCAAGCGGCAGGGCGCGCACACCGGCCGCCCGGTCGTCGCCGCGCCCGAGCCGCCGCGGGTCTCCGAGGAGGTCGCCGAGCGCCGCCGCGCCGAACTGGCCCTCCTCGCCTGGCCCGAGGCCGCCGGCACCACCCCCGAGCAGCGCGAGGCGCTCGAACTCGCCGTCCGGCACGGCCTCGGCCACCACGAGGTCGCCTCCGTGCTCTCCCTCGACCCGCTCTCCGCCCGCGACCTGCTCTCGTCGGCCGCCTGCGAGGTCGAGCGCACCCGGGCCGCGCTCGCCGTCGTCGAGACGGGCAACTGCCCCACGGTCGCCCGGCTCACCGGCGACCACCAGGTGCTGCTCTCCGCCGCCCTGCGCGCCGAACTGGTCCGGCACGTCGACGACTGCCCGCGCTGCCGCCGGGCCGCCGAGCGGGCGGGCGCGAGCGGCCCCTGGCCCGGCGCGACGGCGCCCACCCCGGCCAGGCTCCCGCTGGTCGAGGCGCCCAGGGCGGCCGCGTACGTGGCGATGCTGCACGTCCCCCGCGCGCGTGCGGGCGCTCCGCGCTTCGGACCGGCCGGGTTCCCGCTGGACCCCAAGGACCACGCGGCCCGCCGCGACCGGATGCGGGCCCGCGCGGTGACGACCACCGTCGTGGCCGCCGTCGTCGCGGCCCCGGTCCTCGCCCTCTGGGCCTCGTACCGCAGCGGTCCCGTCGCGGGCGAGGCCAGGGCCGGCGCCCCGGTCACCGCGAGCGAGGTGGACGACCCGGCGGGCCTCGGCGGCTCCCCGTACGACCACTACGAGAACGCGGGCAACGCCCGCACCACCCCCGACCCGCGCTTCACCCAGGGCAGCCGGTCGCCGGACGTCTCGGTCGAGGTGATCAGCCCCGGCGGGCCGGTGGGGCCGTCGGCGCCCGGCGAGGCGGGCCCCGGCCGGATCACGGTCACGGCCCGGGGGAGCGGCGACACGACGCTGCTCACCCTCACCGCCTCCGGCGGCGGGCCCGTCGACTGGTCGCTCTGGTCGGACGCCCCGTGGCTCTACGTGAGCCAGGCCTCGGGCACCTTGCGCCCGGGCGAGTCGGTGACGGTACGGATCTCCGTGGACCACGCGCGCGAACCCGCGGGCGCCTGGTCCGCGCGGGTCGGCGTGCACCCCTCGGGCGCCGTCGTCCGCATCGACGGCCGCGGCGCCACCACCCCGGTGCCCCCGACGACGGAGGAGCCTCCGCCGACGACCGAGGAGCCGACGACCCCACCGCCGACGGAGGAGCCGACGACACCTCCGCCGACCACCGATCCGACGACACCTCCGCCGACGGAGGAGCCGACCACTCCTCCTCCGACGACGGACCCGCAACCGACGACGGATCCGAGCCAGTCGACCGACCCGGGCACTCCGAGCGGCTCCGACTCCCCACCGGCGTCATAGACCGGATATCGGATATCGGATCCCACGCACTGGATCCGATATCCGATATCCGGCAGCAGACGTCCAATCCCTGCCCGGCTACCGCCCCGCCGGGTCCGCCGGGTGCGGTGCCACCAGCGGCAGCTGCGCGGCCAGCCGCGCCTCGCACAGCTCCACCAGCACGTCGTACGCCGCCTTGCCCATCAGCTCGGTCAGCTCCGGCCGGTACGTCACGTACACCGGCTCCCCGGCCCCGTGCGCGGAGGTCGCCGACGTGCACCACCAGTGCAGGTCGTGACCGCCGGGGCCCCAGCCCCGCCGGTCGTACTCGCCGATCGACACCTGCAGGATCCGGGTGTCGTCGGGCCGGTCGATCCACTCGTACGTCCGGCGCACCGGCAGTTGCCAGCAGACGTCCGGCTTGGTCTCCAGCGGCTCCTTGCCCTCCTTGAGGGCGAGGATGTGCAGCGAGCAGCCGGCGCCGCCCGCGAACCCGGGGCGGTTCTGGAAGATGCAGGAGCCCTTCCAGCGGCGGGTCTGCCGGTCGCCGTCGTCGTCGAGCTGGACCCAGCCCGTCTCCGTGCCGACGTCGTGGAACTGCCACAGCTCGGGCGTGAGCTTCTCCACGTAACCGGCGACCCGCTGCTCGTCCTCCTCGTCGGAGAAGTGCGCGCCGAGCGTGCAGCAGCCGTCGTCGGCGCGGCCCGCCTGGATGCCCTGGCAGCCGCTGCCGAAGATGCACGTCCAGCGCGAGGTCAGCCACGTCAGGTCGCAGCGGAAGACCTGTTCGTCGTCGGCCGGGTCGGGGAACTCGACCCAGGCGCGGGGAAAGTCCAGCCCCTTCTCGTCCGGCTCGATGTCCGCTCCGGACGCCTTGCCCTGCTTCGTGGAGGTCTTGAGGGCCTTGGGGGGCTTGGGGGCTTCCGTGGTGCTGTCGCTGCCACTGCCTTTGCCCGGCTTCGCCTTTTTCGTCTTTGGCACCCTCCCAGCGTATGCGGGCGGGCGCAGTAGCGTTCCGCCCATGAGACTCGGAGTCCTCGACGTCGGTTCGAACACAGTGCACCTGCTGGTGGTGGACGCGCACCCCGGCGCCCGCCCGCTGCCCGCCCACTCCCACAAGGCCGAGCTGCGCCTGGCGCAGCTCCTGGACGACCGGGGCGCCATCGCCTCGGACGGGGTGGAGCTGCTCATCGCGACGGTGCGGGACGCCCTGCACGCCGCCGAGGACAAGGGCTGCGAGGAGGTCCTGCCGTTCGCGACGTCGGCGGTGCGCGAGGCGACGAACGCCGACGCCGTCCTCGCCAGGGTCAGGGACGAGACCGGCGTCGACCTCCAGGTCCTCACCGGCGAGGAGGAGGCGCGGCTCACCTTCCTGGCCGCCCGCCGCTGGTTCGGCTGGTCCGCGGGCAAGCTGTTCCTCCTCGACATCGGCGGCGGTTCGCTGGAGATCGCGTACGGCATCGACGAGGAGCCGGACACGGCGGTCTCGCTGCCGCTCGGCGCGGGACGGCTGACCTCCGGCTGGCTGCCCGGCGACCCGGCCGACGCGGCGGACGTACGGGCCCTGCGCCGTCATGTGCGGGCCCAGATCGCCCGTACGGTCGGGGAGTTCAGCCGCTTCGGCAAGCCCGACCACGTCGTGGCCACGTCCAAGACCTTCAAGCAGCTCGCCCGGATCGCGGGCGCCCCCGGCTCCGGCGAGGGCCTCTACGTCGAACGGCTGCTGACCCGCAAGTCCCTGGAGGAGTGGGTCCCCAAGCTCACCGTCATGACCGTCGACCAGCGCGCGGGCCTGCCGGGCGTCTCCGAGGGCCGCGCCCCCCAGCTGCTCGCGGGCGCGCTCGTGGCCGAGGCGGCGATGGACCTCTTCGGCGTCGACGAGCTGGAGATCTGTCCCTGGGCCCTGCGCGAGGGCGTGATCCTGCGCCGCCTGGACCACCTCCCGGAGGAGTAGCGCGACAGTCGACGCGAGCACGCGCGCGTGCCCCGCCGCCCACGCGCGCGTGCCCGCGTCGAGCCCCGTAGCGACCCGCCCACGCCCCCCGCCGTGACCGGAACCACCTCCCCCGTCCCCGTCCCGCCCCGTACCCTGTCCTTCGTGGCAGAACCAGTCGTGCGCATCCCGGATGCGAAGGTCGCGCTGTCGACGGCCTCGGTCTATCCGGAGTCGACGGCGACGGCCTTCGAGATCGCCGCGCGCCTCGGCTATGACGGCGTCGAGATCATGGTGTGGACCGATCCGGTCAGCCAGGACATCGAGGCCCTGCGCCGCCTCTCGGACTACCACCAGGTCCCGATCCTCGCCGTCCACGCTCCCTGTCTGCTGATCACCCAGCGCGTCTGGTCCACGGACCCCTGGGTCAAGCTCCAGCGCGCCCAGGCGGCCGCCGAGAAGCTCGGCGCCTCCACCGTGGTCGTCCACCCGCCGTTCCGCTGGCAGCGCCAGTACGCCCGCGACTTCGTCAACGGGATCTGGCGGATGGCCGACGAGACGGACGTACGGTTCGCCGTCGAGAACATGTACCCCTGGCGGTACAAGGACCGCGAGATGCTCGCGTACGCCCCCGAGTGGGACGTCACCAAGGACGACTACCGCCACTTCACGGTGGACCTCTCGCACACCGCCACGGCCCGCACGGACGCCCTCGCCATGATCGACCGCATGGGCGACCGCCTCGGCCACGTCCACCTCGCCGACGGCAAGGGCTCGGCCAAGGACGAGCATCTCGTGCCCGGCCGCGGCAACCAGCCCTGCGCGGAGCTCCTGGACCGCCTCGCGCTCAGCGGCTTCGACGGCCATGTGGTGATCGAGGTCAACACCCGGCGCGCGATGTCGGCGGCCGAGCGCGAGGCGGACCTCGCCGAGGCCCTCGCCTTCACCCGGCTGCACCTGGCCTCCGCCGCCCGGCCCTCCGGAGTGCCCCGCTCATGACCGGCCCGGCCGCCCCGCGCCGCCGCGGCCGTCCCTCCCGTACCGAGGAGGAGAGCGGACCCGGCGCCCGCGAGCGCATCCTGGAGGCCGCCCGCGCGCAGTTCGCCGAGCGCGGCTACGACAAGACCTCCGTGCGCGGCATCGCCAAGGCGGCCGACGTGGACCCGGCGCTCGTGCACCACTACTTCGGTACGAAGGACGAGGTCTTCGCCGCCTCGATCGAGGTCTCCTTCGAGCCGGCCCTCGTCCTCCCCGCGATCCTCGGCGGCCCCCGTGACGGGATCGGCGAACGGCTCGCCCGCTACTTCATCGGCGTCTGGGAGAACCCGGTCAGCCGCGCCCCGCTCCTCGCGATCGTCCGCTCCGCGCTGACCCACGACGCGGCGGCGAAGGTGCTGCGTGGCTTCGTCCTGCGCCGGCTCCTGGAGCGGATCGCCGCCGACCTCGACGTACCGGACCCCAAGTTCCGCGCGGAGCTCGCCGCCTCCCACATGATCGGGATCGCGATCCTGCGGTACGTCATCCAGGTCGAGCCGCTGGCCTCTGTCGACCCGGAGGAGATCGTGGCGCACGTGGCCCCCACGCTCCAGCGCTACCTCACGGAAGCCTGAGAGGCCCGAGGAGCCGGAGAAGCGCGAGGAGCCGGAAAAGCCCGAGGAGCCCGAGAAATGAGCTGCCCGCAGACTGAACACTACGTCCGGCATGCGGACAAGCCGTCCAGATCTTGGGCCGTCGGCGTACGCTCGAAAGCAAGCACACCCATCACTGAGCATCCCCGAGCAACACTGAGGAGCGAGCGACGATGCCCGAGCTGAGGTCCCGCACAGTCACCCACGGCCGCAACATGGCGGGCGCACGCGCCCTGATGCGCGCCTCCGGTGTACCCGGCGCGGACATCGGCCGGAAGCCGATCATCGCCGTCGCCAACTCCTTCACCGAGTTCGTCCCCGGCCACACCCACCTCCAGCCGGTCGGCCGGATCGTCTCCGAGGCCATCACGGCGGCCGGCGGCATCGCGCGCGAGTTCAACACGATCGCCGTCGACGACGGCATCGCGATGGGCCACGGCGGCATGCTGTACTCCCTGCCCTCCCGCGACCTGATCGCGGACAGCGTGGAGTACATGGTCGAGGCGCACTGCGCCGACGCCCTGATCTGCATCTCCAACTGCGACAAGATCACCCCCGGCATGCTGAACGCGGCCCTGCGTCTCAACATCCCGACGGTCTTCGTCTCCGGCGGTCCGATGGAGTCCGGCAAGGCCACGCTGGTCGACGGCACGGTCCGCACGCTCGACCTGGTCGACGCGATCTCGGACGCCGTCAACGACAAGATCTCGGACGAGGACATCCTCCGCATCGAGGAGAACGCCTGTCCGACCTGCGGGTCCTGTTCCGGCATGTTCACCGCCAACTCGATGAACTGCCTGACCGAGGCCATCGGCCTCTCCCTCCCCGGCAACGGCTCGGTCCTCGCCACCCACACCGCCCGCAAGGCGCTGTACGAGAACGCGGCCCGCACCGTCGTCGACATCACCCGTCGCTACTACGACGAGGACGACGACTCGGTCCTGCCGCGCTCGATCGCGACCCGCGCGGCCTTCGAGAACGCCATGGCCCTGGACATCGCCATGGGCGGCTCGACCAACACGATCCTGCACCTGCTCGCCGCCGCCCAGGAGGCCGAGCTGGACTACGGCCTGTCCGACATGGACGCGATCTCGCGCCGGGTGCCGTGCCTGGCGAAGGTGGCCCCGAACGTGGCGCCCGGCGGCACGTACTACATGGAGGACGTCCACCGCGCCGGTGGCATCCCGGCCATCCTCGGCGAGCTGTACCGCGCCGGGCTGCTGAACGAGGACGTCCACACCGTCCACTCCCGCTCCATCAAGGAGTGGCTGGAGACGTGGGACGTGCGCGGCGGCTCGCCCTCCGACGAGGCCGTCGAGCTGTGGCACGCGGCCCCCGGCTGCGTGCGCTCGGCGACCGCCTTCTCCCAGTCCGAGCGCTGGGAGTCCCTGGACACGGACGCGGCCGGCGGCTGCATCCGCGACGCGGCCCACGCGTACTCCAAGGACGGCGGCCTCGCGGTCCTGCGCGGCAACCTGGCCGTCGACGGCTGTGTCGTGAAGACGGCCGGCGTGGACGAGTCGATCTGGACCTTCGAGGGCCCGGCCGTCGTCTGCGAGTCGCAGGAGGAGGCCGTCGAGAAGATCCTGAACAAGCAGGTCAAGGACGGCGACGTGGTCGTCATCCGCTACGAGGGTCCGCGCGGCGGTCCGGGCATGCAGGAGATGCTCTACCCGACGTCCTTCCTCAAGGGCCGGGGCCTGGGCAAGACCTGCGCGCTGGTGACGGACGGCCGCTTCTCGGGCGGTACGTCGGGTCTGTCGATCGGCCACGCCTCGCCCGAGGCGGCCTCGGGCGGCACGATCGCCCTGGTCGAGGACGGTGACCGGATCCGTATCGACATCCCGAGCCGCGCGATCGAGCTGCTGGTCGACGACGCGACGCTGGCCGCCCGCCGCGAGGCGCTGGGCGGGGTCTACGCCCCGAAGAACCGTGAGCGCAAGGTCTCGGCGGCGCTGCGGGCGTACGCGGCGATGGCGACGAGCGCCGACAAGGGCGCGGTGCGGGACGTGTCGAAGCTCGGCTGACCCGAGGCACCGGAGAGCTGTACGAGCGCGGGGAGCGGGCGAAAGGCCCACTCCCCGCGCTCACTCATGCCTCACGGCCGCTCTGCCTCACGGCTGCTCTGCCTCACGGCTGCTCTGCCTCACGGCTGCTCTGCCTCAGGCCCGCTCTGCCTCAGGCCCGCTCTGCCTCACGGCCGAGCCTGTCGTCAGGCCGAAGGTGCCCCCGGGCCGAACCCGTCTCCACGCGCACCTGCCTCAAGCCCGCCCGCCGTCACCACCCCGCCGGATCCCGCCCGTCCACGGCGAACACGGACCCGTCGGGCGCCGTCCCGAACACCTTGCCGCCGGCGACCACGGGCGCCGGCACGGTCGTCGCGTACCCGAGCCGTCCGTCCCGCAGCCGGGGTCCGGTCTGCCCGAGCAGCGCCCCGCGCCCGGTGTCGACGGCGAGGAGCCGCCCGTCGGCCACGGAGAAGTACAGCCGCTCACCGGGGCCGAGGACGGGCGCGGACACGTTCCCCGCCGCCGTCTCCAGCTCCCACAGCACCCGCCCGGCGGGCGCGGCGGCGGTGTCGAGGGCGGTCAGGCGGCCGGCGGTGTCGAGGAGGTAGGCGGTGTCGTCGCGTACGGCGATCCTCGGGTCGTCCATCGGGTACGGCAGGGGGATGCGGCGTACGGAGCCGTCGGCCGGGTCGTGGCGGACGAGGGCGTCGGTCTGGCTGTCGGCGTTCGACGAGCGCAGGAACACGACACCGCCCGGGCCCGCGCCCACGGGGACGAGATCGCCCGCGAGCCGCTGCCGCCGGACGATCTCGCCGGTCTCGGGGCGCAGGGCTCCGAGCGAGGTGCGGGCGGCGCCGCCGGCGGTCTCGAAGACGGCCACGAGCCCGGAGGCCTCGTCGTACGGGCCGAAGCGGGGCGCGGTGAAGCCGGCCAGGGCGTGGCGCCAGAGCTCCTTGCCCGTGGCGCCGTCGACGGCGCGGACGGCGGAGGTGGAGGTCGGGTAGAGCAGCGTCTTCCCGGCGGGGTTGGCGCCTTCCTGGCGTGCGGCGGCGCCGGTGTCCCAGACCGGCTCGCCCCGGTCGGCGGTGAACGCCCGCAGCGTCCCGTCCTCCGCGACGGCCCCGAGCACCCCGCCGAAGGGCACGGGCGGCGAGACCTGCTCGCCGGCCGGCCCGGGGCGCGACCAGAGCACGCGGCCGGTGGCGGGGTCGAGCCGGGCGAGCGCGACGCCCCGGCCGGAGCAGTGGAGGGCGTCGGCGGTGGAGACGCAGGCCGGGGTGGCCGGGTCTCCGTCCTTCGGCAGCGCGGTCTCCCAGCCCTCGAAGGGGGCCGCCGCCTCGCCGGCGGGGTGCGGCCGGGGCGCGGTGGCGTCGCCGCCACCCGCACTCAGGGCCATGAACATGCCACCGGCGGCAAGGGCGGCGAGCACGGCGGCGGCCACGACGGACGGCCGGAGCCGGAGCAGCCGCCGCCGGGGTCGCGGCGCCGGGGCCCGTAGGGGCGTGTCCGCGTCCCAGGAGGCCGACCCCGGGGCGGGCGACGTGACCGGGAGCGGGTCGGGCAGCGTGGGTGGCCGCCGCTGGGCGGGTATGAACGCCGCCGCCTCGTACGACGGCGGCTGCAGCGCCGCCATGATCTCGGCCGGAGTCGGACGCTCCGCTGCCTCCTTGGCCAGACAGCGGGCGACGAGCGGGGCCAGCGCGTCCGGAACCCCGGTCAGGTCCGGCTCGTCGTGCACGACCTGGTACGCGACGATGTACGGGCTGTCCGAGTCGAACGGCCCGTGCCCGGTCGCCGCGTGCACCAGTACGGAGCCGAGTGCGAACACGTCCGCCGCCGGACCGACCTCGCGGGGCCGCTGGAACTGCTCGGGCGCCATGAACGGCGGCGAGCCGATCAGCTTCCCCGTCTCCGTGTGCAGATCGCTGTCGACCGGCCGGGAGATGCCGAAGTCGATGACCTTCGGTCCGGTGTCCGTCAGCAGGACGTTGCTCGGCTTGAGGTCGCGGTGCACGACACCGGCCCGATGGATGTCGCGGAGCGCCTCGGCCAGTCCGGCCGTCAGCCGGCGCAGCTCGGCGGGGGAGAGGGGCCCGTTCCGCTTCACCTGGTCGGCGAGCGTGGGGCCCGGCACGTAGAGGGTGGCCATCCAGGGGCGTACGGCGTCGGGGTCGGCGTCCACGACGGGCGCGGTGAAGGCGCCGCTCACCTTGCGCGCGGCGGCCACCTCCTGGCGGAAACGCGCCCTGAACTCGGGGTCCTCCGCGTACTGTCCGTGCACCACCTTGACCGCGAGCCGCAGCCCCGAGGCGGAGGTGGCCAGGTGCACCACGCCCATGCCGCCCGCGCCGAGGCAGGCCTGGAGGCGGTATTCGCCCGCGTACTCGGGTTCTTCCGCGTCCCGGTCGGCACCGGTCCTGCGCAACGGCGGCATCGCCCACCCCCGTGTGGTTCCGCGTCGTCTTTCGCGCGCGTGCGCGACGCACGGAGCCTAGTCGATGGCACACGCGATGTCGGTGGGGCTTGCTAGCCTGCGCGTCGCGGAGAGTGAAATGCAGCGGAGCGCTTTTTTGCGCCAACGGGGGGATACGTCATGGGCATGGACGAGACGGCGGTCGAGACGGCGGGCACGGCAGCGGCCGGGACGACAGTGGCGACGGCGAGCGTGGTGCGCTACCCCGTCGCCCCGGGCTACCGGGTGAACGTCCGCTCGGGCCCGGGCACGCAGTACCGCATCGTGCGGACGCTGGCCCTGGACGTCCGGGTGCCGATCAACTGCCAGACGACGGGCGAGTGGGTCTCCGGCCCGTACGGCACGACGAACATCTGGGACAACATCGCGGCCGGCGAGTTCGTCTCCGACGCCTACGTGAAGACGGGCAGCGACGGCTTCGTCGCCAAGCGCTGCGGCTGACGCCCTCCGTCCCCGATGCCGGGGACACGGGGATAATCGACCTCGTGAGCGACGACGACCAGACCGCCAGGCCCAGCAGCAGCACCGCCGGCGCGCCCGCCGGTCCGCAGCCCGAGGAGATCCGCTTCTTCGGGACGACGTGGGTGGAGCACGACGGCCGGTACGGGCTGCGCCGCGTCGGCGTCGCCCTCGGGGCGCTCGTCGCCGCGGCGGCGGGCTGCTTCGTGCTGCGCTTCGCCTACCAGGGCCTGGAGATCGCCGAGGTCGGCGGTTTCGTGAACATGCTGGTGGTGCTGATGTTCGCGATCTGCAGCGCCATCGCCTTCCGCAAGACCTGGGAGGGCTTCGTCCGCCGCCCGGCCGACCAGGCCCGCGAGGACTCGATGCGCAGCCTCAAGATGATCGGCTTCATCGGCTCGCTCCTCGCCTACTTCTTCCGCTGCTTCGTCGAGGCGCCGGGAGAGAAGCTGCGCCGCGCCGAGTACGAGACGGCCCGCAGCCAGTACGAGAAGCGCCGTGGCGCCCGCACGGGAAACCCGGCGGCCCGAAAGAAGCCCAAGCGCAAGTAGCCCAACCCACCCCACGAGCAACCCAGAGCCCCGACCGGCAGCAGCCGGCCGGGGCTCGATGCTTGACGCCCCCGAACCCCCAGGAGCATTATTCAACGCATGATGAATTACTCGGAAGGGGGCCCCGCCCCAGCGATCACCGCGCACGGCCTCACCGTCGTACGAGGCGACCGCACCGTCCTGCGCGGCCTCGACTTCTCCGTCCCGCCGGGCCGCATCACCGGCCTCCTCGGCCCCTCCGGCTGCGGTAAATCCACCCTCATGCGCGCGATCGTCGGCACCCAGGCGCACGTCACCGGGACCCTCGACGTCCTCGGCCGCCCCGCCGGCGACGCCTCCCTGCGCTCCCGCATCGGCTACGTCACCCAGGCGCCGTCCGTCTACGACGACCTCACCGTCCGCCAGAACCTCGACTACTTCGCCGCCGTCCTCCTCCCCGGCCGCGCCCACCGCGAAGAACGCCGCGCCGCCGTCGCCCGCGCCATCGACGACGTCGACCTCGCCTCGCACGCCGACGCCCTCGCCGGCCGGCTCTCCGGCGGCCAGCGCAGCCGCGTCTCCCTCGCCGTCGCCCTCCTCGGCACCCCCGAGGTCCTCGTCCTCGACGAACCCACCGTCGGACTCGACCCCGTCCTCCGCCGCGACCTGTGGAACCTCTTCCACCGCATCGCCTCGGGCGAGACATCAGGCGCTTCCGCACCGCGGGGCACCGCGATCCTCGTCTCCTCCCACGTCATGGACGAAGCCGAACGCTGCCACCGCCTCCTCCTCATGCGCGAAGGCGAGATCCTCGCCGAGGACACCCCCGAAGCCCTGCGACGCCGCAACGACACCGCCACCGTCGAAGAGGCCTTCCTCCACCTCGTCGACGCCGCCGACGCCCGCGAAGCCGTACGCCTCCAGGAGCCCCAGCGATGAGTTCTGCCCGCACCCTCGCCACCGCCGCCCGCGTCCTGCGGCAACTGCGCCACGACCCGCGCTCGATCGCCCTGATGATCCTCGTGCCGTGCCTGATGCTCGTCCTGCTCCGGTACGTCTTCGACGGCAGCCCCCGCACCTTCGACAACATCGGCGCCTCGCTGCTCGGCATCTTCCCGCTCATCACGATGTTCCTCGTGACCTCGATCGCCACCCTGCGCGAACGCACCTCCGGCACCCTGGAACGCCTGCTCGCCATGCCGCTGGGCAAAGGCGACCTCATCGCCGGTTACGCCCTCGCCTTCGGGCTCCTCGCCATCGTCCAGTCCGCCCTCGCCACCGGCCTCGCCCTCGGCCTCCTCGGACTCGACGTCGTCGGCTCCCCCTGGCTGCTCCTCCTCGTGGCGCTCCTCGACGCCCTCCTCGGCACCGCCCTCGGCCTCTTCGTCTCGGCCTTCGCCGCCTCCGAATTCCAGGCCGTCCAGTTCATGCCGGCCGTGATCTTCCCCCAGCTGCTGCTCTGCGGCCTCTTCATCGCCCGCGACCAGATGCAGCCCGTCCTCGAAGGAATCTCCAACGCCCTGCCCATGTCGTACGCCGTCGACGGCATGAACGAAGTCCTCCGCAACCCCGACATCACCGGCGACTTCATCCGCGACGCCCTCGTCGTCGCAGGCTGCGCCCTGCTCGTCCTCGCCCTCGGCGCGGCCACCCTCCGCCGCCGCACCGCGTGACCGCCCCTCGGACACCCGAGCCGCACCGCCCCACACGGTGCGAGGATGGCGACACGTACCCCCTCCGGCGAGGTGAACAGAGCCATGACCCAGACCGTCGCAGTCCTCGGCACCGGCAAGATCGGTGAAGCGCTCCTCAGCGGCATGATCCGGGCCGGCTGGCGCCCCGCCAACCTCCTGGTCACCGCCCGCCGCATCGAACGCGCCGAAGAGCTGCGCGCCCGCTACGGCGTCGAGGCCGTCACCAACGCCGAGGCCGCCAAGCGCGCCGACACCCTCATCCTCGCCGTGAAGCCCCAGGACATGGGCCGTCTCCTCGACGAACTCGCCCCCCACGTCACCGCCGACCGCCTCGTCGTCAGTGCCGCCGCCGGCATCCCCACCGCCTTCATCGAAGAACGCCTCACGGCCGGCACCCCCGTGGTCCGCGTCATGCCCAACACCCCGGTCCTCGTCGACGAGGGCATGTCCGTCATCTCGGCCGGCAGCCACGCCACCCCCGACCACCTCGTGCACACCGAGGAGATCTTCGGCGGCGTCGGCAAGACGCTCCGCGTCCCCGAGTCCCAGCAGGACGCCGCCACGGCCCTTTCCGGCTCCGGCCCGGCCTACTTCTACTTCCTCGTCGAGGCCATGACCGACGCCGGCATCCTCCTCGGCCTGCCCCGCGCCCAGGCCCACGACCTGATCGTCCAGGCCGCCATCGGCGCCGCCGTGATGCTCCGCGACAGCGGCGAGCACCCGGTCAAGCTCCGCGAGGCCGTCACCTCCCCGGCCGGCACCACCATCAGCGCCATCCGCGAACTGGAGAACCACGGCGTACGGGCCGCCCTCATCGCCGCCCTCGAAGCCGCCCGCGACCGCAGCCGCGAACTCGCCTCCGGCAACGGCTGACCCACCAGGCCCAGGCCCAGGTGGCGAGGCACCCGCAAACCTCGCCACCAGAGCCCGCCCTCACACGGCACGCGTCACACGGCGGGCATCAACCCGATCGCCCGATAGGCCCGGTCCACCAGCGGCCGCGCCATTCCCCGCGCCCGCTCGGCCCCGTCCCGCAGCACGTCGTCCACATATCCCGGATCGGCCGCCAGCTCCGCGTGCCGCTCCCGCACCGGCCGCAGCAACTCGACCACCGCTTCCGCCGTGTCGCGCTTCAAGGATCCGTACGACTCGTACACACCGGCCAAGGCCTCCGGGTCCCCACCCGTCGAGGCCGCCAGCAGATCCAGCAGATTCGCGACCCCGGGCCGGCTCTCCCGGTCGTACGCGACATCCGACCCGCTGTCCGTCACCGCGCGCATGATCTTCCGCCGCACGGCGTCCTCGTCATCCAGCAGATAGACGATCCCCGCCGCGTTCTCGTGCGACTTCCCCATCTTCGACCTCGGATCCTGCAGATCCATCACCCGAGCCGCCACGCGGGGATGCGTCGCCTTCGGAACCGTGAACACGTGCCCGTACCGCTGGTTGAACCGCACCGCCAGGTCCCGCGTCAGCTCCACATGCTGCGTCTGGTCCTCACCGACCGGCACCTCGTCGGTGCCGTACGCCAGGATGTCCGCCGCCATCAGCACCGGATACGTCAGCAACGACAGCCGCACTCCCTGCCCGGCCGCCAGCGCCCGCGCCCCCTTCTCCTTGTACTGGATCATCCGCCGCAGCTCGCCGTCCGTGGCCGTGCACTCCAGCAGATAGGACAGGCGCGCGTGCTCGTCCACATGACTCTGGACGAAGAGAGTGCAGAGCTTCGGATCGAGCCCGGCGGCCAGCAGCAGCGTGGCCGCCTGCCGGCTCAGCCGCCGCACCCGCGCCGGGTCGTGTTCGACGGTCAGCGCGTGCAGATCCACGACGCTGAACAGCGAGTCCGACGCGTGCTGGTCCACCTCGACCCACCGCCGCACGGCTCCGAGGTAGTTGCCCAGGGTCAGATGCCCGGTCGGCTTGATCCCGCTGAAGATCCGCTTCATCGCGTTCGTTCTCCCTCTCCTATGGCCGCCGACCCGTCGGCCGCCCACCCGGAGGGGATACGCGAACGGCCGCCGAGTCGGCGGCCGCTGAGTGCATGCGTCAGATGGGGCCGCCGGTCAGGCGGCCCACCACTGAGTGGTGTGCGCATGCGTGGTCATACGGAGAGAGTACGCCCGAGGACCGGGGTTGACACGGGATTACGCGAACCGTAGTGTTCTCCGAGTTGTCCGACGTGAGCACCGACTCCGGTCGGCCCCGGACAACCATTCCGCAAGATCAATCAGAAGGTGACGGCGCTTCGTCGCGCCGTCACGCTTTCCGTGCGTTTTTGCGAAATGAGGAATCCGCGTTCGAAGGTTTGAGCGCGAGCCGCCCGATTAGCGTCGGGGGCAGGGAATCCGCTAAAGTCTCACTCGTCGGAACGGCCCAACAGCCGCGAAGACAACCCCCTCTGACTGGGAATCAGGCCCGAAAGGATCTGATAGAGTCGGAAACGCCGGAAGGCCGAA
>NZ_JBSGWV010000084.1:0-16872 GCF_053609105.1 Streptomyces sp. NPDC054975
GTCACCGAGAGGTGACCGGGCCTTCCGCCCCGTCTCGGGCCCCGTCCGCGGGAGCGGCACTCAGTGCAGCAGGTCCTCGTCGCCGTCGGCCGCCTCGACCTCTTCCCGGGTGATCCCCAGGAGGTACAGGACGGTGTCGAGGAACGGGACGTTCACCGCGGTGTGCGCGGCCTGCCGCACCACCGGCTTGGCGTTGAAGGCCACCCCGAGCCCGGCCGTGTTCAGCATGTCCAGGTCGTTCGCGCCGTCGCCGATCGCCACGGTCTGGGAGAGCGGTACGCCCGCCTCCGCCGCGAACCGGCGCAGCAGCCGCGCCTTGCCCTCCCGGTCCACGATCTCACCGGTGACCCGGCCGGTCAGCTTCCCGTCCACGACCTCCAGGGTGTTGGCCGAGGCGAAGTCGAGTCCGAGGCGTTCCTTGAGATCGTCCGTGACCTGCGTGAAGCCGCCCGACACCACACCGACCTGGTAGCCGAGCCGCTTGAGCGTACGGATCAGGGTGCGGGCGCCGGGCGTCATCCGCACCTCGGCCCGGACCTTGTCCACCACCGAGGCGTCGAGCCCGGCCAGCAGCTCCACCCGCGCGTGCAGCGACTGCTCGAAGTCCAGCTCGCCGCGCATCGCCGCCGCCGTGACCTCCGCCACCTGCTCCTCGCAGCCCGCGTGCGCCGCGAAGAGCTCGATCACCTCGTCCTGGATGAGGGTGGAGTCCACGTCCATGACGACAAGCCGCTGGGCGCGGCGGTGGAGTCCGGCCGAGACGACGGCCACGTCGACCCCGCTGTCGTGCGCCTGGGTGGCCAGCGCCGTCCGCAGCGGCTCGGTCTCACAGCCCGAGACGGCGAACTCGACCGCCGTCACCGGGTACTTCGCCAGCCGGAAGATACGGTCGATGTTGCCGCCGGTCTCGGCGATCCTGGCCGTTATGGCAGCGGTCTGCTCGGCGGTCAGCGGGTGCCCGAGCACGGTGACGTGCGAGCGGCCGACGCCGCGCGGACGGTTGTCACCCGTGCCGGAGATGATCTCGGCCTGGAGCTTCAGCGACTCCGCCCAGCTGTGGACGGTCGCCCGGAGCTCTCCCTGGGAGGCGACGGTCGGCTCGGTGACGAGCGCGCACAGGACGAGTCGGCCGCGGGAGACGACCTGCTCGATGTCCACGACGTCGACGGAGTAGGCGGCGAGGGTGTCGAAGAGTCCGGCGGTGATCCCGGGACGGTCCTTCCCGAAGATCTTGACGAGAAGAGTGGGAACGTCTGAGGTCTGCGATGCGCTCATGGTGCTTCCACCGTATCGGGCACCCGGTGCCACCGGTCACCCCGTCCCGCGTGGCGGACAGGAGTACAGGACAGCGGTACCCCTCTGCGGGGTCTTCACACCGCCCGACTTTCGAAGTACGGGCCCGGCCTGAAATAGTTCCCCCCGATGTTCGCCATCCCTAGGCCCCTTCGACGGGGGTACATCGGGGGACAAATAGTGGGGCATGGAGTGCCAGAACTCGTACTGGAATTGAACGGAAGGACCTGGACGCTCGATCCGTCCAGGTCGTACACCCTGGGACGTGATCCGCAGGGCGACCTGGTGATCGACGACGCCAGGGTCTCGTGGCGACACGCCACCATCAGCTGGGGCGGCCGGAGTTGGGTCATCGAGGACCACGGCTCGACCAACGGCACCTTCGTGCAGGGGCAGCAGATCCACCAGATGGAGATCGGCCCCGGCTCCGCGGTGCACCTCGGCAACGCCACCGACGGCCCGCGGCTGAATCTCGCCGCTGCCGCCGGTGCGCAGCAACAGGCGGTCGCGCAGCAGCCGGCCCACGCCGCTCCGCACGCCCAGCAGTCGGCCGCCGCGCCGGCCGGCTGGGCCCCGCACCAGGCCCCGCCGCAGCACCAGGCGCCCCAGCACCAGGCGCCGCAGCAGCAGGGCTGGCAGCAGCACCCCCCGCAGGCCCAGCCCCCGCACCAGCAGGGCGGCCCGGTCGAGCAGTTGGCCCAGAAGGTCCCCGCCCAGGGTGGCGGCGCCGCGGGGGCGCCTCCGGTCTACGGCGACCGCAGCCCCACCACGTTCCACCAGCTCGCCCTCGGCCATGTCATGCGCATCGGCCGTGCGCTGGAGAACGAGCTGGTCGTCTCCGACCTGCAGGTCTCGCGCCACCACGCCGAGTTCCACGCGACGCCCGACGGCCGCTTCGAGATCCGCGACCTCGGCTCGCACAACGGCACGTACGTCAACGGTCAGCCGATCGCCAAGGGCGGCTCCGTCCTCATCGGCCCCAACGACATCGTCGGTGTCGGCCACTCGACCTTCCGGATGGTCGGCGGCCAGCTCGAGGAGTTCGTCGACACCGGTGAGGTCTCCTTCTCGGCCCGCCACCTGACCGTCACGGTCGACGGCGGCAAGCAGATCCTCAAGGACGTCACCTTCGGCGTCCCGGAGAAGTCGCTGATCGGCGTCATCGGCCCGTCCGGTTCCGGCAAGTCGACCCTGCTCAAGGCGCTCACCGGCTACCGCCCGGCCAACGAGGGCGACGTCCTCTACGACAACCGGAGCCTCTACAAGCAGTTCGCCGAGCTGCGCCAGCGCATCGGTCTGGTCCCGCAGGACGACATCCTGCACAAGGAGCTGACCGTCCAGAAGGCGCTGCGCTACGCGGCCAAGCTCCGCTTCCCCGGCGACACCGCCGAGGCCGAGCGCGAGGCCCGCATCGACGAGGTGCTGCGCGAGCTCAAGCTCGACATCCACAAGGAGAAGAAGGTCACCTCCCTCTCCGGTGGCCAGCGCAAGCGCGTCTCCGTCGCCCTGGAGCTCCTCACCAAGCCGTCGCTGATCTTCCTGGACGAGCCGACCTCCGGCCTCGACCCGGGCATGGACCGTGACGTCATGCAGCTGCTCCGCGGCCTCGCCGACGACGGCCGTACGGTCCTCGTCGTCACCCACTCGGTCGCCGAGCTGGGCCTCTGCGACAAGCTGCTCGTGATGGCGCCCGGCGGTTCGGTGGCCTACTTCGGCCCGCCGGAGGAAGCGCTGAACTTCTTCGGCTACAGCACCTGGGCCGACGTCTTCTCCGCCTTCGAGAACTACCGCGACTACGACTGGGCGGGCCGCTGGAAGGGCTCGCAGCACTACCAGATGTACGCGGCGGACATCGACGCCGTCGCCGCCCAGCCCGTGCAGGTACCGCAGCAGGCGATGGCCAGGCCGCCCAAGCCCCAGGGCTGGGGCTCGCAGCTGTGGACCCTGATCCGCCGCTACTCCTCGGTGATCGCCTCCGACAAGGGCTTCATGGGCCTGATGGTGATCCTGCCGGCCGTCCTCGGCGCGGTCTCGGTCGTCATCCCCGCCGACTTCGGCCTGGGCAAGCCCACCCCGCCCTCCCGCTTCAACGGGGACGCGGGAACGATCATGCTGATCCTCGCGGTCGGCATGTGCTTCAGCGGCGCCGCCAACTCCGTACGAGAGCTGATCAAGGAACGGGTCATCTACGAACGGGAGCGGGCGACCGGCCTCTCCCGCTCGGCGTACCTGATGTCCAAGGTCATCGTCCTCGGCCTGATCACCGCCATCCAGGGCGTGATCATCTGCGGGATCGGCTTCGCCACCCGCGAGCTGCCGGAGGAGGGCCTGGTCATGCCGCCGGCCGTCGAGCTGTGCGTCACGATCATCGCCCTCGGCTTCACCTCGATGATGTTCGGCCTCGTCATCTCCTCGCTGGTCAAGACCGCCGAGAAGACCATGCCGCTGCTCGTGATGTTCGCGATCGTCCAGGTCGTCTTCACCGGCATCCTCTTCCAGGTGTACGGATCTCCCGGCCTGGAGCAGTTCGCCTGGCTGATGCCCTCGCGCTGGGCCATCGCCGCGGCGGGCTCGACGCTGGACCTGGCGCACCTGATGCCGCCGTGGGACCACAAGGACCCGACCAACCTGGACCCGCTGTGGGACCACACGGTCGGTCAGTGGGGCTTCAACCTCACCGTCCTGGTGCTCATCGGCGTCGTCTGCGCGTTCGCCGTGGCGCGCCTGCTGCGCCGCCACGAGCCCGAGGTCATGCGCAAGTGACGCCGTGACCGTGTGATCACGCACGCCGAAGGGCGGCACCCCGCACGGGGTGCCGCCCTTCGCTGCTGTCCTGGAAGGATCAGTACGCGCTGTTGACGTTGTCGATCGAGCCGTAACGGTCGGCCGCGTAGTTGGCGGCGGCGACGATGTTGGCGACCGGGTCGTACTGGTCGAACTTGGTGCCCGGGACGTGGTAGGCCTTGAACGTCGGGTAGATGACCTGCAGCAGGCCCTTCGACGGCACGCCGTTGATGGCGTTGATGTCCCAGTTGTTGATGGCCCGCGGGTTACCGCTGGACTCACGCATGATGTTCTTGTGCAGGCCGTTGTACGAGCCCGGGATGTTGTGCTTGTCCATGATGAACAGCGCCTCGCGGATCCAGCCGTCGAGGTTGTTCGCGAAGACCGGCGTGCGGGCGGCAGCGCGGCTCGCGGCCGCCTTCGCCTCGGCGCGCTTCTTCGCGTCGGCCTTGGCCTTGGCCTCGGCCTTCGCCTTCGCGTCGGCCTTGGCCTTCGCGTCGGCCTTCGCCTTGGCCGCGGCGGCGGCCTTGGCCTTCGCCTCGGCGTCGGCCTTGGCCTTCAGGCCGATCGCATTCTGCTGCTCGGTCAGGCTGGTGTGCAGCGCCTTGACCTGCGGGCTGTTCGCGTCGTAGGCGAGAGCGACCTGCTGGGTGTTGTTGAGCGCCTGGGGCTCGGTCTCAGCGGCGGCGTTGCCGGGGACCAGAGTGACACCGAGGGCGACGGCGCCAAGGGCGGCGACACCGGCAAGGGAAGCCTTGTGCGTCTTCTTCAGGCGATAGTGGCCAGGAGTGTTCGCGGACATGCAGGACTACCTCTTCGAATAGCAGGGGGTCGCTCAGGCCGGGGGCGGCGCTGCGCCTGCTCGGCGGCGACGGATGCAATTCTTAGCGGCAGCAAAATCCTGTGGCAAAGGTGTGACGTACGATCCCGGGTAGTGGATCAGGGGCCTGCGTGCAGCCCACCGAAACCCGCCCGGGACCCGCTCATACAGTCCTTATCTGCCCATGACGACACCACTAGGGGTCTTCGTAAGTGACCTGCGTCCTATGCGCGGGCTCACATCGGGCACGTAACGAACTCACCAGCGGTTGCATGAGCAATGCGCTCAGTGAGGGCCCTCCTCCGGGAGGAGGAGATGGACGTCGCCGAACTCGTGCCAGAGGTAGAGCCCGCGTACCGCCTCGGTATAGGCGCGGTGCAGAGCCGGCCGTCCGGCGATCGCCTCCAGCATCAGCAGATGCGAGGCCTGGGGCTCGTGCAGCCCCGTCAGCAGCCCGTCCACCACGCGCACCCCACGCCCCGGCGTCACCACCAGGTCCGTCCATCCCGCCGCCGCCCGCACCACGCCCCCCTCGTCCGCCGCCGACTCCAGCGCCCGGACGGCCGTCGTCCCCACCGCGATCGCCCGGCCCCCACCCGCCCGCGCCGCGTTCACCAGCCGGGCCGTGGCCGCCGGAACCTCGAACCGCTCCGGATACGGCGGCTCGTGCGCCTCCGCCGACGCCACCCCCGTATGCAGGGTCAGCGGGGCGAACTGCACCCCTCGGCTCACCAGCTCCGTCACGAGCCGGGCCGTGAAGGGCCGCCCGGCACTCGGCATCTCCGCCGACCCCGCGCCGTCGGGGGAGGGCAGCGCGAAGACCGTCTGGTACACAGACAGCGGCTGGTCCCGCTCCGTGTACCCGTACCGGATCGGCCGCCCGTACCGCGCCAGCAGAGCCGGTACGGCCGTGTCCACCCGTGCCCACCACAGCCGCGCCGCCCCCGGGGCCAGGGGTTCCGTCAGGACGAGAGCGCTCCCTCCGGGCAGCCGGACCACCGCCCCCGGGGGACCGCCCGGCCGCGGCCGGGTACTGCCCCGCCCGTCCGGCGTCCTCAGCTCGACCGCCCAGCGGCCGTCCTCCCCGCGCGTCGAGACGTGCACGACGACGGGCTCCCCGCCGCCCTCCGCGCCCAGCCGCCCGGTCACCGCGGCCGGGAGCGTCGGGCTGGTGTTCACGACCAGGACGTCCCCCGCCCTCAGCTGCCCCGGCAGCTCCCGGAACGCGTGGTGCGACACCTCCTCGCCGCGCGACACCATCAGCCGTACGTCGTCCCGCCCCCGCCCAGGGCCGCGCTGCTCGGCCGGCACCCGAGCCGACAGCTCCGTGGGCACCCGGAGGGCATCCAGCACGCTCACCGGCCGCCCTCCGCCCCGACGGACCCCTCCCGGCCGGGCCCCACCAGGTCCGCCGCCGTGTACCGGCCGCTCACGGGCCTGCCGTCGAGGAGCGCGAGGAACCCCGGCACCACCGACTCCGGGGCCGGCCGGGGATCCCCGTCGTCGGGGACGGCCGCCGCGTACAGATCCGTCGCCATGTCACCCGGATCCACCGCCCACACCCGCAGCCCCGGCTCCTCCACGGCCAGCACCGCCGCCAGCTGGTCGAGCGCGGCCTTCGACGCCCCGTAACCGCCCCACGTCTCGTACGCCTCGGCCGCCGCGTCCGAACTCACCGCGACCACCGTCCCCGCCCCGCTCTGCCGCAACAGCGGCAACGCCTCCTGTACGAGACCCAGCGCGGCCACCACGTTGGTCTCCAGGGCCGCCCGCAGGCCGTCCGGCGACAGCGCCTCGAGCCGCACCAGCGGCTCGGCCCCCAGCGCGCTCGCGTTGCTCACCAGCAGATCGAGCCCGCCCAGCTCCCGTGCGGCCGCCACCAGCTCCCGGCGGTGCGCCGCGTCCGTCACGTCCCCGGACAGCGCCACGACCCGCGCCCCACGCGCGCGTGCCGCCTCCGCACTCTCCTGGAGCACCTTCGCCGTCCGCGCGTCGAGCACCAGATCCCAGCCCCGCTCGGCCAGCGCCCCGGCCATCGCACGCCCCAGCCCCTTCGACGCCCCCGTGATGATCGCGACACCCATGGCAGCCATCCCCTCTCTCCTGATCGGACGGCTCCAGCCTCCGGCCGCCCGCAGGCCCGCCGCCTCGTCCGCGGGCCCGGACCGCACAAGGCACTTCGGCCTAGTCCGGTGGTCCTAGGCGATCGCCGTCCCCGGACGGATACGGACTGTCACAGCCCGCCGGTACGGTGAGTGCATGAGTCACCGACCGAGCTCCGGCCTCGCCGCCGTGAGCACAGCGCTGCTGGCGATGAGCCGCCATCTGGAGGTGCGCGACGTCCTCAAGACGATCGTGGCCTCCGCCCGCGAGCTGCTCGACGCCGAGTACGCGGCGCTGGGAGTGCCGGACGACCACGGCGGCTTCGCGCAGTTCGTCGTGGACGGCGTCAGCGACGAGCAGTGGCGCGCGATCGGCCCGCTGCCCCGCCAGCACGGCATCCTCGCCGCCATGCTCCACAAGGCCGAGACCGAGCGCCTCGCCGACGTCCGCAAGGACCCCCGCTTCGAAGGCTGGCCGTCCGCCCACCCGGAGATGTCCGACTTCCTCGGCCTCCCCATCCAGGACGGCGAGGAGACCATGGGCGCCCTCTTCCTCGCCAACAAGCGCTGCCCCAAGCCGGACGGCGGATGCGGCTTCACGGAGGAGGACGAGGAACTGCTCTCGATCCTCGCCCAGCACGCCGCGATCGCCCTCACCAACGCCCGGCTCTACGAACGGAGCCGCGAGCTCACCATCGCCGAGGAGCGCTCGCGCCTCGCCCACGAGCTGCACGACGCGGTCAGCCAGAAGCTCTTCTCCCTCCGGCTCACCGCCCAGGCCGCCGCCGCCCTCGTCGACCGCGACCCCGCCCGCGCCAAGGGCGAGCTCCAGCAGGTCGCCGCGCTCGCCGCCGAGGCCGCGGACGAGCTGCGCGCCGCCGTCGTCGAGCTGCGCCCCGCCGCCCTGGACGAGGACGGCCTCGTCCACACCCTCCGTACGCAGATCCAGGTCCTGGACCGGGCCCACACCGCCCGGGTCACGTTCGCGAGCTCCGGGGTGCGCGCCCTGCCCGCCGCCCAGGAGGAGGCCATGCTCCGGGTCGCCCAGGAAGCCCTGCACAACGCGCTGCGGCACGCGGAGCCGGAGCGGGTCACCGTCTCCCTGGCCCGCCACGGCCAGGGCGCGGTGCTCACCGTCACCGACGACGGCAAGGGATTCGACCCCCGTACGGTCCGCCGGGCGGGCCGGCACCTCGGCCTGGTCTCCATGCGGGACCGCGCGGGCGGCGTCGGCGGCACCCTCACCGTGACGTCGGAGCCGGGCCGAGGCACCACGATCGAGATGGAGGTTCCCGGTGGCTGACACCGTCATCCGCGTCCTGCTGGTGGACGACCACCAGGTGGTCCGGCGCGGCATGCGGACCTTTCTGGAGGTCCAGGACGACATAGAGGTCGTGGGGGAGGCCTCCGACGGCGCGGAGGGCGTCGCCCAGGCCGAGGAGCTACGGCCCGACGTGGTCCTGATGGACGTCAAGATGCCGGGCATGGACGGCATCGAGGCGCTGCGGAAGCTGCGCGAGCTGGCGAACCCGGCCAAGGTGCTGATCGTCACCAGCTTCACCGAGCAGCGCACGGTCGTCCCCGCGCTGCGCGCCGGCGCCTCGGGTTACGTCTACAAGGACGTGGACCCGGACGCCCTGGCCGGCGCCATCCGCTCCGTCCACGCGGGCCATGTGCTGCTCCAGCCGGAGGTCGCGACGGCGCTGCTCTCCCAGGACGAGGGCCACGGCGGGACGGGACGCGGGACGACGCTCACGGAGCGGGAGCAGGAGGTGCTCGGCCTGATCGCGGACGGACGGTCGAACCGGGAGATCGCCCGGGCGCTCGTCCTCTCGGAGAAGACGGTCAAGACGCACGTCTCGAACATCCTGATGAAGCTGGACCTCGCGGACCGTACGCAGGCGGCGCTGTGGGCGGTGCGGCACGGCCTGACGCGATGAGACGTGTGTGACGCAAGGGGCACCCCCGTTCCCATCGTCATACTGTCGGGTGTATGTCCCCCGTTCGGCGCAACCCGGGGGGCGCGGGGGCGTTCTCCATGGCGTGCTGCGGCGGCCGGCCGCAGCGAAGACCAGGAGGATCCTGAAGTGAACAACCTGAAGAAGGCCGCTGCCCTCACCCTCGTCGCGGGCGGCATCGTCGCCGCCGGTGCGGGTGTCGCCTCCGCCCACGGCGCGGAGGCGAACGGCAAGGCCGTCGGTTCGCCGGGCGTCGGCTCCGGCAACCTCGTGCAGGTCCCGGTGCACGTTCCCGTGAACGTCTCCGGCAACACGGTCAACGTGATCGGCCTGCTCAACCCGGCCTTCGCCAACGGCGCCGTCAACCACTGACGCCCCACCGACCAGCCCGGCCCCGGACGATCCCCCGGCGGCCGGGCTGCTCCACGTCCACGCCCCGACCACCACACACGCCCGGCGTCCCCGCCGCGGGCCCACCGCCCACGGCAGGCTCACCGCGTCCGGCCACCCGAGGCTCACCGCCCCCGTTCGCGCTCCTCCACGTACGCGTTGTACGCCGCCACCTGCGCCCGCCGGGCCACCCGCTCCACCGGGCGCAACGCCGCCCCCCGCGCCG
Source organism: Streptomyces sp. NPDC054975 (assembly GCF_053609105.1). Lineage (NCBI taxonomy): Bacteria > Bacillati > Actinomycetota > Actinomycetes > Kitasatosporales > Streptomycetaceae > Streptomyces > Streptomyces sp. NPDC054975. The sequence continues at coordinate 9,574 of NZ_JBSGWV010000084.1, forward strand.
CCATCTCCGAGGCGCTCACGGCGCCCCCGTGGCCATGGTCGTACGCCAGGTCGATCAGCAGGCCGATCCGCTGGGCCAGCTCCAGGACCCGTACCGCACGAGGCGGATACCCAGGAGCCAGCACCTCGCGGCCCGCCTCCGCCCGGGCCCGGTACGCGTCCCGCGCCGCCTCCGCCATCGGGCCCGAGGCCGCCACGTCCAGCTTCGTCAGTACCGCCGTGGCATCGCGCAACGCCTCCGCCAGCTCCCGCTCCGCCTCACCGAGCGACGGCACGTCCGCCGGCGGCGCCTCCCGTACCGTCAGGCACCGCCAGACCACCTCCACGTGCACGTCCCCCGCGGGACCCACCTCCGTGACCTCCGGCACCAGACCGTACGGCGCACCGAAGCCGACCACGGCCTCCTCCGCCTCCAAGGCCCGCGCGTTGAAGTCCGGCGGCCCGCTCAGCCCCAGCGGATGTCCCGGCGCCGGCAGCGCCACCCGCCACCCGGTCACCCCGAGCCGCCGCAGCCGCCCGAGCGCCAGGGTCAGGCCGACCGGCCCCGCCTCGCCAGGCAGCCCCTCCACGCGGTGCACCGCGTCGTCCCCGACAATGGCCAGCGCCGCGTCGTCCGGCGACACCGATCCGGCCAACAGGGCATTGCCCCAAGCGGCCAGCCGTCCTGAGCGTGGTTCCGAAAGCATGCCCCAAGCGTAGGGGCGTCCCGTGGACCACCCGCGCCGTTACAGGGAAGTATCCGGACCTAAGGACCGGCCCGCTCAGACAGTGGCGTAGGTTTTCCCTGGACGCCGCGCCCACCGGCGCAAGGCGACGACACGACTCGACCGCAAGGGGAGACAACGCGCTCATGAGCGAAGTACTGGAGCTGGTGGACGTATCCGTGGTCCGCGACGGACGGGCTCTGGTGGACGATGTCTCCTGGTCGGTCAAGGAGGGCGAGCGCTGGGTCATCCTCGGCCCCAACGGCGCCGGCAAGACCACCCTCCTCAACATCGCCTCCAGCTACCTCTTCCCCACCACCGGCTCGGCCAAGATCCTCGACGAGCAGCTCGGCAAGGTCGACGTCTTCGACCTCCGCCCGCGCATCGGCATGGCCGGCATCGCCATGGCGGAGAAGCTCCCCAAGCGCCAGACCGTCCTCCAGACCGTCCTCACCGCCGCGTACGGCATGACCGCCACCTGGCACGAGGACTACGACGCCGTCGACGAGCAGCGCGCCCGCGCCTTCCTCGACCGCCTCGGCATGACCGAGTACCTGGACCGCAAGTTCGGCACGCTCTCCGAGGGCGAGCGCAAGCGCACCCTGATCGCCCGCGCGATGATGACCGACCCCGAGCTCCTCCTCCTCGACGAGCCCGCCGCCGGCCTCGACCTCGGCGGCCGCGAGGACCTCGTCCGTCGCCTCGGCCGGCTCGCCCGCGACCCGTACGCGCCCTCCATGATCATGGTCACGCACCATGTCGAGGAGATCGCCCCCGGCTTCACCCACGTCCTGATGATCCGTCAGGGCAAGGTGCTCGCCGCCGGTCCGATGGAGACCGAGCTCACCTCCCGCAACCTCTCCCTCTGCTTCGGCCTCCCGCTCCTCGTCGAGCGCAACGGCGACCGCTACACGGCCCAGGGCCTCCCGCTGAAGTAACGGCCGGGCGCCGAGACCGCACAGCTCCGCGCCCTGTCCGACTCCACCCCACCGCCCTACCATGACCATGTGGACATCGACGCATGGGTCTGGTGGCTGATCGGCGCCGTGGGACTGGGCATTCCGCTCGTCCTCACCGCGATGCCCGAGTTCGGCATGTTCTCCGTCGGCGCGATCGCCGGAGCCGTCACCGCGGCTCTCGGCTTCGGCATCGTCGCGCAGGTGGTCGTCTTCGTGGTCGTCTCCGTCGCGCTGCTCGCGGTGGTTCGGCCCATCGCGGCCAAGCACCGCAGCGGGCCACCCCAACACGCCTCCGGGATCGACGCGCTGAAGGGCCGTCAGGCCGTCGTCCTGGAACGGGTCGACGGCAGCGGCGGTCGCATCAAGCTCGCCGGCGAGATCTGGTCCGCCCGCACGCTCGACACCGGGCAGAGCTTCGAACCGGGCGACCAGGTCGACGTGGTCGACATCGACGGAGCGACCGCCGTCGTCATGTGACCAATCTTGCCGCTTGGCCGAACGCCCCCCACAACAGCCCGCGTTCTGGGAAACTCGATCATCGGATCAACCCGGCACATCAGGCACACCCGCCAGCGAACCGGCAGCGAAGGGCACAGGGAACACGATGTCAGCCATCATCATCGTCCTGATCATTCTGGTGGTGCTTGTCTTCATCGCCCTGATCAAGACGATCCAGGTCATCCCGCAGGCGAGCGCCGCGATCGTCGAGCGGTTCGGCCGCTACACCCGCACGCTCAACGCCGGCCTGAACATCGTCGTCCCGTTCATCGACTCGATCCGCAACCGGATCGACCTCCGCGAACAGGTCGTCCCCTTCCCGCCCCAGCCGGTGATCACCCAGGACAACCTGGTCGTCAACATCGACACCGTCATCTACTACCAGGTGACCGACGCCCGGGCCGCGACGTACGAGGTCGCCAGCTACATCCAGGCCATCGAGCAGCTCACCGTCACCACCCTGCGCAACATCATCGGCGGCATGGACCTGGAGCGGACCCTCACCTCCCGCGAGGAGATCAACGCCGCCCTGCGCGGAGTCCTCGACGAGGCCACCGGCAAGTGGGGCATCCGCGTCAACCGCGTCGAGCTGAAGGCCATCGAGCCGCCGACCTCCATCCAGGACTCGATGGAGAAGCAGATGCGTGCCGACCGCGACAAGCGCGCCGCGATCCTCACCGCCGAGGGCATCCGTCAATCGCAGATCCTCACCGCCGAGGGCGAGAAGCAGTCCGCGATCCTGCGCGCCGAAGGTGAGGCCAAGGCCGCCGCCCTGCGCGCCGAGGGCGAGGCCCAGGCCGTCCGTACGGTCTTCGAGGCCATCCACGCCGGAGACCCGGACCAGAAGCTCCTCTCCTACCAGTACCTCCAGATGCTCCCGAAGATCGCCGAAGGCGACGCCAACAAGCTCTGGATCGTGCCCAGCGAGATCGGCGACGCCCTCAAGGGCCTCTCCGGCGCCTTCGGCAACCTCGGCGGCGGAGCGCCCGGCTTCAACACGGGTACGGAGCGCCGGGAACAGCCCCCGGTTGACTGACACGTACACGTAGTCATGCATGATCGGTGCGAGCCCCTCGACCCCGACGGACGTCAGGGCGGGGAGGCGAGCCACTGATCCTGTGAGGAGATGGCGTTGTCCATCTGGGAAGTACTGGCAGTCTTCGCGGCCGGCATCGGCGCCGGCACCATCAACACGATCGTGGGATCGGGAACGCTCATCACGTTCCCCGTCCTCCTCCTGACCGGACTCCCCCCGGTCACCGCCACCGTCTCCAACGCCCTCGGCCTCATCCCCGGCTCCATCAGCGGAGCCATCGGCTACCGCGAGGAACTCAAGGGCCAGCGCCGCCGCATCCTGCGCCTCGGCACCGTCGCCGCGATCGGCGGACTCGGCGGAGCCGTACTCCTCCTGATGCTCCCGGCCCGGGCGTTCGAGACCATCGTCCCCGTCCTCGTCGCCCTCGCCCTGGTCCTGGTCGTCCTCCAGCCCCGGCTCTCCAAGGCCGTCCAGGCCCGCCGCGCACGCGACGGCAAGGAGGGAGACCCCGACGGCGGCCCGCTCCTGCTGACCGGACTGCTCCTCGCCAGCGTCTACGGCGGCTACTTCACCGCCGCCCAGGGGATCATCTACCTCGCCCTCATGGGCATGCTCCTCGCGGACACCCTCCAGCGCCTCAACGCCGTCAAGAACGTCCTCGCCGCGATCGTCAACAGCATCGCCGCGCTCTTCTTCCTCTTCGTCGCCGAGTTCGACTGGACCGCCGTCGTCCTCATCGCCGTCGGCTCGGCCATCGGCGGCCAGATCGGCGCCAAGGTCGGCCGCCGCCTCCCGCCCACGGTCCTGCGCGGCGTCATCGTCGCCATCGGCACGGTCGCCATCGTGCAGCTGCTGCTCCGCTGACGACAACGGGCCCGCTCCCACAGGGAGACGGGCCCGCACAGAACATCACGAACGTTCCGGACAAACCGACGTCCGGGATCAGGCTGCCGAACTGGCCAACCACTGCGGCAGCTCCGACCGCTCACCAGCCCGCATCGCCAGCAGCATCGCGTCCGCCGGAGTCGGCACGAACGGCTCGTGCAGCAGCGGCATCCCCGCCTGCTCCGGCGTCCGGTCCGCCTTGCGGTGGTTGTCCTCCGCGCAGGACGCCACCGTGTTCAGCCAGCTGTCCCCACCGCCCTGCGCCCGCGGCACCACGTGGTCCACGGTCGTCGCCCGCCGCCCGCAGTACGCGCACCGGTGCTGGTCCCGGACCAGCACACCCCGCCTCGACCACGGAGCCTGTCTTCGGAACGGCACCCGGACGTAGCGGCAGAGCCTGATGACCCGCGGCACGGGGATGTCGACGGCGGCACCACGCATACGCAGCTCGGGATGCTCCTGCTCGACGACGGCCTTGTCCTGGAGGACAAGCACCACCGCACGGTTGAGTGTGACCGTCGACAGCGGCTCGAAGCTCGCGTTCAGTACCAGCGTGTCCCGCATTGTGCCCACCTCCCGTGTGCCGGCCCAGCCCCGTTGCGGGGCTCCAGGCTTGGATCAACTGTGGCCGGGCGCGCCGGGTTGGACAACGCAATATCCGCGAAACGAAAGATGCCCGCTTCTGATCTCTCCAAGACCAGAAGCGGGCAAACAACAAGCGAACGCTCGGCTGAACTACGCGGGGACCTCGTACTCGCCCACCAGCTGGGCACGGGCCAGCGCGTGGAACCGCAGCTGGAATCCGATCACCGCCGGCGAGGCGTCGGCGTCCGGACCGAGCTTCTCCCGGTCCACGGCGTACACGGTGAAGACATACCGGTGCGGACCGTCGCCCGCCGGGGGAGCGGCACCACCGAAGTCCCGGGAGCCGTAGTCGTTACGGACGTGCACGGCACCGGCCGGCAGCCCCTCGAACGACCCCGAACCCGCACCCGTCGGCAGCTCGGTCACCGACGCCGGGATGTCGAACAGAACCCAGTGCCAGAACCCGCTGCCCGTCGGCGCGTCCGGATCGAAGCAGGTGACGGCGAAGCTCTTCGTCTCCGCCGGGAACCCCTCCCAGCGCAGCTGCGGCGAGGTGTTCCCCTCGCTGTACACCTGCGCGTCCTTCAACACACCGCCCGGCACGATGTCGTCGCTCACCACGGTGAACGCCGGCACCGGCGGATGGAAGTCGTGAGGGAGCGGCGCCCTCTTCCCCTCGGCCACGTCTGTACCTCCGTATGCCCGACTGCTGTACGGGGGTGAGCCTAGAGCCAGTTGCGCTTGCCACCGACGTCGGCGAGCCACTGGTTGAGGTAAGCCGCCCAGTCGGTCGTGTGGAAGTCGTTCAGCCCGACCTTGAAGGCACGGAACGAGTCGCTGCTCTCACTGAACAGCCCCGGCTTCTTGTCCATCTCCAGGACGACGTCCATCTCACGGTCGTCCGCGACGAAGCTGACCTCGACCTGGTTGAGACCGCGGTACTGCTGCGGCGGGAAGAACTCGATCTCCTGGTAGAACGGCAGCTTCTGCCGGGTACCGCGGATGTGGCCGCGCTCCATGTCCGCGCTCTTGAAGCGGAAGCCCAGCTGGATGAAGGCGTCCAGGATCGCCTGCTGCGCCGGCAGCGGGTGCACGTTGATGGGGTCCAGGTCGCCGGAGTCCACCGCACGGGCGATCTCCAGCTCGGTGGTCACCCCGATGTTCATCCCACGCAGCTGCTGACCTGCGATGGCGGTGACCGGGGTCTCCCAGGGGATCTCCAGACCGAACGGCACGACGTGCACCGCGCCGGCCTGTACGGTGAAGGCCCCACCGAGCCGCACCTTCACGAACTCGATGTCCTGCTTCGTCTCCTGGTCGGCGCCCTCGACCTCGACCCGCGCCTGCAGCCCGACGGACAGCCCCTCGATCTGCTGGTCGACCGAACCGCCCTGGATCCGCACCTCACCCTGGACGACGCCACCCGGGACGACGTTCTCCTCGGTGAGCACCGTCTCCACGGACGCGCCGCCGGCGCCCAGGCTCGCGAGCAGCTTCTTGAATCCCATGAACACTCCCTTGTGGAACTGCTTTGGCCTTGACCTCTACATACGCGCGACGCCCGGGGCCGGTTCCCCAGTACCCTCGGACGCCATGAGCGAGAGCCCCGACCGTACGCCGCTCCCGCGGGCCTTCTTCGACCGCCCCGTCCTGGAAGTGGCCCCCGACCTCCTCGGCCGCACCCTTGTCCGTACGTCGAAGACAGGACGCATCGAACTCCGTCTCACCGAGGTCGAGGCGTACGCGGGCGCGATCGACCCAGGCTCGCACGCCTTCCGCGGCCGCACCGCTCGTAACGCGGTCATGTTCGGCCCGCCCGGACACGCGTACGTCTACTTCACCTACGGCATGTGGCACTGCCTCAACCTGGTGTGCGGCCCGGAGGGCCACGCGAGCGGAGTTCTGCTCCGCGCGGGCCAGATCATGGTCGGCGCGGAGGAGGCCCGACCCCGTCGACTCTCGGCCCGATACGACTCAGAACTGGCCAAAGGCCCGGCCCGCCTCGCGACGGCCCTCGACGTCTCCCTCTCCCTGAACGGCACGGACGTCTGCGCCGACCCGGACGGCTCGCTGTCCGTCCTCACGGGCACCCCACCCCCGCCCGACCAGGTACGCAACGGCCCCCGCACGGGGGTGGGCGGGGAGGGCGCCCCGCACCCCTGGCGCTTCTGGATCGACGAGGACCCGACGGTGAGCCCGTACCGCGCGCACACCCCCCGCAAGAGGCGCTCTTGACCCGACTTGACTCGGGTGCACCGGACGCCTAACGTAGGCGAGCCGCTTGAAACGGGCAGTGCTTGTTCAAGCACCTCGGAGCGGCCATCCACTGCCTGCGACGAACCCCAACGGGTGCGGCTTTCGGCATGCCGAAAACTGTTCCGAATGGCTCGATTATGAGTCGCCGGGGAATTCGGCTAAAGTAGTGACCACGCCGAAAGGCAAGCCGAAAGGCAAAGGCAGCCAACAGGCCACCGGAAACAAATTCCGAACCGGAAACGGAACGGAAAAGGATCTGGTAAGGTTGGAAACACGAAAGACCGAAGGGAAAAAGCCCGGAGGAAAGCCCGAGAGGGTGAGTACGAAGGAAGCGTCCGTTCCTTGAGAACTCAACAGCGTGCCAAAAATCAACGCCA
>NZ_JBSGWV010000085.1:0-16447 GCF_053609105.1 Streptomyces sp. NPDC054975
CCGCCGCCGCGGCCGCGCCCCGGCAATGTTCCCGTACGTGTTCATCGCCCCGCGGCTCCGCCCCCCACGGGACCACTTTTCCCCACCCCGTGTCGGGGGGGGGGGGGCGGGGGGCCCTAGAAGGCCCCGCGCCCCGAGAAACCACTAGGTGGTCCGGCGCCTGCGCGCGCCCGGCCGCCGCTCGCTGGGCCGCGTGACCGGGTCGCCCGCCTCCAGTGCCGCCGCCCGGCGCCGCAGCCCGAAGTCCGCGAGCGCCTCGGCGAGCTTGTGCACCGACGGCTCCGGCGAGAGGACGTCGACCCGCAGGCCGTGCTCCTCCGCCGTCTTCGCGGTCGCCGGCCCGATGCAGGCGATGACGGTCACGTTGTGCGGCTTCCCGGCGATGCCCACCAGGTTCCGTACCGTCGACGACGACGTGAAGAGCACCGCGTCGAAGCCACCGCCCTTGATGGCCTCACGCGTGTCCGCCGGCGGCGGCGAGGCGCGCACCGTCCGGTAGGCGGTGACGTCGTCGACCTCCCAGCCGAGCTCGATGAGCCCGGCGACGAGCGTCTCGGTGGCGATGTCGGCCCGGGGCAGGAACACCCGGTCGATCGGGTCGAAGACCGGGTCGTAGGGCGGCCAGTCCTCAAGAAGACCGGCAGCGCTCTGCTCACCGCTCGGCACGAGGTCCGGCTTCACACCGAAGTCGACCAGCGCCGCGGCCGTCTGCTCGCCCACCGCCGCGACCTTGATGCCGGCGAAGGCCCGGGCGTCGAGCCCGTACTCCTCGAACTTCTCCCGTACCGCCTTCACGGCGTTCACGCTGGTGAAGGCGATCCACTCGTACCGTCCGGTCACCAGACCCTTGACGGCCCGCTCCATCTGCTGCGGCGTCCGCGGCGGCTCGACGGCGATCGTCGGGACCTCGTGCGGCACCGCGCCATAGCTGCGCAGCTGGTCGGAGAGCGACGCGGCCTGCTCCTTGGTGCGCGGCACGAGCACCCGCCAGCCGAAGAGCGGCTTGGACTCGAACCACGCCAGCTGGTCGCGCTGCGCCGGGGCGCTGCGCTCGCCGACCACGGCTATGACCGGCCGGTGGCCCTCGGGCGAGGGGAGCACCTTGCCCTGCTTGAAGACCTGGGCGATGGTGCCGAGCGTCGCGGTCCAGGTCCGCTGCCGGGTCGTGGTGCCGCCGATGGTCACGGTGAGCGGGGTGTCCGGCTTACGGCCAGCCGCCACCAGTTCACCGGCCGCCGCCGCCACCGCGTCCAGGGACGTGGACACGACGACGGTGCCGTCGGAGGCGCCGACCTCGGTCCAGCAGCGGTCGTCGGCGGTACGGGCGTCCACGAACCGCACGTCGGTGCCCTGCGCGTCGCGCAGCGGGACACCGGCGTAGGCGGGGACGCCGACGGCCGTGGCGACGCCGGGCACGACCTCGAAGGGGATGCCCTCGGCGGCGCAGGCGAGCATCTCCGCGCCTGCGTTTCCGTCGAGGCCGGGGTCGCCGGTCACCGCACGGACGACCCGCTTGCCGCCGCGTGCGGCCTCCATGACAAGATTGGTCGCATCCCTCAACACGGGGACTCCGGCGGTTGTTGACGCCTCGTCAACAACGGTCAGCTCAGGCGTGCTCACCCCCGCGCGCGCATGACAGCGGACTACTTCGAGCACCTCGGGCTCGGCGATCAGGACGTCCGCGCCGGCGAGGGCTTCGACGGCCCGGAGTGTCAGCAGTCCGGGGTCGCCGGGTCCGGCGCCGAGGAAGGTGACGCTCCCGTGTCCGAAGACGGCCGCGGGCGCGGGGCTGGTGGTCGGGCTGGTGGGGCTCAAAGTGCTCGCTCCCCCATAAGACCGGCCGCACCCTTGGCGAGCATCTCGTCCGCGAGTTCGCGTCCGAGCGCCATCGCCTCGTCGTGCGACGCGGGTACGGGACCGGTGGTGGACAGCTGCACCAGCGTCGAGCCGTCGGTGGTACCGACGACGCCACGCAGGCGCATTTCGTTGACAATCTGCCCGCGGCCGGAATCCTCGGCCAGCAGGTCGGCCAGCGCACCGACGGGTGCGGAGCAGCCGGCCTCCAGGGCGGCGAGCAGGGAACGCTCGGCGGTCACGGCGGCCCGGGTGAGCGGGTCGTCGAGAGCGGCGAGCGCGGCGACGAGGCCGGCGTCGGACGCCAGGCACTCGATCGCCAGGGCCCCCTGGCCGGGGGCGGGCAGGACGGAGTCGACCGACAGGTGGTCGAGCGACAGGGAGCCGGTGAGCTCCGCCGTCCCGCCGATGCGGTTGAGGCCGGCCGCGGCGAGAACCACCGCGTCCAGGTCTCCACTGCGTACGTATCCGACGCGGGTGTCGATGTTCCCGCGGATCGGCACGGTCTCGATGGTCAGCCCGTGGCTGCGCGCGTACGCGTTGAGCTGGGCCATGCGGCGCGGCGAACCGGTGCCGATCCGGGCGCCCGAGGGCAGCCGGTCGAGCGTCAGTCCTTCGCGGGTGACGAGGACGTCGCGCGGGTCCTCGCGCTCGGGGATCGCGGCCAGCACCAGGTCGGGGTGCTGGGCGGTCGGCAGGTCCTTCAGGGAGTGGACGGCGAAGTCCACCTCGCCGGCCAGGAGCGCGTCGCGCAGGGCGGCGACGAAGACGCCCGTGCCGCCGATCTGCGCGAGGTGCTCACGGGAGACGTCCCCGTACGTCGTGATCTCCACGAGCTCGACGGACCGGCCGGTCGCCCGCCTGACGGCGTCGGCCACCTGCCCGGACTGGGCCATGGCGAGCTTGCTGCGCCTGGTCCCGAGCCTCAGTGCCCTCTCGGTCATACTCGCCCTCGGTTCTTGACGTCGGCGTCATTCAGGTCGGCCCGGGAGACGGAGGCGACCGTCTCCGGGTCGAGGTCGAAGAGTGTCCGCAGCGCGTCGGCGTACCCGGCGCCGCCGGGCTCGCTGGCCAGCTGCTTGACCCGCACGGTCGGCGCGTGCAGGAGCTTGTCGACCACCCGGCGCACGGTCTGGGTGATCTCGGCGCGCTGCTTGTCGTCGAGGTCGGGCAGGCGCCCTTCCAGCCGGGCGACCTCACCGGCGACGACGTCGGCGGCCATGGTGCGCAGCGCGACGACGGTCGGGGTGATGTGCGCGGCGCGCTGGGCGGCGCCGAAGGCGGCCACCTCGTCGGCGACGATGGAGCGGACCTGGTCGACGTCGGCGGCCATGGGCGCGTCGGCGGAGGCATCGGCGAGCGACTCGATGTCGACGAGCCGTACGCCGGGCGTGCGGTGGACGGCGGCGTCGATGTCGCGGGGCATGGCGAGGTCGAGCAGGGCGAGCGGCGCGGTGCGGCCGGCCATCGCGGTCTCGACGGCGTCGCCGGTCAGGACGAGTCCGGTGGCGCCGGTGCAGGAGACGACGACGTCGGCACGTGTCAGTTCGTCGCCGACGGCAACCATCTCGACCGCCCGGGCGGCCACGCCCGTGCCTCCGGGCTCGGTGAGGATCTGCACCAGCCGGTCGGCGCGTGCGGCCGTACGGTTGGCGATCACGATCTCGGAGACCCCGGCGCGCGCGAGGGTGGCGGCGGCCAGGGAGGACATCGAACCGGCTCCGATGACGAGCGCGCGCTTGCCCTTCGCCCAGCTGTCGACGTCCGTGCCGTCGGCGAGCTGTTCCAGGCCGAAGGTGACGAGCGACTGCCCGGCCCGGTCGATCCCGGTCTCGCTGTGGGCGCGCTTGCCGACCCGCAGCGCCTGCTGGAACAGGTCGTTGAGGAGCCGTCCCGCGGTGTGCAGGTCCTGGCCGAGGGCGAGGGCGTCCTTGATCTGGCCGAGGATCTGGCCCTCGCCGACGACCATGGAGTCGAGCCCGCAGGCCACCGAGAAGAGGTGGTGGACGGCCCGGTCCTCGTAGTGCACGTACAGATAAGGAGTGAGCTCTTCGAGCCCGACGCCGCTGTGCTGGGCGAGGAGCGTGGACAGCTCGGCGACACCGGCGTGGAACTTGTCCACGTCGGCGTAGAGCTCGATGCGGTTGCAGGTGGCGAGGACGGCGCCCTCGGCGGCCGGTTCGGCGGCGAGGGTGTCCTGCAGCAGCTTGGCCTGGGTGTCCGCGGCGAGCGAGGCCCGCTCCAGCACGCTGACCGGGGCGCTGCGGTGGCTGAGGCCGACGACGAGGAGGCTCATGCCGGCATCACGGCGGGGACGTCCCCGTCGGGTCCCTTGCGACCGGTGGGCTTGGGCTGCGGCTCGCCGGCGGTGGAGAGGGGAACGGGCGGCGCGGCCACGGCGGCGGCCTCGTTCTCGGCCTCCTCGCCGGCCTTGCGCTGCTCGTGGAAGGCGAGGATCTGCAGCTCGATGGAGAGGTCGACCTTCCGCACGTCCACGCCGTCGGGCACGGAGAGCACGGTCGGGGCGAAGTTCAGGATGGAGGTGACCCCGGCGGCCACGAGCCGGTCGCAGACCTGCTGGGCGGCGCCGGCGGGCGTGGAGATGACGCCGATGGAGACACCCTGGTCCGAGATGATCTTCTCCAGCTCGTCGGTGTGCTGGACGGGGATCCCGGCGACCGGCGTACCGGCCATGGCGGGGTCGGCGTCGATCAGCGCGGCGACCCGGAAGCCTCGGGAGGCGAATCCGCCGTAGTTGGCGAGGGCCGCGCCGAGGTTACCGATACCGACGATGACGACGGGCCAGTCCTGCGTCAGACCGAGCTCACGGGAGATCTGGTAGACGAGGTACTCGACGTCGTAGCCGACACCGCGCGTCCCGTAGGAGCCGAGGTAGCTGAAGTCCTTGCGCAGCTTCGCGGAGTTGACGCCCGCCGCCGCGGCGAGCTCCTCGGAGGAGACCGTGGGTACGGAGCGCTCCGACAGTGCGGTGAGCGCACGCAGATACAGCGGAAGCCGGGCGACGGTGGCCTCGGGAATTCCTCGGCTACGGGTCGCCGGTCGGTGAGTTCGGCCAGTTGCCACGGTGCTCCTGCGGGATGAGCGGGGCTGCAGGCGGCCGTGTGTCCCAAGACCGCCCCGTCGAATGCAGGCTATGTCTTTGTGAACGCGTGCACAAAGATGGTGTCCGTTTTGTCCGGCCAAAGTGACCGGGGTCACGCGACCGGTTCGCGCCAGGACGGAACCATGGAGCGCGTCAGCCCGTTGAGTACCCGAAGGGGGCAAAACCGTACACTCTCCTCGCGATCCCGCCCCCGAAACCCAACAAAACGTCCTTGATGGTAGCCGTCTTCGCGTCAAGCACCCAGTTCACGCCGGAGCCGCCCGGCGTCCACACGCCAGAAGGTGTGCTGCTCGCCGTCGACCAGGACCACCGGAATCTGCTCCCAGTACGCCCGGTACAGCTCCTCGTCCTGGGTGATGTCCTTCTCCTCCCAGCGCGCCCCGGTCTCCGCGCAGACCGTTTCGATCACGGCCCGGGCGTCGTCGCAGAGATGACAGCCCGGCTTGCCGATCAGCGTCACCGTGCGCGCGGCGGCGTCGGGAGCGGCGGGGGTGTTCTTCTTCGCTCGTCCAAACATGCCGTCCATTCTGCGCCGCGCCCGGCGCCGACCCCGGCCGACAGAGTCACGCCCCCTGCATCCAGCTTGCCCCCATTGTCCCGTTTAACAGGAGAGTCGCGGAGTGTTCACGCCCCGGCATCCCGACAGGTCGGGAAGTACCGAACAGACTGGCTATGCTCACGACATGGCCGCACTGGGATGGCTCACCCCCCGTAGGCGCTCCGCCACCGCGCGCAGCGTTCTGGCAGGCGAGGCCGCCGCCGAGGCGGCGCGGAAGACGTCGCAGCAGCTCGAAGCGGAACGGGAGGCCGCGGCCCCCGAGAAGCCGGCGGAGCCGGAGTTCCCCGTCGTGGGCGACGCCGAGGCCGCCGCGTTCTTCGACCTCGACAACACCGTGATGCAGGGCGCCGCGATCTTCCACTTCGGCCGCGGGCTCTACAAGCGGAAGTTCTTCCAGCGCCGCGAACTGGCCCGGTTCGCCTGGCAGCAGGCCTGGTTCCGGCTCGCCGGCGTCGAGGACCCCGAGCACATGCAGGACGCCCGCGACAGTGCCCTGTCCATCGTCAAGGGCCACCGCGTCTCCGAGCTGATGTCCATCGGCGAGGAGATCTACGACGAGTACATGGCCGACCGCATCTGGCCCGGCACCCGCGCGCTCGCCCAGGCCCACCTCGACGCCGGCCAGAAGGTCTGGCTCGTCACCGCCGCGCCCGTCGAGACGGCCACGATCATCGCCCGGCGCCTCGGCCTGACCGGCGCGCTCGGCACGGTCGCCGAGTCCGTCGACGGCGTCTACACCGGCAAGCTCGTCGGCGAGCCCCTGCACGGACCGGCCAAGGCGGAGGCCGTGCGCGCGCTGGCCGCGGCCGAGGGCCTGGACCTCAACCGCTGCGCGGCCTACAGCGACTCGCACAACGACATCCCCATGCTCTCGCTGGTCGGGCATCCGTACGCCATCAACCCGGACACCAAGCTGCGCAAGCACGCCAAGGCTCGTGACTGGCGGCTGCGTGACTACCGGACCGGCCGCAAGGCCGCCAAGGTCGGCATCCCGGCCGCCGCGGGCGTCGGCGCGCTGGCGGGCGGCACGGCCGCCGCGGTCGCCCTGCACCGCCGCCGCCGCTGAACCGGCCGCCGCCCGGCCGCCGCCCCGGCCCCCCGCGCGGCGGGACACTGCCGATACGTTTCGGCTGCGATCATCTGCGACAACCCGGGACCAACCGGCCTCACCCGTCCGTGGTCGAACACGACCGCACACGTCGACTCGGGCGCATTCGCGGCTCCTTACCCCGCAGCGGGGCCGATCACTCCACGCCTTAGCACTTGAGCACAACAGAGCGTGCGCGCAGTCACACTCGGAAGCAATCCGGTCAACAACCGATCACGAAGCGCGATCGATCCCGCCCACAAGCAGTAACAGATACGACGGAATCGATGATTTGAGCAACTGGGTGTAGCGCTGCCTGTACGAAGCGTTATTCTCCTCAGACGCACAACGGAACCCACACGTCGCCACGACGAGTGAACGGTCCCGCACTGCACGTGATGGAAGCTCTGCCTCTGGGAGTCCCGTGTACCCACACGTCGGGGTTGACGCCTCGGGCCTGGCTACGCTGCGCGCAACGGTCCTCGACCAGTTGCGCGGCTTCGTCCCCACCGCGTACGCCGGCCCTGTCCCCGCCTTTGCCTTCGCCGCACCGGCACCCGCCGGTCCCTGCTATGCCCTCGCCGAGAGCGGAGCCGCTGTCGGCAGAAGGGGCAGCCGCGGCGGCACCGGAACCTCGACCGCCGCCCGCCGCCCCACCGCCGACAGCGACAGCGCGCGCATGATGGACCTCGTCGAGCGCGCCCAGGCCGGTGAGGCCGAGGCCTTCGGCCGGCTGTACGACCAGTACAGCGACACCGTCTACCGCTACATCTACTACCGCGTCGGCGGGAAGGCGACGGCCGAGGACCTCACCAGTGAGACGTTCCTGCGCGCCCTGCGCCGGATCTCCACCTTCACCTGGCAGGGCCGCGACTTCGGCGCCTGGCTGGTGACGATCGCCCGCAACCTGGTCGCCGACCACTTCAAGTCCAGCCGCTTCCGGCTGGAGGTCACCACCGGCGAGATGCTCGACGCCAACGAGGTCGAGCGCAGCCCGGAGGACTCGGTCCTGGAGTCCCTCTCCAACGCCGCGCTCCTCGACGCCGTCCGCCGGCTCAACCCCCAGCAGCAGGAGTGCGTGACGCTGCGCTTCCTGCAGGGCCTCTCCGTCGCCGAGACGGCCCGGGTCATGGGCAAGAACGAGGGTGCGATCAAGACCCTCCAGTACCGGGCCGTGCGCACCCTGGCGCGCCTGCTCCCGGACGACGCCCGCTGACCGCTTCGCGCCCCCACACGCGCCCCCCACCGACCGCGTCGCGCCCCCTCACCCACCCCTCCCCACATGTCCCCCGACCCCCCGCCCAACTCACAGTCGGTGACGCCTCGATGACGCACTGGTCCGATCATCTTTCGCGCGTAACCCAAGTGCCGCGCCGCTCGTTGTGCGGGATGCAGGCTCCCTGCGGTCACGCCATGTCCACAGCCACTCACTCGTTCGTGTGGATGTGCTCAAGGTGTGCAACCTTCCGGACACCCCGGGGAGTCGACCGTCATGACGAGAGGAGGTGCCGCCAGTGATCGCGAACGTATCGGCGCACCGGCGGGCGAACGCCTTCGCCCAGGCCCTGGATGACCGGACGCCCGAGGACGCGGCGGCCGAGCAGCCCGAGGTCTCGGCCGAACCGTCCGAACAGGGGCGGCTGTTGGCCCTGGCGAACGGACTCGGCGAGCTGCCGAAGCCGGAGATGGACCCCGAGGTCAAGGTGGTGCAACGAGCCCAGCTCGTCGCCGCCATGGAAGCGATGCTCGCGGAGGGGAGCGCAGCAGCGGGCCCTACGGTGCCCGAGCAGCGGACATCGAGCGGGCGGGGTACCCACCGGGCCTCCCCGCTCCGGAAATTGCGCCCCCGCTCCCGCTGGTCGAAGGGCATCGCCGCGGGCGGCCTCACGGTCGGTGTGGCCGCGGGTGCTTTCAGCGGTGTGGCCGCTGCGAGTTCCGACGCCCTACCCGGTGACTCGCTCTACGGGCTGAAGCGCGGCATGGAAGACATCAAGCTCGGCATGGCCGACGACGACGCCGACCGGGGCGGGATCTACCTGGACCAGGCGTCGACCCGGCTCAGCGAGGCCCGCAGACTCATGGAACGCGGACGCGCGGGCGCCCTCGACCACGAGTCGCTGAGCGAGATCCGACGCGTCCTCGGCGGCATGAAGCACGACGCCTCCGAGGGCCACCGGCTGCTGCGCCAGGCGTACGAACGGGACGGCGAGATCGGCCCGATGGCCCGGCTCAACTCCTTCGCGCAAGCTCACCGCTCGACCTGGATCGGCCTGCGCGACCGCCTGCCGGTCCAGCTCAGCGACGTCGGAAACGAGGTGAACGACGTCTTCGTCGCCATAGACGAAGAGGTCGAGCCGCTCCAGGGCATGCTCCCGCGCACCCCGGAGAAGGGCGCCGTCGACAGCGGCGGCGCCGAGACCCCGCAGGGCCCGCCGCGTACGCACACCCAGCGTCCGCCGTCCTCCCCCGCCGCCCCCACCAAGGGCGGCGAAGGCTCCACCCGGCCCCAGCCCTCGGGCAGCGGCACGGGCACGGGCACCCCGGAGAGCGACGGCCTGCTCGGCGGCAACACCGGCGGACTCCTCGACAACACGCCGACGGGCGGCACCCTCCCGACTCCCTCGGGAATCCAGCCGACGCCGCCCATGCCGGACGTCGAGCTGCCGCCGCTGCTCCCGGGCCTGCTCCCGGGCCTCGGCATCGACAGCGAGGACGCCCGCTAGGACGACGGTGGGGCGCCCCCTCTTCGAAAGGGGGCGCCCCACCGTCGTGCGTACGGTCGTCAGGTCGGCCGGTCAGAAGAACACGGACCGCCGCTGCACCAGGAGCTTGTAGAGGGTGTGCTGGATCTGCTCACGGACCTGGTCCGTCAGGTTGAACATGAGCATCGGGTCCTCCGCCGCCTCCGGCGAATAGCCGTCCGTCGGGATCGGCTCGCCGAACTGGATCGTCCACTTCGTCGGCAACGGCACCGCGCCCAGCGGCCCCAGCCACGGAAACGTCGGCGTGAGCGGGAAGTACGGGAAGCCCAGCACCCGCGCCAGCGTCTTCGCGTTGCCGAGCATCGGGTAGATCTCCTCCGCGCCCACGATCGAGCACGGCACGATCGGCACCCCGGCCCGCAGCGCCGTCGACACGAACCCGCCCCGGCCGAAGCGCTGGAGCTTGTACCGCTCGCTGAACGGCTTCCCGATGCCCTTGAAGCCCTCCGGCATCACGCCCACGATCTCCCCGGCCCGCAGCAGCCGCTCCGCGTCCTCCGCGCACGCCAGCGTGTGCCCGGCCTTGCGGGCCAGCTCGTTGACGACCGGCAGCATGAAGACCAGATCCGCCGCGAGCAGCCGCAGATGACGGCCCGCCGGATGGTTGTCGTGGACGGCGACCTGCATCATCAGACCGTCCAGCGGCAGCGTCCCGGAATGGTTCGCCACCACCAGGGCGCCGCCCTCGGCGGGGATGTTCTCCACACCCTTCACGTCCACCCGGAAGTACTTCTCCGCCAGCGGCCGCACGAGCGACATCAGGACCTGGTCGGTGAGCTCCTTGTCGTAACCGAACTCGTCGACCTCGTACTCACCCGTCACCCGCCGCCGCAGGAACGCGAGACCGCCCGCGAGCCGCCGCTCCCACCCGTCCCGGCGCCCCTCGGAGCCCGGCTCCCGCCCCGCTCCGGCCTCCGGACCGGCCGGGCCCTCCAGGCCGTCCACGGCCTCCAGGTGCTCCGCCGCCCCTGCGGCTCGGGGGCCGTCCTGGCCCTCCTCCGGCCCGTGCTGCCCCGGCAGAGCCCGTACGGCGGCGTCCCGGGCCGCCCTGCCGGGCCGCCGGCGCGTCCGGGAACGGTCGTCGTCGAACGGAATGACCTTGGCGTCCGCCATCGTTACCTGGGCTCCTTCTGATCCAGCCGGGCAGCGACCCGGTCCACGGCACCCGCGAGCTTCTCGGGCGGCAGCAGCCCCGGCCTCCGGCTGCGCACGAAGTCCGCGAACGTCTCCGCCGTCGTGTACCGAGGGCTGAAACCGAGCGTCTCGCGCATCTGGACCGTGGAGACCACCCGACCATGCGTCAGGAGCCGGATCTGCTCCGGCGAGAAGTCGGTCACCCCGACCGTCCGCAGCGCCGAACCCACCCACGTGACCGCCGGCAGCAGCACCGGCACCGTCGGCCGCCCGAGCCGCCGCGCGCACTGCGAGAGCAGCAGCACACCGTCCCCGGCCACGTTGAACGTGCCGCTGTTCAGCGTCGCGCGGCGCGGCTCGCCCGAAGCCAGCTCCAGGACGTCGATCACATCGTCCTCGTGGACGAACTGCAGCCTCGGGTCGTAGCCGAAGACGGTCGGCATGACCGGCAGCGACAGATACTCGGCGAGCGGGGAATCCACCCGCGGCCCCAGGATGTTCGCGAACCTCAGCACGCACACCGCGACATCCGGTCGGCGCCGGGCGAATCCCCTCACGTACCCCTCGACCTCGACGGCGTCCTTGGCGAAGCCACCGCTCGGCAGCGACTTCGGCGGGGTCGTCTCGGTGAACACGGCCGGGTCCCGGGGAGCGGAGCCGTAGACGCTCGTACTGGACTTGATCACCAGGCGCCGGATCCGCGGCGACTTCTGGCAGGCGCCCAGCAGCTGCATGGTGCCGATGACGTTGGTCTCCTTGATGGACGTACGGCCCCCGGCGCCCAGCGCGATACCGGTCACGTCCATGTGGACCACCGTGTCCACCTCGTGCTCCGCGAGCACCTTGGCGATGGCGGGCTGGCGGATGTCCGCCCGTACGAAGGCGGCACCGCCGAGGTCGTGCGTCGGCGCGACCGCGTCGACGGCGACCACCCGCTCCACCTCGGGGTCCCGCTGGAGACGCCGCACGAAACGGCCTCCGAGGTGCCGGGCCGCACCGGTGACGAGCACGACCTTGCCCAAGATCAGCGCCTTCCGTCGGTTCTTCCGTCGGTACGGGCCCCCGGAGTCTTCCGCACGGGCCCTGTGCGCCACCGTAGCGCCTCGGTGTTGCGCTGCGATGACCGCCGTGGGCAACCGGTGGAACCCGACCGGAAAGCCCCACAAAAAAGCGTGACCCCTCACCGATTCCGGTGGGGGGTCACGCTCGACGCACAAACAGCCGTCGTTACAGCCGTCGCTTACTTCTTGTTGCGACGCTGAACGCGGGTGCGCTTGAGCAGCTTGCGGTGCTTCTTCTTGGCCATCCGCTTGCGCCGCTTCTTGATAACAGAGCCCACGACTACCCTCGCTCACTTCTTCTCACTCGGTGCGGGGCGTCTGGGCCCACACGACCTACGTCGGCCTAGCCTACCCGGCAGAGCGCCCAGCTTGTAATCCGAGGGTTTCGAGGGCTCCCGGCTAAGCCGTCTCCACCCCCACGAAGGACTCCCTGAGGTACTCGTGAACCGCCTGTTCCGGGACCCGGAAGGACCTGCCCACCCGAATCGCCGGCAGATGACCGCTGTGCACCAAGCGGTACACGGTCATCTTCGACACACGCATCACCGAGGCAACTTCCGCCACGGTAAGAAACTTGACCTCGTTGAGAGGCCTATCGCCAGCAGCCATGACCCACCTGTACCTTCCGCACACGACGCCCACCGGCTTCCCCTCCGGTGACCCTGCGTCGCTGTGCGCTCACGCTCCAGACTAGGGGCGTGTGGTACGAGTGGGGAAGAGGAGCAGCCATCGGCCGTTTACCGTGACAGACACGCTCGATTGAGTACATAGCGCGTGAGCGGCCGGTAGTGATCCGAGGGCACCGCGTCGTCAAGCGGAACGGCCACGGAGACCTGCCCCTCGGCCTCCCCGACAAACAGCGCGGGATCGTCCGTATCCGCGAGCCCGATGGCCTCGATACCCAGCTGACCTGCTCCGCAGACCCATCCGTGGTCCCCCACGACAAGTTCCGGAAGCGGCCAGCCACCCTCCACGACCCCCTCCAGGGCGGCCCTAACCGGCAGCGGCGAGTGGGTGTGCGCCCCCGTCTCACGCCCCGTTCCCGACAGACCGGGTTCTCGCACCAGCGCCACACCGCGCGCGTAGTCGAGCACGTACGTACGTAGACCGAACCGGGTCGTTATGTCGATACATCTCCCCTGCGCCGGGGTGAGGACAAGACACCCCACCGCCGACAAGGCGTCTGCGAGCGCTGCGTAGAAACCCAGCAGTCGGTGCGGATGACCGGTCCCGAACAGCACCGGAGCCCGCCGTCCCGCCGCCTCGCCCAACCGCTCGGCGAACGCCTCCAGCGCGCTCAACGTCCGCTCCGGATCGATGACATCGGGCCCCGAGCGATGCTCCGGATCCCCCGAGACCCCGCACTTGTCCGCCATCAGCCGCAGCAAGTCGCCCTCGTCCCAGCCCCATTCGGGATCGAGACCCAGCATCACCCGCGGATCCCGCGCGGCGAAGAGCCGATAGCTCCGCAGGCTCTCCTCCCTCGAGGTCGCCACGGTCCCGGCCAACCTCGCCGCCAACAGATGCGCCCGCAGCGCCCCGGTACTCAGCACCTCTCGATGCTGCCGCAGCGCGCCTGACACCGGGCCAGAACACGGGCGGGACCCCACAGTCGGCGTAACCACGCGATCAAGGCGAGGGTCTCTCCTAGGGGAGCAGCCCCCGCAGCGGGAAGGCCGCCCGTCGCGTCGCCAGCACCGCCTGGTCGAGCCGGTCGGCGGGGTCGTACCCCTCCTCCCACTCGCGCCAGGCCACCGGCCACCGCCCGTCCGTCATCCGCATCGGCCCCGGCTGCCGCGTCCGCGCGTACACCAGGTCCCGCCAGGACGACGGGATCACCGACTCCGGATCGACCTCCGCATGCCCGGCGATCCCCACAAGATGCGTCCACGACCGCGGTACGACATCCACGACCGCGTACCCTCCGCCGCCCAGGGCGACCCACTTGCCGCCGTCCACGTGCGCGTGCGCCAGCTCATGACAGGCCACCTGCACCGCCCGCTGCGCGTCCAGCGACACCGCCAGATGCGCCAGCGGGTCCTCGAAGTGCGTGTCCGCCCCGTGCTGGGTCACCAGGACCTGCGGCCGGAAGTCCGCGATCAGCTCCGGCACGACGGCGTGGAAGGCCCGCAGCCACCCCGCGTCCCCGGTACCCGCGGGCAGCGCCACGTTCACCGCGGACCCCTCGCCGGCCCCCGAGGCACCCGTCTCCTCCGGCCACCCCGTCTGCGGGAACAGCGTCCGCGGGTGCTCGTGCAGGGAGATCGTCAGGACCCGCGGGTCCTCCCAGAACGCCGCCTGCACCCCGTCCCCGTGATGCACGTCCACATCCACGTACGCCACGCGCTCCGCGCCCAGCTCCAGCAGCCGCGCGATCGCCAGGGACGCGTCGTTGTAGATGCAGAACCCGGACGCCGCCCCCGGCATCGCGTGGTGCAGCCCACCCGCGAAGTTCACCGCGTGCGCGGCCTCCCCGCGCCACACCGCCTCCGCCGCCCCGACCGACTGCCCCGCGATCAGCGCGGACGCCTCGTGCATCCCGGAGAACGCCGGATCGTCGACCGTACCGAGCCCGTACGACTGATCGGCGGCCCTCGGGTTCGCGGAGGCGGCCCGCACCGCCGCCACATAGTCCTCGCGGTGGACGAGTCGCAGCGTCGAGTCACCGGCCGGCTTCGCCGCCACCACGTCCACGGCATGGTCGAGCTCGTACGCCCGCACCAGACCCATGGTCAGCGCGAGTCGCACCGGGTCCATCGGGTGCTCGGACCCGAAGTCGTACTGCGTGACAGCTTCATCCCACATCAACAGTGCGCGGCCGCTCATGCCCGCCACCGTATCGGGCCTTGTCCGAACCGAACGACGTGGCATACACCACGGTCACCAGGACCAGCACCATCGGCACGAGCATCGCGCCGCGGTAACTCCAGGCGTCCCCGAGCGCGCCCACCAGCGGTGAGCCGATCAGGAACCCCACGTAGTTGAAGACGTTCAGCCGCGCGACAGCCGCGTCGCTCGCGCCAGGGCCGTGACTTTCGAATGCCTGCCGCCCCGCCGCGGCGAAGGTCTGCGGCACGATCACGCTCAGGCCAAGGCCCAGGACCGTGAACCCGGCCATCCCCACCCAGGCCCCGGGCGCCAGCGCGACGACGGCGAACCCGACCGCCGCGAGCACCGCCCCACCCCGCACGACGGTGGCCGCCCCCAGCCGACGCACCCCGAAGTCCCCCACCGCACGCCCGAGAAGCGTGGTGACCATGTACGCGTTGTACGGCACGGTCGCCAGCTCCTCCGAGCTGCCGAGCACGTCCTGGAGGTACTTGGCGCTCCAGTTCGAGACGGTGGAGTCCCCGATGTACGCGAAGGTCATCACGAGACAGAGCGGCAGCAGCAGCTTGAAGGCGACACCGCCGCCGGCGGCCTTGCTCACCTCGACGGAAGCGGGCGCGGACTCCCCACCGGAGTACCAGCGACTGCCGACAAAGGCCGCGGGCAACAGCAGGCCCACGACGGGCAGATACGACACGAACAGCGGCAGATCCCAGTGCGCCCCGGCCCAGGCCAGCGAGGCGCCCGCGATTCCGCCGAGGCTGTACGCGGCATGGAACCCGAGCATGATGCTCCGCCCGTACGCCCGCTGAAGGCTCACCCCGAGCATGTTCATGGACGCGTCCAGCGCACCGACCGCGAGTCCGAAGACCCCGAGGGCGAGGGCGGCCTGCCACAGTTCCGTCCCCGCCCCGACGGCCAGCAGGCCGAGGAGTACGAGGGGCTGCGCCCACCGCAGCACGACACCCGGCCCCACACGCGCCACGACCTTCTCGGTGGCCACACTGGCCACACCGGCGAGGATCGGCACGGCGGCGAGGAAGACGGGCAGCAGGGCGTCGGAGATCCCGTACCGGTCCTGGATCGCCGGTATTCGGGTCACCAGGAGCGCGAACGTCACTCCCTGCACGAAGAAACTGACCGCCAGGGATCCCCGCCCACGCCGCAACCGCGCATCCGTCATGGCGGCACAGCGTAGGTCCCGGGTCTACCCATGGGTAGATGGATCACAGGCCCAATATCGCCGGGAGTTCGTCCATGCCGCCGAAGAACCCGGTGGCGCCGGCGAGCTTCTCCTCGGACGTCATCGCGGTGAACCCGTACACGTCCATTCCGGCGGCCAGCGCCGCCTGGATCCCGAGCCGACTGTCCTCGACGACCACGCACCGCTCGGGCGCGACCCCCATCCGGGCGGCGGCATGGAGGAACAGATCGGGCGCCGGCTTCCCCCGTCCGACGTCCTCGGCGCTGAAGATGTTCTCGTCCCGGAACCACGCGTCGAGCCCGGTCTTCCGGTGCCCGACCCGGATCCGCTCGTGGGACCCGGAGGAGGCGAGACAGTACGGAACCCCGGCGGCGACGAGCCGCTTCAGCACCTCGGTCGCCCCGGCGACGGCCTCCAACTCCCGCTGGAAGGCGGCGAACGTACGCGCGTGCAGCGTCTCGTCGAAGTCCACCGGCAGCCGCTGTCCGGTCCGCTCCCCGATCAGGTCGTGTACGCGATGCACGGCGGCGCCCATGTAGTCGCGCAGGGAGTCCTCGTAGGAGGTGGGGTGCCCGAGCTCGGTCAGATATCCGGCCAGGATGGTGTTGGCGAGGGGCTCACTGTCGACGAGCACACCGTCGTTGTCGAAGACGACCAGTTCGTAGCGCATCCCCATACGATAGGCGCCCGTAAACGCAGAAAAGCCCCGCACCATAAGGTGCGGGGCTTTCCCACAATGATTGTTCGGCGGCGTCCTACTCTCCCACAGGGTCCCCCCTGCAGTACCATCGGCGCTGAAAGGCTTAGCTTCCGGGTTCGGAATGTAACCGGGC
>NZ_JBSGWV010000086.1:0-13280 GCF_053609105.1 Streptomyces sp. NPDC054975
CGCGCGCCGGGTCGACCTGGACGAGCAGGCAGGTCGCGGGTCGCAGCCCGCCGTCGTCGGCGATGACGGAGTCGAGCTGGCGGAGCACGCGGTGCGGCGGCAGGTCCGTGGAGGCGACGTCGCGCAGCGCGGAACGGTAGGCGTTCATGTCGACGGCGGCGTCGAGGCCGTGCCCCATGACGTCCCCGACGACGAGCAGGCTGCGGCCGAAGTGGAGCCGTACGCTTTCGAACCAGTCGCCGCCCACCAGCGTCCTGGCGCCGACCGGCAGGTACCGTCCGGCGACCTCAAGATTCGGGTGCGGGCGGCCCGGCTCGGCCACGAGGGCCTGCTGGAGGTGGAAGGCGGTGCGCTCGGTGGCGGCCAGGCGGCGGGCGTGGCCCAGATGGACGGCGGCGAGCCGGGCCGCGTCGTGCACCGTGGCCGTCGCATGCGCGCCGAGGCCGCCGGCGCGGGCGCTGACGGCGCTCACGTACCCGAAGGTCCGGCCCTGCGACTCCAGGGGCGCCGACACCACCTGGACATGAACCCCGCCGGGGGCCACGTCGGCGTATGCGCGGGGTGACGGCCCGCTGTCGTGCGACGGCTCGACCTGGTCGACCAGCTTCGGGTCGCCGGCCACCGCGGTGCGTACCCAGCCCGGCCCGTCCTCGGGGCGGACGTCCACGGCCACCGCCTCGTACCCGTGCCGGCAGAGGAACCGGGCCAGGTCCTCACAGACGCCCTGCTCGTCGGGGTGCGACCCGATCTCCTCGATCGCGTCCGTCGCGGCTCTCAGCCGGGCCAGGACCGCCGCATGCTCCTCGACCAGGGAGGCCTGTTCCCCCGCTCGCTCCGACAAGACACCTCCACCGCCGCTACGGCCCCGAGCAGCGCACACATCCCATTGGACCAGCGGGGCGAGCTCCCGCGCGCGACACCGGCCGGACCAGAAGTCCATCACATTCCGTGAAGCTGTAGCCAGATCATTCCGCCCCCACGCTACGCCGGGACGGCGGTCTCGTCCGATCTTCACCAAATCCCCCGTGAGCTTGGCCGCACTCGCGGTCCGGGCGGTTGTGGAGCGCGGCGGCAGCTGATCGAGTACGGAGATGGCTACCCGCCAGTACAGGATCACGCGGCTCCGGGGGGAACAACGATGACGACCGGGTACTTCAGCTCCGTCGACGACGTGGCGGAACGGCTCGCCGCGACCGGCTACCTGGCCTCGCCCGCCGTCGCGACCACCGTCTTCCTGGCCGACCGGCTGGGCAAGCCGCTCCTCGTGGAGGGCCCGGCCGGGGTCGGCAAGACCGAGCTGGCGAAGGCCGTCGCCGAGGTCGCGGGCGCCGGGCTCGTACGGCTCCAGTGCTACGAAGGGGTCGACGAGTCGCGGGCGCTGTACGAGTGGAACCACGCCAAGCAGCTGCTGCGGATCACGGCGGGGCGCGACGAGTCCTGGGACGAGACCCGCACCGACATCTTCAGCGAGGAGTTCCTGCTCCCCCGCCCTCTCCTCACCGCCATCCGCTCCGCCGAGCCGGCCGTGCTCCTCGTCGACGAGTTGGACAAGGCCGACATCGAGGTGGAGGGGCTGCTCCTGGAGGTGCTCAGCGACTTCCAGATCACCGTCCCGGAGCTGGGCACCATCACCGCGACCCGGCGCCCCTTCGTCGTCCTCACCTCCAACGCCGGCCGCGAGCTGTCCGAGGCCCTGCGCCGCCGCTGCCTCTTCCTCCACATCGACTTCCCCGCGGAGGAGTTGGAGCGCCGGATCGTCACGGCGAAGGTTCCGGGGCTCGGCGCGGCGCTCACCGCCTCGGTCGTACGGGTGGTCAACGCGCTGCGCGCGATGGACCTGCGGAAGGCGCCCTCGGTCGCGGAGACCATCGACTGGGCCCTGACCCTTCTCGCCCTGGGCGCCGACACGCTGGACGAGACGGTGGTGCGCGACAGCCTCGGTGTGATCCTCAAGCATCGGGACGACATCCAGAAGGCGGCCGCCAAGCTCGACCTGGACGCGGTGTGACCACGGCGTCGGACGGCGTGGCGGACCGGCTCACCGGTCTGGTGCACGCGCTGCGGGCGCACGGCCTGTCGATCGGAACGGGCGAGAGCGTGGACGCGGGGCACGCCCTGGAGGCGGTGGGGTTCGCCGACCGGGAGCGGACGCGGGAGGCGCTCGCGGCGACGCTGCTGCACAAGGCGGGGCAGCGGCCGCTCTTCGACCGGGTCTTCGACCTGTACTTTCCGCTGACCACCTCCCACGCCGACACGGATCCGGCGGCAGGGGAGCCCCCGGCGGCGTTCGACACGGCGGCGCTGCGGGAGCGGCTGGCCGCCGCCCTGGCCGCGGGCGACGGCGCGGCGCTGACGCGGCTCGCGGGCGAGGCGGTGGGCGGTCTCGGGGGCTACGGTTCCGCGCCGGGCTCGGACGGCTGGTCCTCGTACCAGACCCTCTCCCGGCTCCGTCCCGAGACGCTGCTCGCCCGCGTACGGGCCATGCTCCGGGACGCGGCCGGCGACGGGGGCGGGAACGGAGACGGCGACGGGCCGGCGTTCACCGACCGGCTGACGGACGACGAGATCAGGCGGCGCATCGAAGCGTTCCGCGAGCGGGTACGGACGGAGGCCCGGCGGCGGGTCGCCGAGCGGCAGGGCCGGGACCGGGTCGCGCGGCGCGCGGTGGCGGGCACGCCGGACAGCGTCGACTTCCTGCTCGCCGGCCGGGCCCAGTTGGACGAGCTGCGTACGACGGTACGGCCGCTGGCGCGCAAGCTCGCGACCCGCCTCGCGGCCCGGCGGCGGCGTGCCGCGCGCGGGCGGATCGATCTGCGGCGCACGCTGCGCGGCTCGCTGTCGACCGGCGGCGTACCGATGCGGCCGGTGCTGCGCCGCCGCCGGCCCGTACGCCCCGAACTCGTCCTGCTGTGCGACGTGTCGGGCTCCGTAGCGGGGTTCGCCAACTTCACGATGCTCCTGGTGCAGGCGTTGCACGACCAGTTCAGCAGGGTGCGGGTGTTCGCCTTCGTCAACCGGGTCGACGAGGTGACCGACCTGATCGCGCGGGGCGCGGCCGACCCGGCCGGCCTCGGTGCGCGCATCCTCGACGAGGCGGTGCTGACCGGCTGGCACGGGCAGAGCGACTACGGGACGGCGCTGGGCGAGTTCGCGGAGCGGTACGCCGACGCCGTCGGCCCGCGCACCGCCGTCTTCGTCCTGGGCGACGCCCGTACGAACATGAGCGACCCCAACCTCCCGGCGCTGAAGCGGATCGCCGACCGGGCCCGTCGCGTCCACTGGCTCAACCCCGAGCCGCCCGCGCTGTGGTCGACGGGCGACTCGGTCGCGCTCGCGTACGCCGAACTGGTCGACATGCATCCCTGCCGCAACGCCCGGCAGCTCGGTGAACTCGTCGGCCGGCTCCTGCCGGTGTGAATCACCGCCGTGGCACGAGGAACGCGGCCTCTCGCCGGGCTGACGCCCGTCTGGCACCTCCCCGGCCACGGTCCGACCATGGACAGGAAGGAATGCCGACGAGCGGGACGGGCGGTGAGCCACGATGGCACGGCTGACGGTGGACGGCACCGACCTCGTGGTGCGGCTGTCCGCGCGCGAGAGGCTTGTCGCGCGTCGCGGGAACGTACGGGTGCCCGTGGCGGCCCTGCGCGACGTACGGGTGGAACCGGACTGGTGGCGGGCGCTGCGCGGGCGGCGCGGACGGGGGCTGTGGATCCCCGACCGGCTGTGCGTGGGCGTCCGCGTCCTGCCGGACGGCCGGGACTTCGCGGTGGTGAAGCCGGGCATGCCGGTGGTCTGCGTCGAACTACGTGGTGACGTGCCCTTCGGTCGGCTTGCCGTCTCCGACCCCGATCCGGAGCGGACGGTCCGGGAACTTCGACCTCACGTCCCTACGGACCTGCTGGGGTGAGCGGAGGTGACGGCGTTCGAGGTGACGGCTTCCCGTCGATCGGCTGGGGGACGTTGATCAGCTGGGAGATCAGCTGGGGGTGACGTTCTCGGCCTGGGGGCCCTTCGGGCCCTGCACGACGTCGAACGCGACCTTCTGTCCCTCGGCGAGTTCGCGGTAGCCGGTGCTGGCGATGGCCGAGTAGTGGACGAAGACGTCCGGGCCTCCCCCGTCCTGCTCGATGAAGCCGAAGCCCTTTTCGGCGTTGAACCACTTGACTGTTCCGGTTGCCATGACGAGCTCCTCGGCTCTTGACGACACCTCCATGGTCTCTCGGCACGGGCGGGAAGTCCCGGCGGGTAGCGTGGTCGCATGGAACTCATCGGAGACATCACGGCCGACCGGCCCCTGCTCGTCCTTGCCGTCAAGGAGGAGGCCCAGTTCCTCGACACCGATCTGCCGGTCCTGCTGACCGGAATGGGCAAGGTGAACGCGGCGACCTCGCTCGCGACCGTCCTGGGCCGCGGCCCGCGCCCGTCCGGGGTCGTCAACCTCGGGACCGCCGGGGCGCTGCGTCCGGGGTGGACGGGGACGCACGTGGTGGGCACGGTGATCCAGCACGACCTGGACGGTGAGTTTCTCGCGACGCTGACGGGCGAGACGTACGGGGAGCCGGTGGTCCTGCCGGGCGGCGGTGACGTGACCCTGGCCACCGGTGACGCCTTCATCTCGGACGAGGCGGCACGGGACCGGCTCGCCGCCCGCGCCGCGCTGGTCGACATGGAGGGCTACGCCCTCGCGACCGCCGCCGGACTGGCCGGGGTGCCGATCCGGATCGTGAAGCATGTGAGCGACGAGGCGGGCGACGGCGCGGCGAGGACCTGGCGGGAGTCGGTCGCGGAATGTGCGCAGGCGCTCGCGCAGTGGGCGCAGGAGCACACTCCGTACCGCTCCTAGGGCGCCTGTCGGGGCGTGCTCCATGAGGGTGCGCCGCCTGCGCGGTGTCGGCCGGCGGGCTCAGGTGAGGGCAGCGACCAGCAGGGCGAAGGCGGCGATGATGACGGCCACGCGGACGTAGTGGAAGCGGTCCCAGCGGTTCATCTGCTGCTTCCAGTCGGCCGGCCGGTTGTCAGGGGTCCACGTCTTGCCTCGGTTGTTGATCGGGACGAGCAGCAGGATCGACATGATCACGCTGAGGAGCAGCAGCGCGCCGGCGGTGACGACGAGACCGGTGCCGTGGTGGTGCCGTCCGGCGACGGCCCAGGCCGCGACGAGGACGAGCGAGGCGATGTACCAGACCGGCATCACGGCGCCGAGCATCCGGCCCCCGTGGGCGCGGCCGAGTTGACCGCTGTCTTCGGGGAGTGCGGCGAGGATCGGGTTGATGACGAAGGCGACCGAGAACTCCACCCCCACCATCACGCCGACGACCACGGTGGTGAAGACCTCGAGTGCGTTGAGCATGATGACCCTCCTGGGATCTAGCGCCGCTAGATGACGGTGCAACGCTAGACCTGTCGACGCTCAATTGTCTAGCGATGCTAGAATCACCTGCATGTCGGTACAGGAACGCAAGGAACGCGTACGGGCGGACCGCGAACGCCTCATCGTGGCGACGGCCCGCGAACTCGCAGAACAGCAGGGCTGGGACTCGGTCACCACCCGCCGGCTGGCCGAGCGCATCGAGTACAGCCAGCCCGTCCTCTACAGCCATTTCCGCGGCAAGCGCGAGATCATCGGCGCCGTCGCCCTCGAAGGCGCCGCCGAGATGGCCGCGTTGCTGCGGGCCGCGGCCTCCGCCGCGGACGGCCCGCGTGCCCGGGTCACCGCCCTGGCCGGCACCTACCTCGACTTCGCCGCACGCAACCCGGCGGTCTACGACGCCATGTTCCAGCTCGACGGCGGCCTGGCGTTCGCCAAGGAGGACACTCCCGAACCGCTGAAGGACGCCTTCGCCGCCCTGCTGGAGAGCCTCGGGGAGGTCGCGGGGGACAACGTCCACCCGGGGCTGTTCACCGAGGTGTTCTGGGCGGCCCTGCACGGTCTGGCGACCCTGACCAGGGCGGGACGGCTGCCGCCGGAGGACACCGAGCGCAGGACGGAGCTGCTGGTGGACCGGCTCGCCGTGATCTGACGCACCCGGCGGTCATGACCCGATACGCACCCTAGGAGGCCGGTGCGACGGCGGGGGCCGGCGCGGCGGTCGGTGACGCAGCCTGGCCGAAGCGCCGGCGGTAGGCGGACGGGGAGAGTCCCGTCTCGCGGTTCATCAGCGTACGCAGGTGGGCGGCGGTGCCGAGGCCGCTGGCGCGGGCGACGACGTCGAAGCGGGTCTCGCCGCGTTCGATGAGCCGGCAGGCGAGGGTCACCCGCTCTCCCGTGAGCCAGGCGAGCGGGGTGGTTCCGAGCTGGGCCCGGAAACGGCGGTGCAGCGTCGCCGGGCTGACCGCCGCCCGCGCCGCGAGGTCGGCGACGGTGAGTGGTGAGCCGAGCCGTTCCTGGGCCCAGGCGAGGAGCGGGGCGAGGGACTCGTCGGCGATCTCGGGGACCGGCCGCTCGACGAACTGCCGCTGTCCGCCGTCGCGGTGGGCGGCGAAGACGAGTCGGCGGCTGACCGCGTTGGCGGCCTCGGCGCCGTGGTCGCGGCGGACGACGTGGAGCCCGAGGTCAAGGGCGGCGGCGCTGCCGGCGGCGGTGAGGATGTCGCCGTCGTCGACGAACAGGACGTCCGGTTCGAGGCGCACGAAGGGGAAGCGGGCGCGGAAGCCGTCGGCCCACTGCCAGTGGGCGGTGGCCCGGCGGCCGTCGAGCACCCCGGCCTCGGCGAGGGTGAAGGCGCCGCTGCAGAAGCCGATCAGCCGGGCACCGCGCGCGTGGGCCCGGCGGACGGCGTCGAGCACGGCGGGACGGCGGGGTACCTCGACGTCGGGGCGGTTGGGGACGATCAGCGTGTCGGCGGTCTCGGCCGCGTCGAGCCCGGCGACGCCGGTGAGGGTGAAGAAGCCGTCGCGCATGAGGGTGCGGGGCTCGGGCGAGCAGAGCCGGAAGTCGTACAGGTCGCGTCCGAGCTCGGGGCGGCGCAGCCCGAAGATCTCGGTGGCACAGCCCAGTTCGAAGGGGTTGGAGTTCGCGTCGACGATGACGACGACGCGATGCGCTCCCTGGTGCGAGGATCCTTGCGACATATGCTATTTCTAGCACTCACGCCGGGAGACGGGCGGGGGCCAGGATGGCCGCATGAGCCAGAAACCCGCTGTGACCAGCGCTTCCTCTGCCCCGATCGCCCTCGCCACCGCGTTCGCCTCCTTCGACGATCTGTGGAGCCCCCGCATCCTGACGCGCGTGAACGACTACGACGTGCGCGTGGCGAAGGTGGCGGGCGAGCACGTGTGGCACGTCCACGACGACACCGACGAGTTCTTCCTGGTGATCGGCGGCGAGCTGCACATCTCGCTGCGTGAGAACGGAGCGGAACGGACGGTGTCCCTCCCCCAGGGCTCGGCGTTCACCGTCCCCAAGGGCGTGGAACACCGCCCGTACTCCCCCTCCGGCGCCTCCCTGCTCCTCTTCGAGCCCACGGGAACCCTCACGGTCGGCGACCGCCACGACGCCGTCCCCGACCATGTGGACGCGACGACGGGCCACGCGCTGGAGGTGTGAGCACCCGTTCCTCCCGCCAGGGGCGACAAGGCGCTCCGGCACAGGCACAGCGCACGCGGCACCGGACCGGTCGTCGACGACACCCCTTGCCCGGATTTCCACGTTTCGGACGGGCGGCGCCCCGTTGCCACGCGCGCGTGGCCGCCGGCCGTCCTCGGCGCTTGGCCGACGCCGGGACCATCCTGGAGGCGTGGGCACCGTCCGGAAGCCGTTCCGTGGTGCGGGTGGTGCGCCCGTGCGCCCCCGATGAGCACGTGAGCGCCGGGTCGCATTCCGCGCACGATGCCCACCTGGGGCCTTCGAGGGAGGCGGGACGCATGAGCGAGTCCGGCGCAGGGTGGTCCGGCACAGGCCGGCCAGGTACGGAGTGGTCCGGCACGGGTGATGCGGGCGGCACGGGCGCGTCGGGAGGCAAGACACGGTTCGAGGACATCTACGACCGGCCCGACCCGCGGGCGTACTTCCGGCGCCTCGCACCGCTGGAGTACGAGATTCCGCAGCAGGCCCAGGCCGCGTTCCGGCGCGCGGCGGCCGAGCGCGACGGCGGTACGGTCCTCGACCTGTGCTGCTCGTACGGGATCAACGCGGCCCTGCTCAACCACGACGTCACCCTGGCCGAGCTGTACGCGCGCTACACCGACCCGGCGGTGAGCGGGCTGACCTCGGCCGAACTCGCCGTACGCGACAAGGAGTTCTACGCGTCACGGCGCCGCCCGGACGCGGCCCCGGTCATCGGTCTCGACGTCGCGGACAACGCCCTGCGGTACGCGCGGGCGGTCGGGCTCCTGGACGACGCGTTCGCCGAGAATCTGGAGGAGGGGGCTCCGCCGAGCCCTCGGCTGCGCGCCGCGATGGCGGACGTCGGCCTGATCACGCTGACCGGCGGGGGCAGCTATCTCACCCGGCGCACGTTCGACGCGCTCCTCGGATGGGCCGGGCGACCGCTGCGGGTGAGCGCGTTCGTCCTGCGGACGGTCTCGTACCGGCCGATCGCCGACTGCCTGGCCACCCACGGCCTGCGAACCGTCTGCGACCCCTCGCGGACGTACCCGCAACGGCTGTTCACCGAC
Organism: Streptomyces sp. NPDC054975; assembly: GCF_053609105.1. Taxonomy (NCBI): domain Bacteria; kingdom Bacillati; phylum Actinomycetota; class Actinomycetes; order Kitasatosporales; family Streptomycetaceae; genus Streptomyces; species Streptomyces sp. NPDC054975. Next base: position 8,620 of record NZ_JBSGWV010000086.1, read on the forward strand.
ACCGGCGAGCAGCGCTTCGCCGTCGAGGCGGTGCGGGCACTGGGAGCGGATCCGACGGGCCGGGAGACGGCGGGCCGCTTCCACACGGTGCTGTACGAGTCGGTCCCGGAGGGCTAGGGTCTTTCGTTTGGATCAGGCCGATTCAGCGAGCGGCGTACGACGAGCATGGCGGCCACGTCGTCGTCGAGGCCGTCGGCGCCGTAGGCGTCCAGTTCGTCGTGGAGCAGGGCGGGGACACGTTCGCCCGGCTCGTCCACCCAGTGGCTCATCCGCTCCTCCAGGGGGTAGAAGGTGCCGGCCCGGTCGCGCGTCTCGCTCACCCCGTCGGTGTACAGAAGCAGCCGGTCCCCGGGCACGAACGGGACCTCCTCGACGCGGTGACGGGATTCGAGGAGGCCGGACAGGTTGACCGGCAGGGACGGGTCGGCGAAGGAGACGAACCGCACCCGGCCGGCGTGCTGGAGCAGGGGCGCCGGATGGCCGCAGCTGAGGAGGCGGGCGACAGCCCCGTCGTCGGGGATCTCGACGAGGACGACGGTGGCGAAACGTTCGGCCGCGTCCGTGTCGGGGTCCCAGGCGCCGTAGCGCCCGAGGCCCTTTTCCAGGTGGTCGGCCAGGGCGGGCAGGTCGGGGGCGTCGTTGACGGCGGCACGGAAGGAACCGAGCAGGACGGAGGCGGTCTCCACGGCGCCGAGACCCTTGCCCTGGACGTCGCCGAGCATCAGGCGTACGGCTCCGGGTAGGTGCACTGCCTCGTAGAAGTCGCCGCCGATCCGCGCCTTGGCGGCGGCCGCGACGTACAGCAGGTGCAGGTCGACGGGGCCGAGGCGGGGCGCGAGAGGGCGGAGCACGACGCGCTGGACGACCTCGGCGACGGCGGTGACCTCGCGCAGGTCCCGCTCGTAGCGCAGCCGGGCCCGGCTGACCCAGGCGGCGGCCGCGGTCGCCACGGCGAGGGCCGCCTCGTTGGCGACGATGTCCGGGACGAGGGGATCTTCGCTGGCCGCCCCGAGCAGCCCGCCCAGCGCGAGGGCGACCAGGCCGATGAGGACGGTGCCCCGGACGCTCCAGGTGACGGCGGCGAGCGCGGGCGCGGCGGCCAGCAACCGGTCGTAGCGTTCCTCGTCCGCGGAGAGGAGGTCGGCGAGCACCGTCAGAACCATGGCCAGGACCGGCAGCGCCCGGCCGATGGTGATCTGCGTGCGCGACCGCGTCCAGTGGGGGCCGTGGGGATCACCGGAGGGCATCTCGTGATCGTACGAGCCGAGGGCGGCCCCGCCCCGGCGCCGCCACCGCTCTGGCGTGTCAGGGTCACCGCGGCGGGGCCTCAGCCTGTATCTCCTCCGCTTGCCTTTCCTCCGCCTGTGCCTCCTTCGCCTGCCTCGCCTCGGCCGTGGACCGAAGGGCCTCCGTTACACTGTTCGACAGCGAAGGGGAGTAGCCCTGCGAACCGGTCGTCGACACACTGGAGCCCTCGGGTTCCCGGTGGCCGGGTCCACGTGGAGAGCGTGGGCGGGCGAGACCTTCGGCCAGGCAGTCGCCATGTCCGCGTTCCGTGGGCGTGGTCCGTCATGCCGGGCCGAGTGGTTCTTCCCGTCGCCCACCGCGGTGCCGTGCGGATCCCGGGCCCGGAACAAACAGAGAGCCCCCGGTACATGCACCTCGATCCCCTGGCGATTCTCACCGCCTTCGGGCTGATCTTCCTCGCCGAGCTTCCCGACAAGACGATGTTCGCGTCCCTGGCCATGGGTACGCGCATGCGTCCGCTGTACGTCTGGTTCGGCACGTCGACGGCGTTCCTCGTGCACGTGGCCATCGCCGTGGGCGCCGGCAGCCTCATCGGCCTGCTGCCGGACTGGACCGTCAAGCTCGTCTCGGCCCTGCTGTTCGGCTTCGGCGCGTTCATGTTGCTGCGTGGCGGGGACGACGACGAGGCGGACGAGGCGGGCGGCCGGACGGTGACCGGCTTCTGGCCGGTCTTCTCGACGGCGTTCATGGCCGTGTTCATCAGCGAGTGGGGCGACCTCACGCAGATCACCACGGCCAACCTCGCCGCCACCAACGGCACGTGGTCCACGGCGATCGGCTCCGCCGCCGCCTTGATGAGCGTCTCGGCCCTCGCGCTGGTCGCGGGCCGTTTCATCGCCAAGCGCGTCCCGCTGAAGACCGTCCAGCGCATCGGCGGCCTGTGCATGGCTGCCTTGGCCATCTGGTCGCTCACCGAGATCTTCGTCGGCTGACGCGCCGCCCACACGGACGGACACATCCACGCGCGCCCCGGACCGGACGGTCCGGGGCGCTGTCGTGCGGCGCTGCTCTCGTGCGCGCTCAGCCCTTGTTGAAGTAGTGAATCATTGCTTCACTTCTTTCATGCCCTACCGACGCACCCCCGCGGTCCAGGCCCGGCTCGACGACCGGCGTGCCACCGTCGTCGACGCGGCGCTGGCGCTGCTCGCCGAGCACGGCTACGCCGGCTGCACGATGGCCGCCGTCGCCGCCCGCGCCGGGATCGCGACCGGCAGCGTCTACCGTCACTTCCCCAGCAAGGCCGAGCTGGCCGTCGAACTCTTCCGCACGGTGGTCTCCCGCGAGGTGGCGGCCGTGGCCGAGGCGGCCGGCCGGCCCGGGCACGCGGGGGCGGCCGAGCGGGTCGTCGCGGTCATCGAGACGTTCGCCCAGCGCGCCCTGAAGTCCCCTCGACTCGCCTACGCCCTGCTGGCCGAGCCGGTGGATCCGGCCGTGGACGCCGAACGGCTGGTCTTCCGGCGGGCGTTCCGCGACGTGTTCGCCGCGCGTATCGCCGAGGGCGTCCGGGCAGGTCAGCTTCCGCCGCAGGACGCCCTGTTGACGGCATCCGCGCTGGTCGGGGCGGGCGCGGAGGCGCTCGTCGGACCGCTGGCGGAGGGGACGGTGGGGCCCGAGACCGTACCCGCCCTGGTCACTTTCACCCTGAGAGCTCTGGGAGTTCCCGATGCCGCAGACGCATGAGGTCACCAACCAAGTCCCGCCGCTGAGCGGTTACGACGTGTCGGCCGACCCGGCCCTCCTGGAGGGGCTGCGCCGCGAGGGCGCGGGGTGGGCCGAGGCCGAGGTGCGCGAGCTCGGCGTGCGGGCCGGCGGCGAGGAGGCCCAGGAGTGGGGGCGGCTGGCCGAGCGGCACTCCCCGGTGCTGCACACGCACGACCGGTACGGCCACCGCGTCGACGAGGTCGAGTTCCACCCGTACTGGCACGAGCTGATGACCGTCGCCGTACGGCACGGGCTGCACGGGGCGCCGTGGCGCGACGAGCGACCGGGCGCGCACGTGGCGCGGGCGGCGAAGGTGTTCGTGTGGGGGCAGGCCGATCCCGGGCATCTGTGCCCGATCTCGATGACGTACGCGGCGGTGCCCGCCCTGCGCGCCGAGCCCGGACTCGCCGCCGTGTACGAACCGCTGCTCTCCTCCCCCGTCTACGACTTCGGGCTGCGCGAGCCGACGTCCAAGCGCGGCATCATCGCCGGGATGTCGATGACCGAGAAGCAGGGCGGCTCGGACGTCCGCGCGAACACGACGCGCGCGGTGCCGACCGGCGAGGGCTTTTACGCGCTCACCGGCCACAAGTGGTTCACGTCGGCGCCGATGTCGGACGTGTTCCTCACTCTGGCGCAGGCGCCGGGAGGCCTGTCCTGCTTCCTCGTGCCCCGGGTGCTGCCCGACGGCACGCGCAACGCGATCCGGCTGCAGCGGCTGAAGGACAAGCTCGGCAACCGTTCCAACGCCTCGTCCGAGATCGAGTACGAGGGCGCTCTCGGCCGTCTCGTCGGCGAGGAAGGCCGAGGGGTGGCGACCATCATCCGCATGGTGAACATGACCCGCCTCGACTGTGCGGTCAGTTCGGCGTCCGGGATGCGTCAGGGTCTCGTCCAGGCGGTGCACCATGCCACGCACCGCAGCGCGTTCGGGGCGCGGCTGATCGACCAGCCGCTGATGACCAACGTCCTCGCCGACCTGGCGGTGGAGGCGGAGGCGGCGACGATCGCGGGCCTGCGGCTCGCCGGGGCGGTCGACCGGGCGGCGGCGGGTGACGAGGACGAGGAGCTGCTGCGCCGGATCGGTCTGGCGGTGACGAAGTACTGGGTGTGCAAGCGCGCCCCCGCGCACGCGGCCGAGGCGCTGGAGTGCCTGGGCGGCAACGGATACGTCGAGGACTCGGGGCTGCCCCGGCTCTACCGCGAGTCCCCGCTGCCGTCGATCTGGGAGGGTTCGGGCAACGTGGCCGCGCTGGACGTGCTGCGCGCGATGGGGCGGCAGCCGCAGGCCGTCGAGGCGTTCTTCGCGGAGGTCGACCGCGCCTCGGGGGCCGACCACCGGCTGGACGCGGCGACGGCCCGGTTGCGGAAGGACCTCGGTGACCTCGGGGACGACCCGGCGGCCGTGCAGTACCGCGCGCGGCGCCTTGTCGAGCGGATGGCTCTGGTCCTTCAGTGCTCGTTGCTCGTCCGCCACGGACATCCGGCGGTGGCCGACGCCTTCTGCGCCTCGCGTCTGGACAGCGACTGGGGCATCGCCTTCGGCACCCTGCCGCCGGGCCTGGACACGGCGTCGATCATCAGCCGCGCCACACCGCAGCCGGCCTCCACGCCGGCCTGAGGACCCGCCAGGAGGCGCGGTCCGTGTCGGC
>NZ_JBSGWV010000087.1:0-10793 GCF_053609105.1 Streptomyces sp. NPDC054975
TGGCGATTGACCCACTGCATTGACGCGCCTGACCGCACGTCCCTCAAAGGTCGATGGCTCATGACCTGCACAGATGGAGACGAGATCTAGATAAGAACGGCGTGCAAGCTGGAGACCGCGACGGAGTCCCACTCCGTCAGCTTCCGGCAGATCCACCTGGAGGACAGCGGCCGGATCCGCTACCGCAAGGTCTGCGAGCTCGACGGCCAGGAGCTGACCGAGGCCGAGATCGGCAAGGGCTACGAGATCAGCAAGGACCAGCTGGTCCCGATCACCGATGCTGACCTCGCCGGAATGCCCCTGCCGACCGCGAAGGCGATCGAGATCGTGGCCTTCGTGCCCTGGGAGTCGATCGACCCCCGGCACATCGGGGAGGCGTCGTACTACATCAGGGCTGACGGCCAGGTGGCGGCCAAGCCCTACACCCTGCTGCGCCAGGCGCTCGGCCGAAACTCCAAGGTGGCCGTCGCGAAGTTCGCGTTGCGCGGCCGCGAGCGCCTCGGCCTGGTCCGCCCGATCGAAGACGCGCTCGTCCTGCACTCGATGCGCTGGGACGACGAGGTACGCGACCCCAGCGAGCTCGCCCCCGGCACGGTCGACGTCAGCGACCACGAGATCGACGGGGCGGTCGCCCTCATGGAGGCCATGTCCGTGGGAAGCCTGGCCGACCTCGCCCCCGCAGAGATCACCGACCAGTACACCGAGGCGCTTCACAAGGTGATCGAGGCCAAGGCCGAGGGCCACCGGCCTGCCATGCCGACGACCGAGGCGGAGCCGGCCGGACAGGTGGTCGACCTGATGGCCGCCCTGGAGCAGTCCGTGGCGAAGGCCAAGGAAGCCCGCGGCGAGACCGGTGGCGGGGACGCGACCGTGCACGAGATGCCCGCGCCGAAGAAGAAGGCCACGGCCAAGAAGCCCGCCGCCAAGAAGGCGCCCGCGAAGAAGACGGCCGCCAAGAAGACCACGGCGAAGAAGACCACGCGGAAGCGCGCCTCCTAGGACATCTCGCCGCTACGCTTCCGGGCCCACGGCTTCTCGAACCCCAGACTCCCCCACGGCGAGCAGACCTCGCACATCTCCATCGCCGGAGTCCGCTCCCCCTGGGCCATGACCTCGTCACGGCTGAGCAGCGCGGCGTTCTTGCTGGACATACCGCAACCGCCACGGTGAAGGACTGGCTCACCGCCCGGGACCCGGGAGGGCTCGATCCGCCACATCATCTCGGCCCGCGCCACCGCCACCCGCCGACTCTGCTCCCGCTCCTGCACCTCAAGGTCGCGGATCTCGCGCCGGAGCTCGTTGCGCTGGTAGTCGAGCCAGGCCAGGACGGCCCGCTTCTTCTCCAGGCGCTCGGATATCGGCATGTCCCGCACGGCCACCGCCCCCTCTACGCCGCCTCGACGAGAGGCAGCACGGCGTCGGGGTGATGCTTCAGCGCCATGCGGGCCTCGACCACGCCCTCGCCGCCCTCCTGGGTCTGCCAGTAGGGGTGGGCGGAGACCGTGATCGACAGATCGCGGACCAGGGCGAGCAGCCGCGCATGCTCCGCCTGCTGCTCCTCGGTCCAGCCGGGGCTGTCCTCCCGGCCGCCGGTCACCACGCCGGTATGGGGGTGCACCTCACCGGGCCAGCCGGGCATCGGCTCGACGGACCACGGCAGGGTCCGACACAGCGCGGCGTACTCGGCGCGGGCCTGGTGAAGGTCGCGCTGCGCCTCGATGAGGTCATTCGGGAAGGGGGTGTCGCTCACACCAGAATCATACTCCTGTTCGAATCGCGGTAGGCTGGCTACGCCTCCAGGGCCTCCCCCTATATGCCGAAGCACGGTAGGTGTCACCGAGACAGGCTGGCTGTTGTCGGCGTACGACCTTTGCTCCCCAGCCGCGTACGGATGAACGTCCCCAGCTAGGTCGCGGGAAGCAGCACGGCTGAGGAACCTGGTTGAGATCGTTAGGCTGGCCGGAGACACTCGCACGATGAGTCGTAGCGCATCGCCCGGATCGGTCGAACGAGGTTGGGACGAGCCGTGGTACCGGGTTCGCACCGACGCCTTCGAGGCATCGTTCCTGCCCAGGCCGGACGAGGACCTGGACTCGGTGTGCAATGTCGATGTCTTCGTGGACCTTAAGGACGGCTCCCGTTGGACCGCGACCGTGTTCACGGTCGCGGAGGTCGAACGCTTGATGGAGACGTGGGCAGAAAGCGGCGAGGCTCTCGGCGGCCGCTATTTCTGGGTCTCGGACGGCTTGATCGTCAGGGATCCCGGCATCGACAGCATGACCCACGTGATCGCCGGGCTGATCGAGACCGACGAGTTCACCGCGGTCTTCCAGCGACTCGAAGACGACTGACCAAGCTCCCGGCCACGTCTGTGAAGTAGCTTATTAGGCTACGTCCGTGTCCCGCTCGATGGCCTTGAGCCGGTTCTGCCACTGGCCGGTGAACAGCTCTTCCGGCGTTGCGGTGTCGGCGAACTGCTTGACGGTGCGGTAGGTCATCCCAAGCTGCCGCTGCACCGAGCGCCGGCTGTGCCCTGCCTTCAGCAGTGTGTGGACGGCGACGTGCCGGGCCCGGGTCCGATCGGCGAATCGATGTCCGCGCGGCCAAGGAGAACCTGACGAGTCTGCGGCCGGAACGGCCTCGGGATCGGGTCCAGGTTCAGGAACTATGGGGGTCAGAGCGCGGAGGCAGCGACGGTGCTGGGCGACGCTCCGTTCGGCGGCCTCACTCAGGTTGTGCCAGAGATGCCACCGGTCCGCGACCTGGACGGCCTGCGGTGCACCGGCGCTGGCGCCCTCGGCGAAGAATGGCGCCCGGTCTCGGCACACGACCTCGACGCCGGGCCGATCGGCGAGCCAGGCGGCCAGGCTCGATGCCTCCCGGTCGGGCAGTAGGTCGACAGGACGGCGGGTTTCGACGTCGACGAGAACGGTGCCGTGGTGGCGGCCCTTGCGGGTGGCGTACTCGTCGACACCGACCACACGCGGGGTGGGCATCTCCGGCTCGGGAAGGGCGTCGATCAGGCGCAGGACGGTGCTCCGGCTGACGGAGACCCCGAGCACGGAGCTCAGGCGAGCGCCGGCCCGGCCCGCCAGGGCTGGACCGACCGAGGCCAGCGTCGCGAGCAGCTGCTCGGTCCGCTGACCGTGTCGACGGGTCAGGCCGGGTATCTGCTCGACGAAGGTCCGGCGTGCGCACTCCGAGTTCCCGCAGGCGAACCGGCGGACCCTCAGCTGGAGAACAACGCTTCGTCCGGCGCTCGGCACATCAGTGGGAAACCGCAGGTAGGAACCATGAACCCGGTTCGACCAGACCTGGCACGCCGGGCAAGCGGCACCGTTCGCAGTGCATTCGGCGTCGACGCGCACTATCGCGATGCTCATGTCCACCGACAGCACCGCGACGTCCGTGATTGATGGGAACAACAGCTCCTTCAACCGGAGCACGATCTCTTCCACGGCCCTGAACTGTCATCCCAACCGCCATGACCACGGCTCATTTTCGGGCGACTTCACCTACTGCCCGGGGACGCCCAGTCGTCACTCAGCGTGGCCGCGTCACAGAAGTTGAGCCAGAACCCGAGTTACGGCAGCGGATGTTCACGGCGTTGAGCAGCGTTCTGATGGTGTCGTGTTCGATGTTCATGAGAAGTGGGAGCACCAGCTCAGAGGCGCTGTTGCCTGTCGGCGTCTCCGGCTGTTGAGAGGCGCCGCTCCGATCGGGTGGAAGCGCGGAGGGACCAGGGCGCGATGCTGCTCGTCGGCATCAGCCCGCGTGAGGTCGCTGGAGTCCCTGTAGGAGGAGAGTGATCAGGCGTCGGGGGTCGTAGCGGGGGTCGTTGTCGTGTCCGATGCAGAGGTTGCCGATGCCGCGCATCAGCTCGTACGGCTGCGTACCGGGCCTGATGTCGCCGGCCTCGACCGCAGCGTCGAGCAGTTGGGCGCAGACGGGCAGCAGGCGGTCCAGGAAGTAGGCGTGCAGAGCGGCGAAGCGGTCGTTGTCGGACTGCAGGGCGTCGGCAAGTCCGTGCTTGGTGACGAGGAAGTCGACGAAGAGGTCGATCCACTGGCGCAGCGCGTCGAGCGGGGAGTCGGCACTGGCCAGCAGGTTCGGGCCGGCTTCGGCGCATGCCTCGATCTGGTGGCGGTAGACGGCTGTGACGAGATCCGCCCGGGTCGGGAAGTGGCGGTAGATCGTGGCCATCCCGACGCCCGCCCGGGCCGCGATCTGGCGGATTGGCGCGTCGACGCCAGAGGTGACGAACACCTCGGCGGCAGCAGTGAGCACCGTCTGCCGGTTGCGCTGGGCGTCGGCCCGCTTACCTCGGGACGGCAACTCCCCTGCAGGGCTGTCGGTGGCCATCACGCACTCCTTCGTCACCGATTGACAAAACGGATCAGCGCTCCGGATACTAAATGGAACAGCGCTCCGCTTCAGCTTAGCCGAAGCGTGATGCCCCTGACCGCCTTGTCCGTCGCCGGTCGCAGGAGACCGGAGGGCGGCAGGTGCCACCGAAAGGAACCCACATCGTGAGCACATCCGCCACCACCAATGCCGACGCCTTGGCCACGCCCGCCCCGGTCCTGTCGTTCAGCCCCGTAGTCCTACCCGTGCCCGGACGTCCCGTGGACCTCCAGGTGCGCGTCTCCGCCCCCGCGACCGGAACCAGCCTCCCCGTCATCCTCCTCTCCCACGGCCACGGCCCCTCGAATCACCTCTCCTCGCTCAACGGCTACGCGCCGCTCGCCAACTTCTGGGCCGCCCACGGATTCGCCGTCGTCCAGCCCACCCACCTCACCTCCAGGACACTGAGCCACCTGGTCGCCGGCGCACCCGGCGCACCCGACTTCTGGCGCTCCCGCGCCGAGGACATGACCCACATCCTCGACCGGCTCGACACGATCGAGCGCACCGTGCCGCAGCTCGCGGGACGGATCAACCACACCAAGGTCGCCATCGCCGGACACTCGCTCGGCGGCTTCACCGCCGCCCTCCTGCTGGGCGCCGGGCTCAACGACCCCGACACCGGGAACGTGGTGCACCTCGTCGAGCCCCGGATCAAGGCCGGCGTACTGCTCGCCGCGCCCGGCAGGGGCGGCGACGCCCTCAACGGGCCCATGGCCGAGCAGTGGCCGATCATCGGCGCCGTCGACTTCTCCACCATGACCGCGCCCACGCTGGTCGTCGCTGGCGACAAGGACGACTCCCGGCACTTCACGGACATGGGACCGGACTGGCACGCCGACCCCTACAACCTCGCCCCCGAACCCAAGACCCTGCTCACCCTGTTCGACGCGGAGCACGGACTCGGCGGGATCGCCGGATACGACGCCGCCGAGACCACTGACGAGAACCCTGAGCGAGTCGCCGCCCTCGCCCGGCTCACCGCGGCCTACCTCCGCACCCAGCTTCACCCCGGCGACAACACCTGGCAGACCGCGTGCGAGGCACTGACGACCGGCCCCGACCCGGTCGGGCGAGTCGAATCCAAGTAAGCCCCCCGACGGCCACGTCCCTCGTTGGACGGCCCGCGCCATCGGGTGCAGGGGGCAGTCGGCAGGCTGATCTCGACGACGGTGTCCGGACAATCAGTCACCACGGTGTGAAGTGCCTCGGCGCCAGGGCCCTCAGCCGTGATCGGCTGCTGCGGCGCTACCCAGACTCCTGCACTGTTCGAATCGCAGCTGACCGCAGACGCTGCTCAAACCGGTGAACAACTGCTGCCAATACTCGGTTCCGGCACGGATCTTGGGGAGCCGTCGCGGAGAGTCATCGTGGCGTTCGATAACGGGCTCCACACCTACTGCTCTGCTTCACTGAACTTTGACGGTGCTGGCGTCCAGGGCGTGGACCTGTGCTGGGTCGAGGTGGAGTTCGTACGCGGTGTAACACTCGCTGATCTCTGTTCCTACCGCAGCGCCACATGGGCACAGCCGGTTCAGGCCACTCTGTCCATGCCAGCCGCAGCAGCCCGTGTGATCTCCCTCAAGGCCGGGCAGCAAGTTAGGTGCGTCGTCGGGATGGAGGACGATCGTGTTTCGGGGACCTGCGGAAGTCAGGAACCCCTCTCCGTCCGGATCGCCGACACAAGGCCCGCCGGGAAACACTGCGACGGGTTCGTCGGTCGGCAGGAACGGGGCTCCCCAAGGCTCGGGCTCCAGAGCATAGAGCCCCGCATGCATTGTGGCCGGGGCCCGGCGATACCCGTCGGGTCCGATTCGCCCGTCGAACTCTGGCCTGACCAGGGTCTCGGACAGCTGCACAGCCCTGGTCAGAGGGCGGGCGCAGGCGGCACACACAAAAGTGATCACACGAAGTTCTAGCCCGCCGAAGCCCCAACGGCAAGAGCCTGCTTCCGGGCTACTGCAGCAGGATCATCTTCCGAAGGAGGTGGAAGCCGGCTCGTCCGTAGAGCTGTCTCTTGATCTTTTTGATGCGGTTCACGGCGCCTTCGATGCTGCCGGAGCTCCAGCCCAGGGTGAGGCCAGCGGTCACGGCGTCGAGGTCTCGACGCAGGTGGAGTGCGAAGCCGGTGAGCCCGGGCAGTTGGCTGGCATCGACCGTGTCGATATCGGGATGGTAGAGCCCACCGAGGCGCTGGAAGCCGGGCCAGCCGCCCCTCGTGCAGACATGCTGTTCCTGATGGACCCGGTTATGGCCGAGGCGGTGGCGTGCCCCGCCGAGCCTTCTCGACGATTAGCTCATTGGCGTGCCAGTAAGCCCTCGTGCGGCCGGCCACGTCACGGCGGAAGGTGCCGGAATCCCAAGTCCGAGCGGCCGAGTTGGTCGTGTCACCGGCCCGGACGCTGACGAACGGCACCGCCGGCGCGCGCCTGCACCCCTACGCCGACCTTCAGCCTGCCGGCACCCGATCCGCCGACCTCAACAAGCTCGGCCACACCAGCCCCGGGAGCGCGGGATGACCACCAGCCCCCGCACCCTGATGCGCATCTACTTCCACCTTCCCGAACCCGATGCAGGCCTCTACGAGCAGCTCCTGGCTCTCCTCGAAGGCATTACCCCGCAGGTCGAGGCGCACCCGGCCGACTTCTCCGCCGATGTCTCCCTCACCGGGGCCCTGAGGTACTGGCGGCAGGACGCGGCCGGGCTCGTGGGTGTGATCCGGCTCAGGACGCTCGCCCTCCACGGCGTCCAGACCAGCGCGGGCGCGGGGCCGAGCAGGATGATCGCGGCGATGGCGGCCGCGATCACCCCGCCCGGCGCCGCCACCATCGTCGGCAACACCCCGTACGACATCGGCGCCTTCCTGCGGCCCCGGCCGGCAGCCGCGCTCCCCGGCATCGGCCCCGCGGCCGCCCGAGCCCTGGACCGCCTCGGGATCCGAACCGTCGGCAACATCGCAGACACCCCGCTCGCCACCCTGCAACGCATCCTCGGCACCGCCGCCGGCCGCCAGGCCCACGACCGGGCGCTCGGGATCGACGACCGTCCCGTCATCCCCGCCACCGCCCCGAAGTCCCTCTCCCGCACGCACCGCTTCGACCGCGACGAACTCGACCCCGAGCAACACCACCGGGCCGTCCTCGGCCTCGTCGAACAACTCGGCGCCCAACTCCGCCACGACCACAGCATCGCGGCCGCGCTCACCCTCAACGTCACCTACGCCGACCGCACCACAACCAGCCGCACCCGAACCCTGACCGAACCCACCGCCCACACCCTCGCGCTCGCCAGCACCGGCCGCGAGCTCCTCGCCTCGCTCGGTCTCCAGCGCGCCCGCGTCCGCGCCCTGATCGTACGAGCGGAACGGCTCCAATCCGCCGAGACCGCCACCCACCAACTCACCCTCGACACCCGCGACGACAAAGCCCGCGACCTCGAAACCGCACTCGACCGCGCCCGCGCCCGCTACGGACCCACCGCCGCCGGCGCCGCGGCCGCCTACCGACGAACCCGCAGGACCACACCGACCTGACCGAGCCGACGGCCGACGGCCGACGCCGGAACTGTCCGCGAACCAGGCCAGGTAGGTGAACGAAGCCCAGCCCCCGCACTTGCGACGACGTCCGCCAGCAGAGAGGCAGTCTCAGCCACCTGGTCTGCGTGCTCCTCAAATCCGGGTTGTGCCCGCTCCCACCAGCTCCACAGTGCGTCCAGGTCATCGGTCAGCTGCTAGCTCGGGCTGGCTCCATCGGGTGCCGCATCTGCACGAGTGAGCTCTCAATCCGTTTCTCTTTGCTCAACCTCTGATCATTTTTGCGTTTTGAAATTCGTTTCGGTTCACCTGTACCCGTAGCGGGTTCCCGAGCGCTGTCCTTCACAGAGGCACCCGCCTCCAGTGCCGTGAAGGGACGTACGGTGCTTGACCTTCCTAGGAGGACACGTGCAGCTGCACGCTGCGCCGCCGGTGGCCGCAGGCCAACCACCGCTGTCATCCGCCGGCCCGGAACGGATCGGCGGGCCGTCTCACGGTCGCATAGTGGCTCCCGCGGTGGGCCGGGGCCGCAGATGCGGTGGTTGCGGAGGCGGCCGGTGAGCGAGGTGGGCACCGCCGAGCACGGTGACCCGGCCGGCTTTACGCGCGACGCTTGGGGCAGTCTCCCGATTCAGCCAGCATCCGGCGTCGCCGGCGTGCGCGGTGATTCTGGCAGCGTGCCGGTGCCCCTACCCCGGCTGCAAGGAGCTCCGGAGCATTGGACTCCCGAGCAGGAGGAGGGTTTCAGGAGGTTCCACCAGGAGTACGCGGAGAAGCTTCTCCTGTATGCGGATGGGAAGCTTCCGAGCCGGTTCGATGCCGAGGATGCCGTGCACAGCACCTTCGAAGTCGTTGTGCGTATTTGGCCCAAGGTGATGGCGATGGAGTTTCCCGCCGCGTACGCGTGGCGGGTGTTGAAGAACCGGATTGCCGACCTGTACCGCAAGGGCAGTCGCATCGAGCCGGTCGACGACGAGCGGCTTCAAGGGGCCCTCGACCGGCATCCTGCAGGGGATCCGGGCACAGAGGTCGTGGACCTGATGAGTCTCCAGGGCGAGATCAGGGAGCTTCCCGATCGCCAGCAGGAGGCGTTGGTGCTGGAGGCGCTGGGCCTGCCGATCGGCCAGGTCGCCGAGTTGATGGGGATCAAGGAGGAATCGGCGCGGATGTACCTCAAACGGGCCAGGGCCCGGTTGAAGCGGCGTCTTGGCACACACGCTGGACGGGGGCGGAAGTGATGAGCCAGGCGCACACGTCAAGGCTGCTCGACACGGGCGCCCAGAGCGAGAACAGCTCACGGGTGCGGTACGACGTTCCGGCCGCATACGGCCGTCTGATGGCGTCGGCTGCCTGTCGGCACCCGTTGGAGGAGCACTCCGGTGTCGCGGCCGGGGAGGAGGCGGGACGGGAACTCGATGCCCTGTGCGAAAGCGTCATGCTCGACGCCGCAGCCATCCGGAAGATCGCCCTGTTCGCCGCCGACCACGGCCTTACCACTGCTGGTGCTACGGCCTTCGGCTGCCTGCTCCACCTCGTACGCGACGAAGCCGCCTCATTCTGGTGGGAATTCGCGGCCGGTGCGGGCGAGCTCGAAGCCGCCTACCTGTTGATGCTCGACCACAAACGGCGCGCCGAACTACACGACGAGGAACTGTGGCGCGACCGGCTGACTGCGGCGCTGAACCCCCAGCCGGAACGCAATACCGGGCCCAGCTGGCGCGACAGCCCCTCACTGCCCGAACAGATGCGCCGAGGCCTGCACCAGGCCATCCGTTACGCCGAACGCCACGAGCACGAGGACTTGGGTGACATCCCTGTGCCCACCTCGCGCCTGGCCAGAGCGCTGTGGGCACTCACCAGCCCTGTTGACTCAGAAACCGAGACTCCCGACTTCGGAGCACAGGACCAGCCCGGTCAGAACACAGTGGACTCTGGCACGGATGCGACAGCGACGGCAGCGGTCCCCCATCCGGTCGACGCCCCTCCCCCGGCTCACCTGCCCGTACCGGCGGGCCGCACAGAGACATCGAGGCTGTGGATGCCGCCGCCTGCCCGCCCCGGAGAAGCCCTCGGCCGGGCTGACCACGCTCCGGCGGAATGGGAAGACTCCCTGCGGGTCCTGGACGTCCTGCAGCTCATCCGGGAAACCGGATCCGCCGACATCCCGGCGGTCGCCCGCACTGCCGGGATCACGCCGGAAGGAGCAGCCTCGCTGCTGTCATGGCTGGCCGCCAACAGCCTCAGCCGCCCTCTGGACGAGCACACCCACGGCTGTGGCCCCCTTCTCACCGAGATCGCGCGCGGTAACTCCGTTCTTCAGAGCGTCCTGGACCAAGTGCGCGATGACACCGGTGCGGCGATCTATCTCAGCACGTACACCGACGGAGAAATCGCCATCCCTCACAGCGCCTGGGGCCCGAAGGCCCCACAGGTCACCGTGACTGTCGACTTCAAGGAGACCCCCCACGCCAGCGCCGTGGGCAAGAGCCTGCTCTCACAACTGAACCCCGCCGACCGCGCCGACCTGCTCTCCCGGCACCGGCCCAAGCCCCTGACTCGCAGGACGATCACCAACACCGGGCAGTTGATCGACGCCATCGACCAGTACGGCCCCCAGAGCCCCTACTTCGACGTCCTCGAGTACAGCGACGCCGAGGTATGCGTCGCGATCTCCCTCCCCCTGGCCGGCCAGGCGTGCTCGGTCGCCCTCTCCCTCCCCGTCACCGAACACCACCGGCTTCTGGACGCCGCGCAGGCCCTCAGCGACCGTTCCACCGGCCTCCTCCTCGCCCTGGTCCTCGCCACCAACCCAACCTCCAGCACCATGCCCACGCCTGGGCCACCATCCGAGCCCGAA
>NZ_JBSGWV010000088.1:0-10431 GCF_053609105.1 Streptomyces sp. NPDC054975
GAACGATCGGAGGGGGCGTCGCCCTGTGTTCGCCCGCCGCCCGGGGCGGCGGTCAGTCCTCGTGGCCGAGCTGCAGGTCGCGTTCGGTGTGTCCGCCGCCCGCGACCTGGAGCACGGTGGCGACCGGCGGATAGCCGGCGGCGATGACCGTGTACTCCCCCGAGGACAGGTCCACGAAGCGGAACGTGCCGTCGGGCCCCGTCGTCAGGGTGTCGACCACGTTCCCGGCCGCGTCGAGGAGCGTCACCCGCGCGTCCTCGACCGGCCGGCCGCCGCCCGCGCGCACCGTCCCGCGCAGCACCGCGCCGCCCGCCAGCTCGATGTCCTGGCGGGTCTCGCGGGAGGCCTGCACGCTCACCGGCAGCGCGGCGGGCCGGAAGGCGGGGGCGCTCGCGGCGAGGGTGTACTCCCCTGCCACCAGCTCCGTGATGACGTAGCCGCCCTCGCGTCCGCTGCGCGTGGAGGCGACGACGTCACCGCGTACGTCGGTGAGGGTGACCGCCGCGTCCCGTACGGGAGTTCCGTCGGCGGTCACGACACAGCCGGCCAGCCGGCCGGCGCCGCCGAGGACCACGTCGAGTTCGACGGGCCGTTCGCCGACGGTGACGGAGACGGCCTGCGGCTGGTGGCCTCCGGCCGCCGCGATCAGTACGTACGAGCCGGACCCGGGGACGCTGAGCGCGTACCGCCCGTCCTCGCCGCTGCCGCCGCGGCCGATCTGCCGCCCCTGGACGTCGATGAGGGTGAGGGCGGCGCGCGGGACCCGGCTGCCGTCGTGGTGCTGGACCGTGCCGCAGACCGGGAGCCCCGCGGTGTATCCGACGGTGGCGGTGGGAGCGGCGGCCCCTCGGGCGCGGGGTACGGCGGTGGGGGCCTCGGTGGTGGGGGTGTGGTTCGACACCAGCGGTTTCTCCTTGAGGAAGAAGGCGAGGACGAGGCCGAGCACGAGGACCGGCACGAGATAGAGGAAGATGCGCGGCATCGCGTCCGCGTACGCCTGGATGTAGGCGTCGCGCAGGGCCGGCGGCAGGGCGTGCACCGCCTGCGGGGTGATCGATTCGGCGGCGGGGAGCGGGGCGTTCGCCGTACGCGGGAGAGAGTCGGCGAGGGCGTCGTCGAGCCGGGAGGCGAAGAGCGTGCCGAAGACGGCCGCGCCGACGCTGCCCCCGATCTGGCGGAAGTAGTTGTGGGCGCTGGTGGCCGTGCCGAGGTCCGAGGGGCGGACGGAGTTCTGGACGGCGAGGATCAGCACCGGCATCACCAGTCCGATGCCGATGCCGAGGACGGCCTGCCAGAGGCTGTGGTGGAGGCGCGGGGTGTCGGTCTCCATGCGGGAGAGCAGCCACATGCCGACGACGGAGACGGCTCCGCCGGCCACGGGGTAGATCTTGTAGTGGCCGGTACGGGTGATGAGCTGCCCGGAGACGATCGACGCGAGGACGATGCCGCCCATCAGGGGCAGCATGAGGAGGCCGGACTCGGTGGCGGTGGCGCCCTCGACCATCTGGAGGAAGGTCGGCAGGTAGCTGGCGGCGCCGAAGAGCGCGATGCCGATGACGGCCCCGACGAGGCTGGTGACCGTGAAGACCGAGTCGCGGAACAGGCGCAGGGGGATGAGGGGTTCGGGCGCGAAGTGCTCGACGACGAGGAGGAGCAGGGTCGTTCCGGCGGCTCCGGCGGCGAGGCCGAGAATGACCCTGGAGTCCCAGGCGTACTCGGTTCCGCCCCAACTGGTCAGCAGAACCAGGCAGGTGGAGGCGGCGGCGAGCAGGATGGCGCCGAGGACGTCGAGCCGGGCGCGGGTCTCCGGCTTGGGCAGTTTCAGCACGACGGCGACGACGGCGAGGGTGACGAGCCCGAACGGCACGTTGAAGTAGAAGCACCAGCGCCAGGAGACGTGGTCGGTGAAGAAGCCGCCGAGCAGCGGTCCGGCGACCGAGGCGAGGCCGAAGGCGGCGCCGATCAGGCCCATGTACCGGCCCCGTTCGCGGGCCGGGACGATGTCCGCGATGATCGCCTGGACGCCGATCATCAGGCCGCCCGCTCCGACGCCCTGGACGGCCCGGAAGGCGATGAGTTCGTCCATCGACCGTGACCAGCCGGCCAGGGCGGAGCCGATGACGAAGACCACGATGGCGAAGAGGAAGACGCCTTTGCGGCCGAAGAGGTCGCCGAGTTTGCCGTAGATCGGCAGGCCGATGGTGGCGGTCAGCAGATAGGCGGTGATCGCCCAGGACATCCGGTCCAGGCCCTGGAGTTCGCCGACGATCTTCGGCAGGGCGGTGGCGACGATCATCTGCTCCAGCGCGGCGAGCAGCAGCGCGAGCATCAGGCCGAAGAAGACGAGCCGGACGCGGCGCGGGTCGAGGGCGCCTTCCTCGGTCGGGGGCGGTGGCGCCTGGCCGGCGGGCGGATCGTCCGCAAGGCGCGGTACGTCGTCCTTCACCAGCGTGATCGCACCCACGTGCTGCTCCCCTCGTCACGACATCAGCGCCGCGCCATTCTTCGCATTGGGCGCGAAGCGGGAGCAAGTCGGACGGTAGGGAGGCTCACTGCCGCCGATGATCGCGAACGGGCCTTCCACGCGGCGCACTTGGGGCGCTCATCAGCGCGTTTACGGGAGCCGCGCGACCCCCGAGTGCGCGGGGCACTCTTGCGGGGGTCGCGGGAAAACCACTCGAATCGGTGAGCGTGCGGGCGTTACTTCTCCACCTCGGTGGCGAGGTTGGCCAGCATGGCGTCGTAGATGCGGGCAAGTCCCTTGGGCGCGAAGGTCTTCTCGAAGAAGCCGCCGATGCCGCCGGCGCCGTTCCAGACGGTGGTGACGACGGCCCGCGACCTGCCCTCGCCCGCCGGGGTGACGGTCCAGGTGGTGACCATGGAGGAGTTGCGGTCCTTCTCCACGAGCTGGCCGTCGGTGGGCTCGGTGACCTCCAGGAGGCAGTCGCGGATGCGCTTGCTGGTGGCCTGGAGCTTCCAGTGGACGAGGGTGCCCTCGCCGTCGCCGCCCTCGCGCACCTCGTACTCGCTGAAGTGCTCCGGCAGCACCTTCGCGCGCGTGCCGCTGTAGTCGGCGAGGGCGTCGAACACCGTCTCCGGGTCCGCCGCGATGATCCGCTCCGTGGTGGCCTCGACCTGCGCCATGGCACTTCCTCCAGCACTTGGTTCTTCAAGGGGTGTGGCGCCCAGCCAACCATCTGGGCGCGGGCCTCCCAAATCCGGGTTCCCCACGGCTTCCCGCCCGGCGTGCGACGATCAAGGGAACATCTGTTCTATTCTGGAGTGGGCCGAGGAGACCGCTACCGAGGAGGCGTCCATGCGCTGGGACAATCTGGGCGACAACGCCGTCGCCGCCGAGACCGCGCTGTTCGGCACGGACGCGGTCACCACCCGTACGTTCGACACCCCCGAGTTCCGCGGGATCACCTTCCACGAGGTGCGGGCCCGCTCGATCGTGAACCGGGTGCCGGGCGCCTCCCGCATGCCGTTCGAGTGGACGGTCAACCCGTACCGCGGCTGCACGCACGCGTGCGTCTACTGCTTCGCCCGCAAGACCCACAGCTATCTGGACCTCGACACCGGCCTCGGCTTCGACTCCCAGATCGTGGTGAAGATCAACGCGCCGGAGCTGGTGCGCCGCCAGCTCTCCTCCCGCCGCTGGCAGGGCGCGCACATCGCGATGGGCACGAACGTGGACTGCTACCAGCGGGCCGAGGGCCGCTACCGGCTGATGCCCGGGATCATCGAGGCCCTGCGGGACCACGCGAACCCGTTCTCCATCCTCACCAAGGGCACCCTGATCCTGCGCGACCTCGATCTGCTCGTGCAGGCCTCCGAGGTGACCGAGGTCGGCATCTCCGTCTCCGTCGGCTTCACCGACCAGGAGCTGTGGCGCACGGTCGAGCCCGGCACGCCCTCCCCGCAGCGGCGCCTCGACGTCGTGCGGACGCTCGGCGAGCACGGCATCGGCTGCGGGGTGCTGATGGCCCCGGTGATCCCCTTCCTCGGCGACCGGCCCGAGCAGCTGCGGGAGACCGTGCGCGCCATCGCCGAGGCGGGCGCGACCTCCGTGACCCCGCTCGTCCTCCATCTGCGGCCCGGGGCGCGCGAGTGGTTCTTCACCTGGCTGCGACAGCACCACCCGCACATGGTGGGGCGGTACGAGCGGATGTACGCGGACGGGGCCTACGCGCCGACCTGGTACCAGCGCCGGATCACCCGTCAGGTCCACGAGCTGGCCGCCGAGTTCGGGATCGGACCCGCCCGCCGGGGCGCGCCGCGCCGGATACCGGTGGCGGAGGAGCCGGCGCCCGCGCCCGAACAACTCAGCCTGCTCTGACCCCTCCCCCTGGTGCGATGAACTGACGGTTCGTCTGTTCGGGTCAACTCTGGGCAGAAGATGTCCTTTCGCCTTCCCTTCTGGGCACGGACGCCCTATGACCACACGCGCAGGAATGCTGATCGCCGCTGGGGCTCTGGTCGCCGGGACGACCACCGCCCTGCCGGCAGCGGCGACTCCCCGGCCCGAGCCCGCCCTCCGCCCGATCGCGCCGCTCGTCTGGAGCGGCTGCGCCACCACGGCGTATCCGAAGCTCCAGTGCGCCACCCTCAAGGTGCCGCTGAACCACGACGACCCGGTGGGCCGGAGCATCACCCTCGCCCTCACCCGGGTGCCGCACACCGCGAAGACGTCCCAGGGTCCGCTGCTGGTCAACCCGGGCGGACCGGGCGGCAGCGGTCGGACCATGGCCGGGTTCGTGGCCGCCTCGCTGCCCGCGAAGGTGGCCGCGCAGTACGACGTCATCGGCTTCGACCCGCGCGGCGTCGGCAAGAGCGAGCCCGCGCTGAACTGCCGTCCCGGCCACTTCGACCCGGTCCGCCCCGACTCGGTGCCGAGCGGGGCGGAGGGCGAGCGGGTGGGCGTCGAGCGGGCACAGGCCTTCGCGAAGGCCTGCGGGGACAAGTACGCCGACGTCCTGCCGTACATCGACACGGTCAGCACGGCCCGGGACATGGACGCGATCCGGGCGGCGCTCGGAGCGCCGAAGCTCACCTATCTGGGCTACTCCTACGGCACCTACCTCGGCGCCGTGTACGCGCGGCTCCATCCGGAGCGGGTGCGCCGCATGGCGCTGGACTCCGTCGTCAACCCACAGGGGGTCTGGTACGAGGACAACATCGCGCAGGACTACGCCTTCGACACCCGCCACAAGGACTTCATGGCCTGGGTGGCCCGCCAGGACTCCACGTACGGACTGGGGAAGGACCCGGCGGCGGTCGAAGCCGCCTGGTACCGGATGCGGGACGCACTGGGGAAGACCCCGGCGGGCGGCAAGGTGGGCCCCGGTGAGCTGGAGGACACGTATCTGCCGGGCGGGTACTACAACGGCTACTGGCCCAAGCTCGCCGAGGCGTTCTCGGCGTACGTCAACGACAAGGACGCGGTCCCGCTGACGCGGGCGTACGAGGACTACGCGGCGGCGGACACGGCCTCCGACAACGGCTACTCGATCTACACGAGCGTGCAGTGCCGGGACGCGAAGTGGCCGCGCGACTGGAGCACCTGGCGCATGGACAACTGGGACGTGCACGCCAAGGCACCGTTCTCCAC
Source organism: Streptomyces sp. NPDC054975 (assembly GCF_053609105.1). Lineage (NCBI taxonomy): Bacteria > Bacillati > Actinomycetota > Actinomycetes > Kitasatosporales > Streptomycetaceae > Streptomyces > Streptomyces sp. NPDC054975. Next base: position 5,612 of record NZ_JBSGWV010000088.1, read on the forward strand.
CTGGAACAACGCCTGGTACAACGCTCCGTGCGCCTTCTGGCCGGTGGACTCCCTGACGCCGCCGGACGTCTCGAACGACGAGGTGCCCCCGGTCCTGATCCTCCAGGCCACGGACGACGCCGCCACTCCGTACGAGGGTGGTGTGGCGCTGCACCGGATGGTGCGGGGCTCCAGCCTCGTGGTCGAGGAAGGCGGCGGCAACCACGGGGTGACGCTGGGCGGCAACGCGTGCATGGACGAGCACCTGGCGGCCTACCTCGCGACGGGGGCCGTGCCCCGCGGTGACGGGCAGACGGAGGCGGACGCGGTCTGCGCCGCGCTTCCGGAGCCGGAACCGAAGCCGAAGACGAAGCCGAAGAAGGCCGGCGCGAAGCGTGCCGCCGTGGCGGTCACCCCGTCGGCCCCTTCGGCCCCGTCGGCCACGCCGGCCGGGACGGGCGGCGCGGTGCTGCACGCGCTCCTCGGTCACGAGCGCTGAAGGCCCTGGGCAGCACCGGGCCGGGCCCCTTCCGGGGGCCCGGCCCGGGCTGTCAGTGGGGTGCGCGAGGATGTCGGGCATGAGTTCGCATCTGACCCATGTGTCCGCCCCTGACGGTGTCGCCGCCAGCCCCCAGTACAGCCACGTCGTCTGGGGCACCGGCCGGTTCGTCGCGATATCCGGCCAGTGCTCCTTCGACGCCTCCGGCGCCGTCGTCGGGGCGGACGACCCGGCGGCGCAGGCCCGCCAGGTCTTCGCGAACCTGCGCCGCTGCCTGGCCTCGGCAGGCGCGGACTTCACGGACGTGGTGAAGCTGACGTACTTCGTCACGGACGTCGCCCACCTCCCGGCCGTCCGGGCGGCGCGCGACGAGGCCTTCGGCACGGCCCCGCTGCCGGCGAGCTCGGCGGTCCAGGTCGCCGCGCTGGTCCGCCCCGAGCTGCTGATCGAGATCGAGGCCTTCGCGCTGGTCCCGGAGGAGGAGGCCAGGCAGGACGAGGTCGCGGACGCCGTGGCCGCCCCGGTGAAGCTGTTCGCGGTGGACGGCGGGCTCTAGGTCGGGAGGCGGGCGAGAGCCGCAGCGGCCGCCTGGCCGAGGCGGGGGTGCGGCAGGGCGGCTTCGAGGGCCGGGCGGGCGCGGGTGTCGGCGAGTGTGCCGAGGCCCTCGACGCAGGCGAGGCCCACGCGCCAGTGCGGGTCGTCGCCCGCCAGGCGCCGTTCGAGGACGGCGAGCAGGGCCGGTACGGATTCGGGGGCGCGCAGGTCGGTGAGGAGCCGGACCGGAAAGAGGGCGTAGGCGACGCGGAGTTCGTTGGTGGCGAGGGCGGCGGCGGCCCGCGCCGTACGGGGGTCGCCGAGCCGGGCGAGGGCGTAGGCCGCGGAGACGCAGCGTTCGGGGTCGCGGTGGTTGAGGAGGAGGACCAGGGCCTCGAATGCGCGTGGGTCGCCGGCGAGGCCGAGCCGGAAGGCGGCGATCTCGCGGGCCCAGAGAGGTTGGCCGGGTGCGGTCAGGACGCGCGCGAACTCTTCGGGATCGTCGAGGGCGACAAGTTCTTCGAATGTGTTTCGATCGACTTCCGCGCCGGTGTGGATCTCGTCCCGCAATCGATCGATCATCGAGCAGAATTCCGGGTCCTGGGCGATTTCCATGGCCGTCAGCGTATCCGCGATCCAGATCACATTTTCCGAACTCCCCGGGACTGGCGCGCTCGTTACCCGCCGGTTAATCTCAGGTGAGCGGGTAACCCCCGCACCTCACAACGGCCTGGTGACGCAGCCGTCGTGAGATCGAGTGTGTCGGTTCGGCAGTTTCAGACGTGACTTCGGGACAGAGTCCGTCACCCCCTTTTCCGCGCGTCCTTCCGCGCCCGCACCGCGACCCGTTTCGCCCCGCACAGCGACGTGTTTCGCCCGCACGCGATCCGTTCGCTCGTATGCGATCCGTTTCGCCCCCCGCGATCCGTTTCGCCTGCGCGATTCGCCTTTCGCGCCCGCAATCGCCGCCTTCAGTCGTCACTCTTCACCTCCTGGAGTCCCCTGATGGACACCCCTCTCTCCACCATCGCCGTCGTCGGTCTCGGCACCATGGGCAAGGGCATCGCCGATGTCCTCGCCCGGGCCGGCCGCGAGGTCATCGGTATCGACATCAGCGAAGCCGCCGCCGCCCAGGCGGTCGCCGCCCTGGAGGCGTCCACCGCCCGCGCGGTGGCCCGTGAGCGGATCACCGAGGAGGAGCGGCGGGACGTCCTCGCCCGCTTCCGCACCTACTCCGACCTCCAGGCGGCGGCCGACGCCGACCTGGTGATCGAGGTCGTGCCCGAGTCGTACGAGGCCAAGCAGGAGGTCTTCCGGGCCCTGGACGCCATCGTCCGCCCCGACACGATCATCGCCACCGGCACCAACGCCCTCTCCGTGACGCGTCTCGCGGCCGACTCGGCGCGCCCGGAGCGCGTGCTCGGCCTGCACTTCTTCACACCCGTCCAGGCCATGAAGCTGGTCGAGGTCGTCTCCTGCGTCCTGACCGCGCCGCAGGCCGTCGAGGCCGTCACCGCCCTGGCGCACGACCTCGGCAAGGAGCCCGTCGCGGTCGGCGACCGCCCCGGCTTCGTCGCGGACGGGCTGCTCTTCGGCTACCTCAACCAGGCCGCGGCGATGTACGAGGCGAAGTACGCCTCCCGCGAGGACATCGACGCCGCCATGAAGCTCGGCTGCGGTCTGCCGATGGGTCCGCTGGAGCTCCTTGACCTGATCGGCATCGACACCGCCCGTACGGTCCTGGAGGCGATGTACAGCGAGTCGCGCGACCGGCTGCACGCCCCCGCGCCGATCCTCAAGCAGCTCAGCGAGGCGGGCCTCACGGGCCGCAAGTCGGGCCGCGGCTTCTACACGTACGACGCGGCCGGCTCCGCCACCGTGGTCCGCGACGCGCTGACCCCGCTGGAGAGCGCCGCCACCGCCCAGGGCCGCGAGGTCCGCTCGGTGGGCGTGGCCGGCTCCGGCACCATGGCCTCCGGGATCGCCGAGGTCTTCGCCAAGGCCGGGTACGAGGTCGTCCTCGCCGCCCGCTCCCAGGAGAAGGCCGACACCGCCAAGGCCCGGATCGCGAAGTCCCTCGCCCGTTCGGTCGACAAGGGCCGGATGACCGGCGAGGCCCGGGACGAGACGCTGGCCCGGATCACCGCGGCCGGTTCGCTCGACGCCTTCGCCGAGGTCGACCTCGCCGTGGAGGCGGTCGCCGAGGACCTGGCGATCAAGCAGGAGCTGTTCGGCCGGCTCGACAAGATCTGCAGGCCCGGGGCGGTGCTCGCCACCACGACCTCCTCGCTGCCGGTGGTCGCCTGCGCCCGTGCGACCTCCCGGCCGCAGGACGTGATCGGGATGCACTTCTTCAACCCGGCGCCCGCGATGAAGCTGGTGGAGATCGTCCGTACGGTCCTGACCGCCGACGACGTGCACGCCACGGTCCGCGAGGTCACGACGAAGATCCGGAAGCACCCGGTGGACTGCGGCGACCGGGCCGGCTTCATCGTGAACGCGCTGCTCTTCCCGTACCTGAACAACGCGATCAAGATGGTCCAGGAGCACTACGCGTCCCTGGACGACATCGACGCGGCGATGAAGCTGGGCGGCGGCTACCCCATGGGGCCGTTCGAGCTGCTCGACGTCGTCGGCCTGGACGTCTCGCTCGCGATCGAGCAGGTGCTGCACCGCGAGTTCCGTGACCCGGGCCTGGCCCCCGCGCCGCTTCTGGAGCACCTGGTGGCGGCCGGCTGCCTGGGCCGCAAGACGGGGCGCGGCTTCCGCGAATATGCCCGTCGCTGAGCCCTCCGCGGGCTGGGGAGGGCTGCTGAGCCCCGGGAGCGCCTCCGGCGCCCCGGGTACGGGCCCCGGCGACCCTCCCCCACCTGGGCACACTCCCGCACTGATGCAGTACGTTCAGGACATGTCCAAGGCCGCGAAGTCACCCCGTGCCACGTCCCTGTCCACCGCCGAGACGGAGAGCCCGGCGGGTACCCGCGCGGCCGCGCAGCGGCTGAAGATGCGCCGGGAACTGGCGGCGGCGGCCATGGAGCTCTTCGCGACCAAGGGGTACGAGGCCACGACGGTCGACGAGATCGCCGCGGCGGCCGGGGTCGCCCGACGGACGTTCTTCCGCCACTTCCGCTCCAAGGAAGAGGCGATCTTCCCCGACCACGACGACACCCTGGTGCGGGCGGAGGCGGTACTGAATGCCGCCCCGCCGCACGAGCACCCGCTGGACACCGTCTGCCGGGGCATCAAGGAAGTCATGAAGATGTACGCGGGGTCCCCGGCGGTCTCCGTGGAGCGGTACCGGCTCACCCGCGAGGTGCCCACCCTGCGGGAGCGTGAGATCGCCTCGGTGGCCCGCTACGAGCGGCTGTTCACCCGCTATCTGCTGGGCCATTTCGACGAGCGCGACCACCACGACGGCAACGACGACCCGCTGCTGGCCGAGGTGGCGGCCTCGGCGGTCGTCACGGCCCACAACCACGTGCTGCGCCGCTGGCTGCGGGCGGGCGGCCAGGGAGACGTGGAGGCGCAGCTCGACCACGCCTTCGCCATCGTCCGGGAGACCTTCGGCTCCGGCATAGGCGCCCGGCCGGCGTCGGCGACGCAGGCCGGCCCGCAGACCGCCGCACCGGCGTCCGCATCCGCACCGGCGGCGACGGCGACCATGTCCGGCGAGGGCGACGTGGTGATCGCGGTGGCCCGTACGGACGCCCCGCTGGACGAGGTCATGCGGACGATCCAGAAGGCGCTGAAGGGCTGACCCACCAGCACGAGAACGGCGAAGGCCGCCCCGCCCGGGGCGGCCTTCGCC
>NZ_JBSGWV010000089.1:0-10221 GCF_053609105.1 Streptomyces sp. NPDC054975
CACCAAGGGCAACAGCGCGTTCCAGGTGACGGTCACGATCGTCAACGGCAGCAAGCACCGCTCGCCGCGGTCGCGGGGCCCCTTCGCGTGGCCGTGCGGGTCAGGCGGGCGCCGGAGCCGGGCCGCCGAGCCCGTGACGCAGCACCCGCAGGAGGATGCGGGGGCGCATGAGCGATTCGGGGCCGTCCATGAGGGACACGACCCGGACGAAGGCCTCCGCGACCTGGGCGTCCCGTGTGGCGGCCTTCTGGACGAGGGCCACGTAGGCGTGGGCGACGCGGATCTTGAGGGTGCGCTCGCCCTCGGCCTCGGGAAAGGCGAGGTCGTTCAGGATCATCGCCTCCCACGACGGGGCGACCGCCTCGCGGGCGAGGTCACGGAAGTAGTCGCGGGGCCGGGGCAGCGAGCCGCGCCGCAGGTGCCGGCGCAGGGTGAGCGCGCCGAGGGCGGCGACGGTCATGCCCTGCGCGTAGGTCGGGTTGAAGCTGCACACGCCGTCACCGGCCACCAGCAGGCCGGCGGGGAAGCGTTCCATGTCTTCGTACCGCCGCCGCAGGCTGACCGGGAAGCGGTACGCCACGGGCTCGTCCAGCGGCTCCGCCGTCTGCGCGAACTCGGCGACGTAGGGCACGGCCAGCGACTTCAGGAAGCTGTCGAAGCCCTCGGGGTCCGTGGGTGGGTGGTCGCCGAGGACGCCGTACGCCGTCAGCAGGAAGCGGTCGTCCTCGATCCGGGTGCAGACCGCTCCGCGCGGCCGCCGCGCGGAGGCGACGACGACGAGCGTACGGCCGTCGTGCGGGGTGTCGGGGCGGAGGCGGTAGTGGCGGCTCGCGTACCCGAGTCCGATCTTCGACCGCTCTTCCCCCACCCGCGGATAGCCGAGCTGCTCCAGCCACGCGGGGGTGCGCGAGCCACGGCCGGTGGCGTCCACGACGAGGTCGGCCGCCAGTGTGCGGGGGTCGCCGGCGGCGTCCTCGCCGTGGGGCCGCACCTGCACGCCGACGACCCGGCCCCGGTCCGGCGTCGTGTCGATGCCGGTGACGTCCTGGCCCTGGAGGAACGTCACGTTCGGCAGCGCCTCGACCCTGCCGCGGACGTACCACTCCAGGAAGGGGCGCCCGGCGGCGACGGTCGCCATCGTGCTGGGGGCCTTGCGCAGGCGCAGGCCGTTGAAGTGCCAGTGGGCGTCGTTCAGCGTGTCCTGGAGCTGCGCGCCGAGGTCCACCGTCTCCTCGGTGAAGCCGGGGAACAGCTCGTCCATGATCTCCCGGCCACGTGGCTGCAGTCCGTGGACGTGGCGGCCCTGCGGGATGCCCTTGCGCACCCCTCGCACGCCGCGGACCTCGTCCCGGTCCACCACGGTCACCCGGGCGAAGGAGTCGGCGAGGACGCGGGCCGTGAGGAGCCCGGCCATCCCACCGCCCAACACCACGGCGTGGTCTGCGACATGGCTGGTCATCGACGGGTCTCCTCCCGTGGGGCCGCGTGGGCTCGTATGTCGTCCAGCAGGGCGGCCTGGCGCACGATCGCGTCGTCCGGCGGCGCCTGGGTCCGTACGGCGGCGACGAAGGCCGCGACGCTGTTCGCCACCTGGTCGTCGGGGGCCAGGACCACCTCTCGTACGCCGTCGCGGTTCTCCAGGCGGATCACCGGCCGGTGGTCGGAGGGTGGGGTGAAGGCGCGGTCGACGGTCATCCGGCCCGTGGACCCGCACAGCTCGTAGGTGTTGCGGTAGGCGTGGTCCAGTCCGAAGGTCAGTTGGGCGCTGGTTCCCCGGTCGTCGCGCAGGAGTGCCGCGCCCGCCGTGTCCACGGTGAAGCCGGGGCCGTGGGCGAGGTGGGCGCCCGCCACCTCCAGGTCCGGCCCGAGCAGGTGGAGCGCGGCCCGGACCGGGTACACGCCGGTGTCGGTGAGGGCGCCGCCGCCGAGCTCCGGACGGTAGCGGATGTCGTCGTCGGCCAGGCGGGGGACGGTGAACGACGCCTGGAACGCGCGGAGTTCGCCGATGGCGCCCTCCGCGAGGAGGCCCCGTACCGCGTCGTGCTGCGCGTGGTGGACGAACATGACGTTCTCCATCAGCGCCAGCCCCCGCTCCCGGGCGAGCCGGGTGAGCCTCAGCGACTCCGGCAGGGAGAGCGACAACGGCTTCTCGGCCAGGACGTGCTTGCCCGCGAGCAGGGCGCGTTCCACCCAGGTGGCGTGCAGCGCGGCGGGCAGCGGTACGTAGACGGCCCGCACCTCCTCGTCGGACAGGGCCGTCTCGTATCCGGTCATCGCCCGGCAGCCGAACCGCTCGGCGAGCTCCTTCGCCTGGTCGGCGTCACGGCCGGCCACGGCGGTGATCTCGACGTCCGGTGAGGCGGCGAAGGCGGGCAGCATGCGCCGTCGGGCGATGTCCGCGCAGCCGAGGACGGCGATGCGGACCGGAGCGGGGCGGGCGGCGGCGCTCACAGGCGCACGCACCCGGAGTTGAGGAGCGACAGCAGGGTGCGGGCCTGCACGTTGACGTAGTGGCCGTGCCGGACCAGGGAGGTCAGCTGGCCGGGGGTGACCCAGTGGTAGCCGGGGGGCGGGTCGGCGCGCGCCGTCTCCTCGTCCGCCTCGACGAAGAGGTAGCGGCTCTCGGCGTTCAGGAAGCGGCCGCCCTCCTCCGAGTGCACCGCCTCGTAGCGCACGCGCGAGGGATCGGCGGCGAGCACGGCCTCGAGGTACGGCGGCCAGCCGGAGCCGGCCACGTGCGCGTAGTTGTCGGGGGTGTACTGGACGGTCGGGCCGAGTTCCACGGTGTCGAGGAACCCGCCCTCCACGCGCGCGTGCGCCAGCACGTGCGGCACCCCGTCCACACGGCGGGTGAGGAACGCGGTGACGCCCAGGCCCACCGGCTCGAACAGGGGCTGGGTCCAACCGGTGACCTCGCGGTTGTCGGCGGTCACGGAGACCGCGACCACCTGGAAGTACCCGCCGCCCGCGTGCTCGATGGCCATGTCGCCGCGCTTCCACTCGGCGACGTCCCGCAGCGGTATGCGCTCGGTGGTCACCTGGTGGCGGGAGCGTTCGGCGGTGAACCACGACAGCAGTTCGGTGTCCGACCGCAGCGCGCCGGGCTCGTCGTACGCCACCGGGGCGCACGCGAGGACGGTCCGCGCGTCCATGTTCACCACGTTGTCCGCGTGCAGCAGTTCGCCGATCTGGCCCAGGGTGAGCCAGCAGAAGTCCTCGTCGAGAGGGATGTCCTCGTCCGTCTCGACGATCATGTTCCGGTTGGACTTCTGGTGGAACCACGAGCCGTGCTCCGACTGGAGCGCGTCGGCGAGCACCCGGCTCCGCGCGGAGGGGCGGATGAAGTGGTCGATGTACTTCACGTCCGCGCCCTGGTGGGCCTTGGTGTAGTTGCTCCGCGTCGCCTGCACGGTGGGCGAGAGCTGGAGCAGGTTCCGGTTGCCCGGTTCCATCTTGGCCTGCATCAGGAAGTGCAGGACTCCGTCGAACTCCTTGGCCAGGATGCCGAGGATGCCGACCTCGGGCTGCTTGATGATCGGCTGCTGCCACTCGCGGAACGGTCCTTCGTCGCGGGTGACGCGCAGTCCCTCGACGGTGAAGAACCGTCCGCTGCGGTGCACCAGGTTGCCCGTGTCCGGGGCGAACGACCAGCCGTCCAGGTCGGCGAAGGGGATGCGGTCCACCCGGAAGGTGTGCGCCCGGCCCCGGGCGCCGAGCCAGTCGGCGAAGTCGCCGGTGCGCAGGAACGCGCCGGACTCCTTGGCGTCGGCGGAGCGGGCGAGGCGGGTCGCGACCGAGGCGTCCTCGCGTGGCCGCAGCAGGGCGGGAGCGCTCACGTGTGGGACCCCACGAATTCCTTGATGGAGGCGATGACGTACTGGAGCATCTCCTCGGTGAGCCCGGGGTAGACGCCGATCCAGAACGTCTGGTCGGTGATCAGGTCGCTGTTGGCGAGGTCCCCGACGACCCGGTGCGGCTGGTCGACATAGGCGGGCTGGCGCGTCAGGTTGCCGGCGAACAGCCGTCGCGTACCGATCTTGCGGCCTTCGAGGAAGTCCACCAGCGCGGCCCGGCTGAACGGGGCGTCCGGCTGGACGGTGATGACGAAGCCGAACCAGCTCGGGTCGGAGCGCGGAGTGGCCTCGGGCAGCAGCAGGTGCGGCACGTCGGCCAGGCCCTCGCGGAGCTGGCGCCAGTTGCGCCGGCGCGCCGCGCAGAAGTCGTCGAGCTTGGTCAGCTGGGTCAGGCCGAGGGCCGCCTGGAGGTCGGTGGCCTTCAGGTTGTAACCGACGTGCGAGAAAATGTACTTGTGGTCGTACCCCTTGGGCAGGTTGCCCAACTGGTACTCGAACCGCTTGAGGCAGGTGTTGTTCTTGCCCGGCTCGCACCAGCAGTCCCGGCCCCAGTCGCGCAGCGACTCCACCACGCGCGCCAGCTGGAGGTTGGACGTGAGGACGCAGCCGCCCTCGCCCATGGTGAGGTGGTGCGCGGGGTAGAAACTGACGGTCGTCAGGTCGCCGAAGCTGCCGGTCAGCTTGCCGTCGTAGAGCGTGCCCACCGCGTCGCAGTTGTCCTCGACGAAGAACAGGTCATGATCCTTGGCGAGTTGGGCGACCTCGGCGACCTCGAAAGGGTTGCCGAGGGCGTGGGCGATCATGATGGCCCGGGTCTTCGGCCCGATCGCCTGCGCCACCCGGTCCGCCGTGGTGTTGTACGTGCCCAGTTCGACGTCGACGAAGACGGGCACGAGGTTGTTCTGCACGATCGGGTTGACCGTGGTGGGGAAGCCCGCCGCGACCGTGATCACCTCGTCGCCCGGCTTCAGCCGCCGCTCGCCCATGACGTGCGAGGTCAGCGCGGTCAGGGCCAACAGGTTCGCCGAGGAGCCGGAGTTGGTCAGGTGCGCCTTGCGCCGTCCCAGCTTCCGGGCGAACGCCGACTCGAACTTCCGGGAGCTCGGCCCGGCGGCGATACGCATCTCCAGGGCGGCCTCGACCAGCGCGGCCCGGTCCTCCTCGTCCAGGACGGCACCCGAGGGCCAGATCTCGGTGACCCCGGGCACGAACGGCCCCGCGGGATGGACGTCGTGGTGATACTTGCGGGCGTATTCCAGGACCAGCGCCTTGTGATCGCTCATGTCCGACTTTCCTCTTCCTCGAATGCGTCTGCGTCGTCAGCGGCTCTGGAGCAGATCGCGCAGCGACGTGTCCAGGTCACGGGCCGGCTTCCAGCCCAGTACGCGGTGTGCTTTGGCTATGTCGAGCTGCTGCCACTCGACGTCGGACCGGGCGGCGGCGCCGGGCGCGGCCGTCTCCTCGACGACCGGAACGGTCAGGCCGCTCAGCGCGACGAGACGGTCGACGAGCTCGCGGGCCCGCACCGCCTCGCCGCTGCCGATGTTGATCACATGGCCGCTCACCGCCGCGCGCGGGGCGTCGGCGGCCGCCACGACGGCGTCGGCCACGTCCCGTACGTCGACGAAGTCCCGCTGCGCCCGGAGCGGTCCGTACCGCAGTTCGGCAAGGGCGCCGGAGGCCACGTCCACCAGTTGGTCGGCCACGGTGCGCAGCAGGCTGCCGACCGGAGCCCCGGGCCCGGCCACGTTGGCGACGCGCAGCACGACGGCGTCCAGGTCCGAGGCGGCGCAGGCGGCGAGGACCGTCCCGGTGGCGCGCAGCTTGGTGCGTCCGTACGGGGTCACCGGCAGCGCGGGCGCGTCCTCCGTGACGCCGGTGCCCGGCGTGCCCGGCCCGTACTCGTGCACGGTGCCGATCTGGACGAGACGGGGCGGCGTGGGTACGGCCAGGACGGCCGCGACGAGCCGCTCGACGAGCTCGGCGTTGCCGCGGACCATGTCCTCCTCGGTCGCCCGCCAGGCCCGGCCCGCCGCGTTGACCACCAGGGTGGCCCGCTCCGCGGCGAGCAGTGCGGCGAACCGGTCCTGCCCGTCGTCGGCCGTCAGGTCGATTCCCGCGCCTTCGGTCCTGGAGACGGAGACGACGCGGCGCCCGGCGTCCCGGAGGGCTGCGGCGACGTGCCGGCCCAGGAAGCCGGACCCGCCGAGGACGACGGCCGTCATGCCTCGGCCTGCTGGTGCTTGATCGACTTCCACCAGTCGGGGTTGTCCCGGTACCAGGCGACGGTGTCCCTCAGCCCGTCCTCGAAGGAGATCCGGGGCTCGTACCCCAGCTCCTCACGGATCTTGGACTCGTCGATCGAGTAGCGCAGGTCGTGGCCCTTGCGGTCGGCGACCCACCGGATCATCGACTCGTCCGCGCCGCACAGTTCGAGGAGCCGGCCGGTGATCTGGAGGTTGGTCTGTTCGTTGCCGCCGCCGATGTTGTAGATCTCCCCCGCCCGGCCGCGCGTCAGGACCGTGTGGATGGCGCGGCAGTGGTCGTCGACGTGCAGCCACTCGCGGATGTTGCCCCCGTCGCCGTACAGCGGGACGGACTCGCCGGCGAGGAGGTTGGTGATGAACAGCGGGATGAGCTTCTCCGGGTGCTGGTACGGCCCGTAGTTGTTGGAGCACCGGGTGATCGACAGGTCGAGGCCGTGGGTGCGCACATAGGAGCGGGCGACCAGGTCCGAGCCCGCCTTCGACGCGGCGTAGGGGGTGTTGGGCTCCAGCGGCCACGTCTCGGTCCACGAGCCCTCGGCGATCGAGCCGTACACCTCGTCGGTGGAGACATGCACCACCCGCTCCACGCCGGTGCGCAGGCAGGCCTCGAGCACGCTCTGCGTACCGCCGACGTTCGTACGGACGAAGTCGGCCGCCGCCTCGATGGAGCGGTCGACGTGCGACTCGGCGGCGAAGTGCACCACGGCGTCGTGGCCGGGCAGCAGGTCGAGCAGGAGCGGCAGGTCGCAGATGTCGCCCCGGACGAACTCCAGCCGCGGATCGTCCATGGGCAGGTTGCTCAGATGGCCGGCGTAGGTGAGCTTGTCGAGGACGGTGACGCGTGTGTCCTCGCACCCCGGATAGCCGCCCGCCAGCAGGGTGCGCACGTAGTGCGAGCCGATGAAGCCGGCGCCGCCGGTGACCAGGATCCTCATGCCGCGACCTCTATCCGGGTGTGATCGCCCACCACGAGCCGGTGGTGGGACTCCTCGTGCTCGCTGGGTCCGATGACCGCGGAGCGGCCGATCAGCGAGCCGTGCAGGCCAGGCACCCGCGAGATCGAGGCGTTGTCAAGGACGATCGAGTCGGCCAGCCGGGTGGCACGCAGGGTGCACCCGCGTCCGATGGCGGTGTACGGGCCGACCTGGGAGTCCTCGACGAGGGTGCCCGCGCCGATGACGGCCGGGCCCTCGATCCGCGAACGCACCACGCGGGCGCCCGCCTCGACGGTGACCGGGCCGATCAGCTCGCTGGCCCCGTCGACGTCACCGAGCACCTTCGGCTCCTGGTCGTCGAGCAGCTTGCGGTTGCAGGCAAGGACGTCGTCGACGCGCCCGGTGTCCTTCCAGTAGCCGTCGTACACGCTGGCCCGGACGTCGGCGCCGGAGGCCACCAGCCACTGGATGGCGTCCGTGATCTCCAGCTCCCCGCGGGCGCTCGGAGCGATGGAGTCCACCGCCTCGTGAATGGCGGACGTGAAGAAGTAGACGCCGATCAGCGCCAGATCGCTCCGCGGTTGCCTGGGCTTCTCCACCAGCCGCCGCACGGCGCCGTTCTCGTCGAGCTCCGCGACGCCGAAGGCCGTCGGGTCGGGGACCTTGTGCACCAGGACCTGCGCGGCGGGGCGGTTCTCCGTGAACTCGTCGGCGATGTCCTGGATTCCGTCGGGCAGCATGTTGTCGCCGAGGTACATGACGAAGTCGTCGTCACCGAGGAAAGGACGGGCCAGCGCCACGCAGTGGGCAAGGCCGAGCGGCTTCTCCTGCGGAATGTAGGTGATGCGGCAGCCGAATCGGGAGCCGTCTCCGATCGCGTCGGCGATCTCGTCGCCCCAGTCGCCCACGATGACGGCGATCTCGGTCACTCCGAGCGCGGCCACGTTCTCCAGGACGTGTTCGAGAACGGGCTTGTTGGCAATGGGAATGAGCTGCTTCGGCATGGAATAGCTGAACGGGCGCAGCCGTGTGCCTGCGCCCCCGGACAGTACGAGAGCTTTCATGGTCACGTTCTCCTCGCGGCGGCGGACAGCGCATCCGGGCTGGTGTCTCTCCAGTGGGCGAAGGTGCCGAGGGAGATTCCGTCGGCGACGCTCATCGCATGCGCATCCTTCTCGGATATCAACGGTGGTTCCGTGAAACCCCAGGGAAGGTCGAGGTCGGGATCGAGCGGGTTGATGTCGATCTGCGTGCCCGGGACGTGTTCGCTGGACAGCACGTAACAGATGCAGGCGTCGTCGGTGAGCGTGAGGAAGCCATGGCCGACGCCCTCGGGCACGAAGACGGAGTTCCCGGAGTCGGCGTCGAGCACGTTCGAGTCGTACCGGCCGAACGTCGGCGAATCGACCCGCAGGTCGACGACGAAATCCCGCAGCGCGCCACGGACGCACGTCACGAACTTCGCCTGCCCGGGCGGGCGGGCCACGCTGTGAATGCCGCGCAGCGTATTGCGGCGGGACACCGAATAGTTGATCTGGCGGGGGGTGAACGGATATCCCGTCGCGCGCTCCAGTTCCTCGGCGCGCCATCCCTCGTGGAAGCTTCCGCGCTCGTCGCGCAGGGCGTCCGGGGTGACGAGGAAGGCTCCGGGCACCTTGGTCGGCGTGATACGCATGCGGGGCCCTCCTACGCCCGGGCCCGGTGCCGGGCCGTGAGCTTCTCGAGCGTGGGCACGATGTCCGCCGGGGACGGCACCGCCAGAGCGTCCCTCCGCAGCGCGCGGGCGCCGTCCCGGAACGACGGGTCGCCGATCACGCGCAGGAGGCGTTCGCGCATCTCGGCGACGGAGTGCAGGTCCTGGTTGAGGGTCAGCCCCGCGCCGCGCTCCTCGATGTGGCGCGCGAAGCTCCACGCGCCCATGGTGTTGTCGGTGACGGGCGTCTGGGGACCGCGGTCCTCCAGCGTGATCAGCTGCGGCACCCCGTGCGCCACCGCGGCGCCGTGCGTGCCGCTGCCGCCGTGGTGGATCAGCGCCGCACAGGTCGGCAGCAGCGGCGCGAGCGGCACGTAGTCGAAGGCCCGGACGTTGTCGGGCACCGTACGCCCGGCGAGCTGGCCCTCGTCGAAGGTGGCGACGACGTCGACGTCCAGGCCGTCCACCGCCGCCAGCAGGTTGTCCACCCACCGGGTCCAGCTGCCGGGTGCGAGGGTGCGGATCGAACCCCCCAGGGTCATGGCCACCCTCGGCCGCGTAGGCGGCTCGCGCATCCACTCGGGGAGCGTGGCCGGTCCGGTGTAGGGGATCCACCGCATCGGAACGGTCCGGGTGCGGGTGGACAGACGCATCGCGGCCGGCATGGGGTCGACGCTCCACTGCCCGAACAGCAGCTCCTCGTCGACCTCCACCCCGTGGTGCTCGGCCAGGCCCCGCACCAGGCCTGCGAGCGGGCTCGGGGCGCCCGGACCCACGTGGGCCTCGATCCGGTCCTGGGCCCAGGCGTAGTAGTCCTCGCCCCACAGCAGCCGGGCGTGGGCCGCCCCGACCAGCCGTGCCGCGATCGCGGAGGAGGGCCAGATGGGATCCCACAGCACCAGGTCGGGCTGCCACCGGCCGGCGAAGTCGATCAGGCTGTCCAGCAGGGCGGGGTGACCTTCCGGCCCGCCGTAGGCGGGGTGGAACACCCGTGCGGCCGACAGCGGGAAGTGGCGGAACGTCTGCCAGTGCCGGATCTCGGCCTCGTCGAGCGCCAAACCCTTTTCCACGAGGTCGAGTTCTTCCTCGAAGCGTTCGGCGGACGATTCCCTGGCGCGCAGTTCGTCCAGGGAGGCCGCCGAGAATTCCCTACCTCCGAGCGACACCCCGGTGAGGCCGATCGCCCGGGCGTTCTCGGCCGTGGTGCGCAGGCCCGCCACGCGTACCTCGTGCCCCGCCGCCTGCAGTGCCGCGGCGAGTGAGTACGTCGGAAAAAGATGTGCCTGGGCGGGCCACACGGTGAACAAAACCCGCATGCCTCTCCCCCGGTCGCTCGTCATATCTGCAAGTTAGTCGAGCGGGCGGCACCCCTGAGTAATCGGCGAGTAACCAGGACCAATTTGAAGAAAAGTCAACGAAAAAGGGTCGGGGCCGTGAGCCGGAAACAAATAACAAGCAAACAACCCACCCCG
>NZ_JBSGWV010000090.1:0-9830 GCF_053609105.1 Streptomyces sp. NPDC054975
GGTGGGGCGGCGGGGGCGGGGGGCGCCTCGCCGCCGCGCTGGGCTGTATGCCTTGGGTTTGGCGGCGGGCCCGGCCGGGGGGGGGGGGCCCGCGCGGCCTACGCGGCCAGTACCAGCGGCTTCAGGTCCGGGTAGTCGCGGTCCATCTCCAGGGAGATCAGCTCAGCTTCACTCTCGGCAGCGTGGGTGAAGCTGGTCTCGCCGGTCGGGGCGTCCAGCACGAAGCGCATCCGGTGGATCGTGTAGGAGACGATCCGCTCGGGGTGGAAGGTGCGCATCTCGCCGCGCATCCGGCACATGGCCCGGACGATGATGCGGCCCTTGTTGGTGGTGCGGATGTCATGGATCTCGATGGTGCGCACCGACTCTTCGCCGTCGCTGTCGATGTAGGTGACGGTCACGGCCCGCTTGCCGTCCATCGCGCGGATCAGGTCGGCCAGGGTGCGGGTGGAGGTCTGACGGGCGGTGCGCTTCATCGTGTTGAACATTGGAATCTCCCAGCGACGTGGTGTGTCTTCGGTGTTGGGCGACTGCCACCGCCGACCAACAAGACAACTATATCCTACACACGTCACATGCGGGAAGTGAAAACACCCTTCTTCTCGACTTTTCTCAGACGTCCATCAACCCCCGGCGGGCCACACCTCGCTCCCCCCGCGCGACGCCACCGCATCACTCCATTGACTTTGTGATGCGTAGTGGATATAGTTGTTCCAGTCGTCAGGCGGTGGCAGCCGGGCGGCGACCGAGAAACACGCACCTCAACAAGTCAACAGCGGACAGGAGCCCCCGAGATGGCCCGTACTTTCCACGACCGCCCCGCACGCCTCCAGTACCAGGAGCGGCCCTGGCTGGCCCCCTTCCTGAAGGACGGCAGCCGGACGTGGCTGCAGCGGGCGGCGCACAAGCGGGACCGCGCCGCGCTCAGGCTGGCGCTACGCGCCAGCAGCGAGCCGCCGCTCCCCCAGCGTCGCCGCATCGACCGCGACGCGCACTGATTCAGCCCGACGAACGGCCCCGCCACCGGCGGGGCCGTTTTGCGTCCTGCGGACGACTCAGCTCGTGGGCGGGCAGCGGACAAGCGAGAGCCTCGCCGACGGGGGGCGGCGAGGCTGTAGCCAGTGTGGCAGGAGCGCTCCGCCGATGTGCCCATTTGCCGCGCCGAGCGCGACAGCAGCGAGGCGCGCGTCGACGGCCAGAGGGCACCCGGCCGCGCCGCGCACGCGATCGCTGGAGGCGAGGCCGGCTGACTGCGAGGCCGGTGGAGGCAGCGGATGCCGGAGGCCGAGGAGAGGAGGGCGAAGCGAGGGAGGGGCGACAGAGCGAGCAAGCCGCGCCGGGCCGTCAAGACAACAAGCCTCTTCCTCCGGCTATCGCGGAGAAAGACACCTCATGCAGTTAACCCGTCAAGGGAGGCGGGCGGGGCCCCTGTAGCGTGGCTCCTCGCTTGGTCAGAATCGGGGGGTAATGGACATCGCACGGATCATGGAAACGCTGGCCGAGCAAGGTGTCACGGTCATCTTCAAAGCAGATGCCGAGCGCATGCGCGACGGCACCAAGCCCTGGACGTTCGTGGCCAGCGGGGCGCCGTTTCGGCAGGGTTTGCTTGTCCGCACCGACGCGAAGTCGATAGAGGAGTGCTTGGCGGTCTGTCTTCCCCGGCTCAGGGAAGCCGGTCTGATCGTCCCGGATTGAGTCCCAGCGGGATCAGCCAGCCGCTGCAGATGGGAAGGCCGTCGGCTCATCGAAGTGACAGCGGTGGAGCAGACAGTGGTGGAGCTGGCCGAGCATGCGGTTGAACAGGTGCCGCAGTGCCTGCATGTGCCAGTCCCCTCCGGCCCGGCGGCGCCGGTAGTGGGCGTCCGCGCCGGATGAACCGCTGAGGGAGGCGAAGGCCCATAGGTGGCCGACGTGGTTGAGCCGGTTGTTCTTGACGAACCGGCGCCCGACGTAGTGGCGTTTGCCCGACGCTCGGGTGATGGGGGCCGCGCCCGCGTATGCCTTCAGCCCTCCGGCGGTGGCGAACCGCGTGCGGTCGTCCCCGATCTCCGCCAGGATCCGTGCGCCGATCTGGGCGCCGATGCCAGGAAAGCTCAGCATGATCGGGGCGTCGGGATGGGCTCGAAAGGCTTCCTCAGTGGCCTGGCCAAGGTCGGCGACTGCTTCGCAGGCGGCGTCCAGCTGCAGCAGCAGGGCCGCGGCCTGCTTGCCCATCGCTTCTTCGACCAGCGGGACCTGGTGGGGCGCCTCCCGGCGGAAGAGCTGCTGCAGACGCTCGGCATCGGCTTCGATGTTCCTGCGCCGGCCAGCCCGCTTCATCATGGCAGTCAGGCGCCAGAGCGGCAGCTTGGCGGCCAGCGCGGGCGTCGGTGCCACCGCCAGGATTCGGCGGGCGTCGGGGCGGGCCAGTCCGCCCTGCTTGTCCTTGAACGCCTCCAGGAACGCCGGAAAGTACTCACGCAGCAGCGAACGGAGCTGGTTGCAGAGCTGCTGTCGGCTCCAGACCGCGTCCTGCTGAGCTCGGGCCAGGACAGCCACCGCCTGGGCCAGCTCGGTGTCGGCAGCCAGCGGCCGGTGCATCGGCATGTCCGTGCGGATGATGTTGGCGAGCACGAGTGCGTCGCCGGGGTCGGACTTCTTGCGGCTCACGCCGTGGCGGTCGCGGTAGCGGGAGGCCGCCATCGGGTTGACCGCGAAGATCTGCCGGGCCCCCTGCCGCAGCGTGGCGACCAGCAGGCCGCGGCTGGTCTCGATGGCCACCGGGATCGGCGTCTCCGCGCTGTCGCCGTGCTCCGCCAGGAGGTCCAGCAGCAGGCGGTAGCCGTCCAGATCGTCGCTGATGCGGCACTTGGCCAGCAGCTTGCCGGTGCCGTCGACGAGCGCGACGTCGTGATGCCCTTCCGCCCAGTCGATCCCGCAGAACACGTCCATGGATCCCGCCCCTTCGCGGGCGCCGTTCTCGAACACGAGCACGCGGGGCCGCACGGCGCACTAATTCCAGGACTCCAAGGTCCGCCACCTCATCAGCCGTGCGCGGCACCGCAAGGCCGCACGGGCGCACGCCGTGTCCAGAGCTCAAGGCTCGTGAGGAAGAACGCGTCACCGTGCGGCAGCTCATCCATCGAGGATCCCGAACCTGACGGGCCCGCGGGGGCAGAACGTGCGAGGACCGGCCGGCGCCCAGCGCCACCAGTCTTTCAACAGACCTCGCACGGTCGGAGGTGTCGTAGGGGTCACCACGGCACCGACCGGACCACACACGTCCTGCCCTGGACTGGACAACGCCGCCCCGGGCCATCAGAGATCCAGGACCTCTAATTACTAACGAATTAGAGGTGTCGGCGTACGAAGGGGGCTTGCCCAGGGGGTCTGACCAGGGGAAATGCTCAAGATCCCGAAAGGGGGGTTCACACCTCCGGTAGTACCTCCGGTGCAACGTTCGGTGCAACCGTGCAGACAACTGTGCAGACAACTGTGGGTGCAACCCGTCTGGGACGTTCCACCGGGAGGCTTGCCCACAGATCACGGGACGGCCGGGCTGTCGGCTGGCGCCGAGGTCGGCGAGCCGTCGGCGTTGGCGTTCTTCCTCGAGCCGCTGGGCGAGCTGCGTGTGGCCGACGTAGCACGCCGCGCTCGAGAACCAGGCGCTGGAGAGCGGCCGGTTCGAGGCTTCGACTTCCCTCTGGGCCGGCCGGTCTGCGTCGCAGGCGTACCGGCGGGCGAAGGCCGGGACACCATGGATCGCCGCTTGACGCCGCCGTACTCGAGGTCGAGCTGAGCAGTCAGGCGTGGGCAACCATCGAGGACCAGGTTCCCTCTGTTGCTTCTCACGTACGAGGACGACGACGCGTAGAGACGATCAGTCTGTTGCCGTCGGCGCTCGATCACCAGACGTGCTTGGCACCAAGGGCTGTTCCCCAGTCCGAGCCGAATCGGCGTTTCTGCCGGTCAGTAGTCTGGGCAAGCCTGGGTGAGAGGTGGGCAAGCCTGTCCGCGGGACTGGGATCCACGCTCCTAGTGGGGGCGTGTCAGCTGGTCGGCCTGTATGCGGCGGCAGCGCCGGCGATGCCGGGTCCGTAGCGGGCGCGGGCCCGATCGAGGGCGGCTTCGAGGTCGCGGGCCTTGTCGTCGCGTGTGTCGAAGGTCAGCTGGTGCACTGCGTTCTCGGCGGGCTGGAGGCGTTCCGCGCGTAGGGAGATGGTGCGGACGCGGGCGCGTTGGAGGCCGAGGAGGGCGAGGAGCTCGCGTCCGGTGGCGGCAAGGACGGGGGTATGGGCGGTCGGTTCAGTGAGCGTTCGCGTCTTCGTGGTGCTGGTGCGGTCGGCATAGGTGACGGTCAGGGTGAGTGCCTGGGCGATCTCGTGCTGTTGGCGGAGCTGGGCGCCGAGTTGTTCGACAAGGCCGAGGACGGTGCGGTGGTGTTGTTCGGTGTCGAGCTCGTCGCGGCTGAAGCGGTGGGAGGCGCTGAGGCTCTTCGGGGCGGCGGCAGGGGTGACGGGCCGGTCGTCGACTCCGCGGGAGCGGTCGTGTGCTTGGCGGCCGGCGGCGGCGCCGAGGATCCGCTGGAGGGTGGGGAGTGGGGTGTCCGCGATGTCGCCGACCGTGTGAAGCCCGTAGCGGGCGAGACTTCGTACAGCTGTCGGGCCGACGCCTGGGAGCGCAGCCGCTCGCTGCGGGCGGAGGAATGCGGCGATCGAGTACGGGGCATCGGCCACCACGGTGGAGGTGCCGGGCGGGGCGAGCGCGGCCGCCATGGACGCGACCATCCGGTTGGGCCCGACACCCGCCGAGGTCGGGATGCCGTACAGGGCGAGCGCGCGGAGGCGGATCACAGCGGCGAGGCCTTCCGCGTCGCGCCTCCAGTACCGAAGCGCCCCGGTGAGGTCGGCATCGGCTGACCAGTCCGCCGTGTGGGCCTGGACGCGCGGGGTGATGCCCTCGACGACGGCCAGGAGCTGCTCGTACAGCTCCTCGTCCGGCTCCCGGAGATGGAAGAAGATCCGCATCACGGCGCGATGTGTGGTGGTCATCCGGCGCTCCCCGGGCTGGTGTGGCCGAGGCGGGTGAGGTCGGCCGAGCGGGTGCCCGCGGGCTGGAGGTCTGCGTATGGGTGGAGCTTCGCGCCCGTGGTCGGGTCGACGAGCGTCCGGCCCTCGGTGCCTGCGGGCTGGGCCGGCGTCGGTGCGGGGGTGGTGCTGCCGAGGAGGTCCAGGACGGCCTGGGGGCCGTGGTCGCGGCGGGCGGCGGCGAGTTCTTCGAGGTCCCACACCATCTGGCCGACGACCGTGCGGCGAGGGCCGCGGGCCTCGACGGTGCCCCGGACGAGGAGCAGTCCGCTGTGGAAGACGGTGTGGGCGCAGTCCTCGTGGGAGTCCTCGAAGAACGCGATGTCGACCAGTCCGGAGCCGTCTTCGAGGGTGACGAAGATGACCCGCTTCCCGGACGGGATCGGGGGGGTCTGGGTGGAGGCCCGTACGCCGGCGACGAGGACGGGCTGCCCGGGGTGCATGGCCCGGAGGTGCTTGGCGTCGGTGGCGCCGACCTCCCGCAGGAGCCGGTGGTGGTGCTCCATCAGGTGCTGGGAGACGTCGATTTTCAGCACCGTCAGTTCGGCGTCGAGGACCTCGCGGCTCGACATCTCCCGCAGCCCGCTTGCCCCAGCGGTCATGAGGGTGTTGTCGATGGGGAGCTGTCCGGCGCCGGGGCGGGTGCGGGTGTGGCGGTGGAGCTCGGCGGCCTGGAGCAGGAGGTCGCGCCGGGTGAGATCGCCTTGGAGCGTGGTGAGCGCGCCGATCTGGATGAGGCGTTCGGCGATCGGCAGAGAAGGGTGGGCGCGCTGCCAGAAGTCCTGGAGGGAGTTGTAGGGCTGTCCGGCCGTGATCCGCTCGACCTCGTGCTCGCTGATGCCCTTCACCGACGAGAGGGAGATCCGGACCGCCCAGCCGGTGTCGGTCTCCTCCACGGTGTAGGCGGCGGCGGACTTGTTGACGTCGACGGGCAGGATCGGGACGCCGTGGCGGCGAGCATCGGCAACAATGACGCGGGCCGGCCACATGCCGGGGTCGTGCTCCAGCAGCCCCGCGTAGAGCGCTGCCGGGTGGTGGGCCTTGAGCCAGGCGGACTGGAGGGCGGGAACGGCAAACGCGACGGCGTGCGCGCGGCAGAACCCGTACGCCCCGAAGCTGCTGACGATGTCCCAGACCTCGTCCAGGACCTTCGTGCTGTAGCCGCGAGCACCAGCTTTCGAACGGAACCACCCTTCGATCTTCGGCATACGCTCCTCGTCGCCGAGCGCCCGACGAGCGACCTCCGCGAGAGCCCTGTCGCAGCCGGTCATCACCGCGAAGATGTCGATGATCTGCTCGTGCCAGATCGTCACCCCGTACGTATCGCGGAGCACGGGCTCGAGGTCGGGGTGCGGATACGCCGGTGCGGCGCCGTGGCGGGCGGCGATGTACATCGCCGGCATCCCGCCAGCGACCGGACCCGGGCGGAAGAGGCTGATGTCGGCGATGACGTCCTGGGGGTCGCGGGGCTGGAGCCGGCCGACCAGGTCCTGCTGGCCGGGCGACTCGAGCTGGAACATGCCGACCGTGTCGGAGTCCTGGATCATCTTGAACGCGAACACGTCGTCGAGCGGCACGTGGTCGGGGTTGTCGAGGTCGATCTGCCGACCGGTCGTACGGCGGATCTCGCCGACGGCGTGCGCCATCGCCGACTGCATCCGCACGCCCAGCACGTCGAGCTTGAGCAGGCCGAGGTCTTCGACGTCCTCCTTGTCGGCCTGCACCATCGGGTACTGGCCGCCCGGGGTCGGCTGGACCGGAAGCCGGTCCAGCAGGGTCGCGTTGGAAAGGATGACGCCACAGGGGTGCATGGCGATCCCGCGTGGCAGCGCATCCAGGCCCTCCGCCAGCTCCCACAGCGGTCCGTACGATCCGGCCTCGGCGTTCAGGCGGCGGAGTTCGGGGAGCTCTTGCAAGGCGCCGCGGATGTCGCAGGCCCGGATGTGCGGGAACGACTTCGCGACCTTGTCGACGACGTCCGGGGGCAGGCCAAGCGCGAGGCCGGTGTCGCGTAGGGCGTGCCGGGCACGGTAGGTCTCCGGCATCCCCGTGACCGCGACCCGCTCCTTCCCGAACCGCTCGATGATCCGGTCGTAGACCTCCAGGCGGCGGGCGGACTCCACGTCGACGTCGATGTCCGGCAGCGACGCCCGCCGCTCGCTGAGGAAGCGCTCGAAGAGCAGGTGGTGCTCCAGCGGGTTGGCGGTGGCCACGAACAAGCTGTGGTTGACCATGGAGCCGGCGCCGGACCCGCGGGCGGCGACCCGGATCCCCATGTCCCGTACGTCGGCGACGACCTGGGCGACCGCGAGGAAGTACGGCTCGTAGCCGAGCCGGCCGATGATGCCGAGCTCGTAGTCGAGCTGGTCCATCGCCGTCTGGTCGAGGTCGAGGCCGCGGGCGACCATCCCGGCCTCGCACCGCTGCCGCAGAAGCCGCATCGCCCCGCCCGCTCCCGGATCGGCTCCGACCACGGTCGGCTCGGGGAAGTGCGGGGTGCCCAGGCCGAGGTCGGCGACCGGATCGACGACGCACTCCTCCGCCGTTCGTACGGTCTCGGCGAGCAGTGCGGCCGCGCGCCCGCGCTCGGCGCCGGCGGCCGCGCACACCCGCTCCGCAACCATCTGCATGTCGCCCTCGCCCTTGAGCCAGCGCTCGCCGCAGTCCAGCCGCTTGCGGTCGATCGGCCGCAGCAGCCGCGCGGCGTCCAGCACGTCCGCGATCCGGTGCTGCGCCGGGTCGGCGTACCGGACCGCGTTCGCCAGCACCGTGCGGATGCCGAGCCGGTCCGCGAGCGCGAGCGTGCGCGCGGCGTACCGTACGGACCCAGGCCCGGTGCCGGGCAGACCCCAGCAGACGACTTCCAGGCGCAGGTTCGCCCCGGCGAGCTCCCGCCACGGAGCAAGGAGCCGCTCGGCTACATCCGGGCGGCCGGCGGCGAGCGCGCGCAGCGGCTCGGAGGCCGGGCCGAGCAGGACGGTGAGGCCCGCGTCGGCGTACTGCCGCAGCGCGGGCCAGTCCGCGACCGGCGGCCCGCCGGCGGCGCCCACAACGTCGGCGTGCGCGGCGGAAACGATCCGGCACAGGCGCCCCCACCCTGTCGCGGACTGCGCGAGGAGCGTCACCCGCAGCGGCGCCTCCACCACATGGGCGCCCCCGCGCACTGGAGTCCGGCGCCGCCCGGACCGCTCCTGGGCGATGGGCTCGTGCGGGGCGACCGCGAGGTCCACGCCGAAGACAGGCCGGATTCCGGCCAGGGTCGCGGCCTTCGCGAAGCGGACGATGCCGGTGACGGTGTCCCGGTCGGTCAGCGCGAGCGCGGTGATGCCGCGCTCTGCGGCCCGGGCGACCAGGTCGTCCGGGTGGGAGGCGCCGTATCGGGCCGAGTAGCCGCTCGCGACATGCAGATGCACACCTCCGCCCATCACACGCCTCCGGCTAAATACCCCCAAACCAGCACTAACCGATTGGCTAGATCTCTACCGTACCGAACAGATATTCGAACACGTGAGCCCGCGTGGCGGTGATCTCGAATGGGAACGTTAGTTCTATCCTGTGGCTGCGGCGCTCGCCGCGCTCACGAAGGACACGCCCATGACGACTCCCGCACCCCGCAACCTTCCGGCGAACATGTGCCCGCCGCAGCTCCTCGGCCGCTGTGCAAGGTGCCAGGCCCCCTGCCACCGGTACGGGTTCGGCGGGAACCCCCTGTGCCAGGCCCATCAGGCCGAGGCCCTGGAGCTCCAGAAACACCAGCGCGCCCTTGCTGAGAGCGCGAGCTGATGTTCGACCGTCTGGAGATCCAGGTGCTGCCGCCGGGGCCCCGGTACGTCGCCCAGGTTCGGTTCCGGGTCAACGGCGAGGACCTGATCGAGGACGCTGTCGGTGAAGGCGGCCGCGGACCGTACGCGGCTGATGCGCTGCCGGCTGACCGCACCAGCCCTCTCCGCGCGACCGGCGAACCACGCCGCCTGGAACTGGGGGAGCCGGACTGCACCGGCGGATGCTGTGGCTTCCTGACCGTGGTCGTCCAGCGGCTCGGCGAAGTCGTGCAGTGGTCTGTCCGGGAAGTTCCATGGGCGGCTCACACCCCCGCGCCTGGCCCTCTGCCGGAGTTCCACTTCGACGCGATTCAGTACGACGCCGAAGTGGCGCGTGCCGAGGCAGACCGCTGGTGGCAGGTGTACTCCTAGCCCCAGGCCGCAGGGGAGTGTCCATCGGCACGGTGTCAGTGCGACAGCCTGTAAACCGCGGAGATACGAAGCCGAAGGGGAACCAACATGGCGCAGCGG
Source organism: Streptomyces sp. NPDC054975 (assembly GCF_053609105.1). NCBI lineage: Bacteria > Bacillati > Actinomycetota > Actinomycetes > Kitasatosporales > Streptomycetaceae > Streptomyces > Streptomyces sp. NPDC054975. The sequence goes on from NZ_JBSGWV010000090.1 coordinate 9,359, forward strand.
CACGACCACAAACTGGCTGACGTGGCTCCGGGCACGGTCACCCTGTGCGCCACGAGGGACCTTCCTGGTGGTTTCCAATGGGCGCACCTGCCCGTGAAACGCTTCTTACGGGCCGACGAGACGCTGCGTGAGGGGTTCCGTGCCCGATTGCGGCGCACGGTGGGTGACGCGTCGGCGCCGGTCGAGGTCGTCGAAGGGGCGTAGCGCCGCCGCGACGGGACCCTCGTCTGGGGGAATTGCAGGAAGCCGAGACGTGCGCGTGCGATCAGCGGGGCAGTCGGCCTAGCCTGACCCCAGAACCCCAGGGGCTCTTGGAGGACGCGATGCCCGCTCGCTCTCTCTGGTCAGGGGCGATCAGCTTTGGCCTGGTCACGGTGCTTATCTAGATCTCGTCTCCATCTGTGCAGGTCATGAGCCATCGACCTTTGAGGGACGTGCGGTCAGGCGCGTCAATGCAGTGGGTCAATCGCCA
>NZ_JBSGWV010000091.1:0-9390 GCF_053609105.1 Streptomyces sp. NPDC054975
CGGCGGGAGAGCCCCCGCCGCGCCCTCGCGCGCGTCACGCAGAGCCGTCGGGCTCAGCCGTCCTGGAGGCTCTCCAGGAACGCCAGCGCGATCGTCCAGGTCCGCTCGGCCGCGTCCTCGTCCCAGTCCGGCAGGTCCGGGTCGGTGAAGAGATGGCCCGCGCCCGGGTAGCGGTAGACCTCGACGTCGGCCCCCGCCTTGCCCATCTGCAGGTACCAGGACGTCAGCCAGTCGTGCGGCTCGAAGGGGTCCGGGTCGGCGAGGTGCAGCTGGACCGGCAGGTCGTCGGCGGACGCGTTCTCCGCGATGTCCGAGGTGCCGTGCAGCAGGAGCAACCCGCGCGCCTTGTCGTCCCCCAGGGCGAGGGTCTGGGCGACCGAGGCACCGAACGAGAAGCCCGCGTAGACCAGACCCCGTTCCGAGTACGGGGCGGCGGCCAGGATCGCCCGCTTCAGCAGCTCGTCCTTGCCGATCTCCTCCTGGAGCGCCATCCCCTCCTCGACGGTGCCGGCGGTCCGGCCCCCGAAGAGGTCCGGCACGTGCACCTGATGGCCGGCGGCCCGCAGCCGCTCGGCCGCGGCCTCCACCGCCGGACGCAGACCGTAGGTCGAGTGGAAAAGCATGATGTCCATGCGGTCCATCCTGCCAGCCGGCCGCGCCACCCCCCGGTCACCTCATGCTGCGCACGTCCAGCTGACGCAGCACCCGGTCCACCACCTCCGGGTCGGCCCCCGGTTCGCTGCGCGCCGCGAGCACCTCGTGCCGCGCGGCGGACATCATCTCGCGCTGGATCCGCTGGACGGCCTTGAGCCGCCCGGCCCGCTCCGCGAAGGCCGCCCGCCGCTCCTCGTCCACCATGTCCGGGCTGATCCGCGCCCCGATGTCGAACGCCCCACGCTGGAGCCGCTCCTGGACCTCCTCCGGCAGCTCCTCGGTCTCCTCGATCTCCTTCAGCCGCCGCTTGGCCGCCTTGGCCGCGCGGACCGCGAGCTCCCGCTCCAGGGCGCGCTCGGCGTCCGTGTCGGCCCGTACGCCGAGCCGCTTGACCAGCCAGGGCAGGGTGAGCCCCTGGAGGAGGAGTGTGGTCATGATCACGCAGAACGCGACGAAGACGATCTCGTCCCGGCCGGGGAAGGGCGACCCGTCGTCGGTACGCAGCGGGATGGCGAGCGCGAGGGCCACCGAGGCCACGCCGCGCATCCCGGACCACCACATGACGACGGTCTCGCGCCAGCTGACAGGGATCTCCTCGTCGTAGTCGCGCCGGGTGTGCAGGCGCTTGGCCAGCCAGGTGGCGGGCAGCAGCCACAGCAGCCGTACGACGATCACGACACCGGCCACGGCGGCGCCCCGGCCGAGCATCCTGGCGAGCTGGTCGTCGGCGGTGCCGAAGACGTTGTGGAGCTCCAGGCCGATGAGCCCGAAGGCGATGCCCGTGACGAGGGTGTCGACGATCTGCCAGAAGGTCTGCCCGGCGAGCCGGCCCATCACGTCGTCGGCGTCGAGGGCGTTCTCGGCGAGGTAGAGGGCGACGACCAGGACGGCGAGGACGCCGGAGCCCTTCAGTTCCTCGGCGAGGACGTAGGCGACGAAGGGGACGAGGAGGGTGAGCCCGGTCTGCAGGGTGACCTCGCCGAGGGCGCCCATGAGCTTGTTGCTCAGCCAGCCCAGGACGAGTCCGACGGCGATGGCGACGACGGCGGAGAGGACGAGTTCGAGGGCCGCGCCTCCCCAGCTGAAGCTGCCGCCGACGACCGCGCCGATCGCCACGTGGTAGAGGACGATCGCGGTGACGTCGTTGAAGAGTCCCTCGCCCTCCAGGATCGAGACGAGCCGGCGCGGAAGGCCGAGCGAGCCGGCGACGGCGGTCGCGGCGACGGGGTCGGGCGGCGCGACCAGCGCACCGAGGGCGACGGCCGCGGCGAGCGGGAGCGCCGGGACGAGCGCGGTCGCCGTGGCGGCGACGGCGGCCGTGGTGACGAAGACCAGGGCGACGGCGAGCAGGAAGATGGGCCGCCGGTTGGCCGCGAACTGGCGCCAGGACGTGCGCTGCACGGCGGCGTAGAGCAGCGGCGGGAGGACGAGCGGAAGGATGTAGTCGGGCGGGATCTCGACGTTCGGCACGAAGGGCAGGAAGGCCAGCACGACCCCTATGACGGTCATGAGCACCGGGGCCGGCAGCCCGAGCCGGTCCCCGAGCGGCACGGTGAGCACCGCGCCCAGCAACAGCAGGAACAACAGGGCCAATTGATCCACGGGGCGCCCTCAGGTCGACAATCGGACCTCAACCCTGCCACGCGAGGGAACGAATCCCCCCAAACCGCAGTGCGGCGCCGCTCACGCGCGGCGCCGGGACCGGCGGTGCTCCGGAGCTTGGCAGCCTCGGGGCCTCGGAGCTTCGGAGCTTCGGGGCCTTGGGGCCTTGGGGCCTCGGGCCCTCGGCTAGAGCGCCCGGCGCATCGCCCGGTGCGGAATGCCCGCGTCCGAGAACTCGGGGCCGTACACCTCGTAGCCCAGCCGCTCGTAGAAGCCGAGCGCGTGGGTCTGGGCGTGCAGGTCCACGGCCGTCAGACCGCGCCCGCGGGCCGCGTCCTCGATGGCGCGGACGAGCGCCGCGCCGACCCCGAGGCCGCGCGCGGCCTGGGTGACCGCGAGGCGTCCCAGCGAGCCGACGGAGGCGTCGGCACCGGTCTTGCCGACGGCGTCGGCGCCGTGGAGCAGTCGGCCGGTGCCGAGCGGCAGCCCGTCCTCGCGCAGGGCGAGGACGTGCACGGCCGTCTCGTCGTAGCGGTCGTACTCGATCTCCTGCGGCACGTTCTGTTCGACGACGAAGACCTCGCGGCGCACCGCGAAGCAGGCCTCGCGGTCGTCCTGGCCGATCGCCTCGCGGACCTCGTACCCGGTGCCGGTCTCGGTGCTCACGCGCTCTCCGCCGCGATCCGGTCCAGCGCGTTCTGCAGGTCCGCCGGGTAGGTGGACGCGAACTCGACCCAGCTCCCGTCGGAGGGGTGCTCGAAGCCGAGCCGTACGGCGTGCAGCCACTGGCGCGTCAGGCCGAGGCGCTTGGCCATCGTCGGGTCCGCCCCGTAGGTGAGGTCGCCCACGCAGGGGTGGCGGTGGGCCGACATGTGCACACGGATCTGGTGCGTACGGCCGGTCTCCAGCTTGATGTCGAGCAGCGAGGCGGCGCGGTAGGCCTCGATCAGGTCGTAGTGCGTCACCGACGGCTTGCCGTCGGCGGTCACGGCCCACTTGTAGTCGTGGTTCGGGTGGCGTCCGATCGGCGCGTCGATCGTGCCGCTCATCGGGTCCGGGTGGCCCTGGACCAGCGCGTGGTAGCGCTTGTCGACGACCCGCTCCTTGAACTGCGCCTTGAGCAGCGTGTACGCCCGCTCCGACTTGGCGACGACCATCAGCCCCGAGGTGCCGACGTCGAGCCGGTGCACGATCCCCTGGCGCTCGGCGGCGCCGGAGGTGGAGATGCGGTACCCGGCGGCGGCGAGGCCGCCGATGACCGTCGTCCCGGTCCAGCCGGGGCTCGGGTGAGCGGCGACCCCGATCGGCTTCATGATCACGACGATGTCGTCGTCGTCGTGGACGATCTCCATGCCCTCGACCGGCTCGGCCACGATCTGCACCGGCGCCGGGGAACCGGGCATCTCGACCTCGAGCCACGCGCCGCCGCTGACCCGCTCGGACTTGCCGACGACGGCGCCGTCGACCTGGACCTTTCCGGAGGCGGCCAGCTCGGCCGCCTTCGTACGGGAGAACCCGAACATGCGGGCGATGGCGGCGTCGACGCGCTCGCCCTCCAGGCCATCGGGAACGGGCAGCGTGCGGATCTCGGGACTCGTACTCACCCGTCGAGTATGCCTTGTGCCGGGAGTGCTCAGTCCTTGTGGACGGTGCCGTCCGGATCCAGGCCCCGGAAGGACAGGATCACGATGAGGAAGCCGCCGCAGACGATCGCGGAGTCCGCGAGGTTGAAGACGGCGAAGTGCGCGGGCGCGATGAAGTCGACGACCGCGCCCTCGAAGACGCCCGGCGAGCGGAAGATCCGGTCGGTCAGGTTGCCCAGCGCACCGCCGAGCAGCAGGCCGAGCGCGATCGCCCACGACGTGCTGTAGAGCTTGCGTGCGAGCCGGATGATCACGACGATCACCACGGTCGCGATGCAGGTGAAGATGATCGTGAAGGCCTCGCCCATGCCGAAGGCGGCGCCCGGGTTCCGGATCGCCTCGAACCTCAGCAGGTCGCCGATCACCTGGATCGGCTCGTGGCCCTCCAGCTTGGCGACCACGAGCATCTTGCTGCCGAGGTCGAGCAGGTACGCGACGAGCGCGACCACGAGCAGCGCGACGATCTTGCGCCTGCCCTTCGGCTGCTCGGCAGGCGCCTGAGCCTCGGCCGCGGCCTCGCCGCCCGAGCCGTCGGCGCCACCGACGCCGCCGGCGCCGTCAGCGTCTGAATCCGGCGTACCGATGATGCGCTCCGCCTCTGCCACGTGAGTCCCTCAACCTAGGTGCCTGACTGTGCACGAGGGTACGGCACACCCCTTCGGGACCGTCAGCCGCGGCGCTCCTGCTTCTGCTTGTCCTCGACGCAGAGCGTGGCCCGCGGGAAGGCCTGCATGCGCGCCTTGCCGATCGGCTTGCCACACACCTCACAGAGGCCGTACGTGCCCGCGTCGAGGCGCTCCAGGGCGTGCTCGGACTGCTCCAGCATCTCGCGGGCGTTGGCGGCCAGGGCGAGCTCGTGCTCGCGGGTGATGTTCTTCGTGCCGGTGTCGGCCTGGTCGTCGCCCGCGCCGTCCCCGGAGTCCCGCATGAGGCCGGTCAGCTCCTCCTTGGAGTGCAGCAGCTCGGCCCGCAGCCGTGCGACCTCGCTCTCAAGGCCGGCCCGGGCCTCGGCGACCTCCTCGGGCGTCCAGGGGTCCTCACCGGGCCGTACGGCCAGCTCACCGGTGCGCGCCTGGGGAACAGCGGCCTCGCTCTCGGCCGTCGTGACGCCACCCGCGGTCTTCTTCGCTGCCACTGTCGCGGCTCCTGTCTGCTCCACCTGCGCCGCGGAAGCGGCCTTCTTCTTGACTGCGGTCTTCTTCGCCGCGGCCTTCTTGCCCGCCGGCGCCTTCTTCACGGCCGCCTCCTGGGCGGCCGGGGTCTTCCTGGTGGCCGCCTCCTTGGCGGCGGGGGCCTCGGCGGCCTTCGAGGCCGCCTCCGTGGCAGCCGGCTCCTTGGCAGCCGGCTTCCTGGCGGCCGTCTTCTTCGCGGCTGTCTCCTTGGCCGCCGTCTTGGTGGCCGCCTTCTTCGCGACGCTCTTCTTCGGGACGGCCTTCTTGTCGACCGCCTTCTCCGGGACCGTCTTCTCCGGGACCACCTTCTTCGCGACCGCCTTCTTCACGACCGTCGACTTCTTGCCGGTGACGTCCTTGGCCGCCCCGCCCGCGCCGGAGGAACCGGTGGCACCGGCGGTCGAGGTCTTCTTCGCGGCGGTCTTCTTCGCCACCATGTCGCGGCCCCTTCACATTTTGTGATCTTGCTCGCGAATCGTGCTGGGACGATAAATCGACCCAAGGCCCGCGGCAACGGGGCACGCCGCCGTGCGCACCCGTCCCATGCCGGTGGCACGGCGAGTCTGCATCCGTTGTGCCCAGCTCCCCGCCCCGTAATCCGCCCCGCGACGACCTGCGAAGTCCGGCCACGCCCGTATGGCCATTCGGGTCACGTTCGGCCGCCTCCCGCCCCGCCCGTAATGAGGTCGGCCGAGCCGCCTCCGGGCCCGTACACTGGGCTCAGCGAAAGGCTTGGATGGGGACGAGTAGCGTCGTACGCAGCCATGAGCGACCCGGGGACGGTGAGAGCCCGGGGGCGAGCCCGATGTGAACCATCACCCCGGAGCCGCCGGAAGAAAGCCGTCAGGCGACTAGAACCGGCATCGCGACCCCAATGAGGGGGCCATGGGCAGCACACGCCCGGGGCCAAGGAGGGTGGTACCGCGGGAGCCGCGCAGCACGGCGCTCTCGTCCCTCCGGACGGAAACGAAGCAGTCCGCCGGAGGAAGATCGATGACGCAGTACCGCCAGGTGCCCGCCCAGGTCGACCTGCCCGCGCTCGAGCACGCCGTGCTCGATTTCTGGCGCGAGAGCAAGGTCTTCGCCAAGACCCTGGAGCAGTCCGAGGGCCGCCCCGAGTGGGTGTTCTACGAGGGCCCGCCCACCGCCAACGGCATGCCCGGCGCCCACCACATCGAGGCCCGCGTCTTCAAGGACGTCTTCCCCCGCTTCCGGACCATGCGCGGCTACCACGTGGCCCGTAAGGCCGGCTGGGACTGCCACGGCCTGCCGGTCGAGCTCGCCGTCGAGAAGGAGCTCGGCTTCGCCGGCAAGAAGGACATCGAGGAATACGGCATCGCCGCGTTCAACGACAAGTGCCGCGAGTCCGTGACCCGCCACACCGACGCCTTCGCCGAGCTGACGACCCGCATGGGTTACTGGGTCGACCTGGACGACGCGTACCGGACGATGGACCCCGAGTACATCGAGTCGGTCTGGTGGTCGCTCAAGCAGATCTTCGACAAGGGCCTGCTGGTCCAGGACCACCGCGTCGCCCCGTGGTGCCCCCGCTGCGGCACCGGCCTCTCGGACCACGAGCTGGCACAGGGGTACGAGACGGTCGTCGACCCCTCCGTCTTCGTCCGCTTCCCGCTCACCTCCGGCCCGCTGGCCGGCCAGGCCTCGCTCCTGGTCTGGACGACGACCCCGTGGACCCTGGTGTCCAACACGGCGGTCGCCGCGCACCCCGAGGTCACGTACGTCGTCGCGTCCGACGGCGACGAGAAGCTGGTCGTCGCGCAGCCGCTGCTCGACAAGGCGCTCGGCGAGGGCTGGGTCACGACGGGCGAGTCCTTCACCGGCGCGGAGATGGAGCGCTGGACGTACGAGCGCCCGTTCGCCCTCGTCGACTTCCCGGCGGAGGCCCACTACATCGTCAACGCCGACTACGTCACGACCGAGGACGGCACGGGTCTGGTCCACCAGTCCCCCGCCTTCGGTGAGGACGACCTCAAGGTCTGCCGCTCCTACGGCCTGCCGGTCGTGAACCCGGTCCGCCCCGACGGCACCTTCGAGGAGGACGTGCCGCTGGTCGGCGGGGTCTTCTTCAAGAAGGCCGACGAGCAGCTGACGGCCGACCTGGACGCGCGCGGTCTGCTCTTCCGGCACGTCCCGTACGAGCACAGCTACCCGCACTGCTGGCGCTGCCACACGGCGCTGCTCTACTACGCGCAGCCGTCCTGGTACATCCGTACGACCGCCGTCAAGGACCGCCTTCTCGAGGAGAACGAGAAGACGAACTGGTTCCCGGACTCGGTCAAGCACGGCCGCTTCGGCGACTGGTTGAACAACAACATCGACTGGGCGCTCTCCCGCAGCCGGTACTGGGGCACCCCGCTGCCGCTGTGGCGCTGCGAGGACGGCCACCTGACGTGCGTGGGCTCACGCGCGGAGCTGACCGAGCTGACGGGCACGGACCAGTCGGAGCTCGACCCGCACCGCCCGTACATCGACGCGGTGACCTTCTCCTGCCCGAGCTGCTCGAAGACGGCGACGCGCGTGCCGGAGGTGATCGACGCCTGGTACGACTCGGGCTCGATGCCGTTCGCGCAGTGGGGCTACCCGTACAAGAACAAGGAACTCTTCGAGTCCCGCTACCCGGCGCAGTTCATCAGCGAGGCGATCGACCAGACGCGAGGCTGGTTCTACACGCTGATGGCCGTCGGCACGCTGGTCTTCGACAAGTCGTCGTACGAGAACGTGGTCTGCCTGGGCCACATCCTCGCCGAGGACGGCCGCAAGATGTCCAAGCACCTGGGCAACATCCTGCAGCCGATCCCGCTCATGGACCAGCACGGCGCGGACGCGGTCCGCTGGTTCATGGCGGCCGGCGGCTCCCCGTGGGCGGCCCGCCGGGTCGGCCACGGCACGATCCAGGAGGTCGTCCGCAAGACCCTCCTCACGTACTGGAACACGGTGGCCTTCCAGGCGCTGTACGCCCGTACGTCCGGCTGGGCGCCGAGCGCGTCCGACCCGGCGCCGGCGGAGCGCTCGGTCCTGGACAAGTGGCTCCTGTCCGAGCTGAACACGCTGGTGACCGAGGTCACCCAGGCGCTGGAGTCGTACGACACGCAGCGGGCGGGCAAGCTGATCTCCGCGTTCGTGGACGACCTGTCGAACTGGTACGTGCGGCGCTCACGCCGCCGGTTCTGGCAGGGCGACGCGGCGGCGCTGCGCACCCTGCACGACGTGGTGGAGACGATCACGCGCCTGATGGCCCCGCTGACCCCCTTCATCACGGAGCGGGTCTGGCAGGACCTGGTGGTCCCGGTGACCCCGGACGCGCCGGAGTCGGTCCACCTGTCGACGTGGCCGGAGCCGGACGCGTCGCTGGTCGACCCGACGCTCTCCACGCAGATGACGCTGGTCCGCCGCCTGGTGGAGCTGGGCCGGGCGACGCGGGCGGAGTCGGGCGTGAAGACCCGCCAGCCGCTGTCGCGGGCCCTGGTCGCGGCGACGGGCTTCACCGAGCTCTCCCCGGAGCTCCAGGCCCAGATCACGGAGGAGCTGAACGTCACGTCCGTGGCCTCCCTCTCCGAGGTCGGCGGCTCGCTGGTCGACACGACGGCGAAGGCGAACTTCCGCGCGCTGGGCAAGCGCTTCGGCAAGGGCGTCCAGGACGTCGCGAAGGCGGTCGCGGCCGCGGACGCGGCGGCGCTGTCGCTGGCGCTGCGGGAGGCCGGCGAGGCCACCCTGGAGGTGAACGGCGAGACGATCTTCGTCACCCCCGAGGAGATCATCATCACGGAGACCCCGCGCGAGGGCTGGTCGGTGGCCTCGGACGCGGGCGCGACCGTGGCGCTGGACCTGGAGATCACTCCGGAGCTCCGGAAGGCGGGCCTGGCCCGTGACGCGATCCGTCTGATCCAGGAGGCCCGCAAGAACAGCGGCCTGGACGTGGCGGACCGCATCGCCCTGCGCTGGACGTCGGAGTCCCCGGAAACGGCGGAGGCCCTGACGGCCCACGCGACCCTGATCGCGGACGAGGTCCTGGCCACGGACTTCGCGACGGGCGAGGCGGACGAGGCGTACGGCACCCCGTTCACGGACGAGGTCCTGTCCCTGACGTTCCGTCTCCGCAAGGCGTAACACCACGAGCGAAGGCCCGGCCCCGTGGGGGCCGGGCCTTTCGCGTCCCCGCCCCGCCCCTCCCCGAGACCCTGACGAGACCGGGGGCCGGCGCCGCATCCCGGCAGCCGCCCACCCCTGAGGTCTGGGCCGGAGGCCCCACGCCTGCCGCCCGCCCGCGGCAAAGGGCCGGGCCCCCGGATGTTCCGGGG
>NZ_JBSGWV010000092.1:0-9150 GCF_053609105.1 Streptomyces sp. NPDC054975
ACGAACGAGGGCGAACTCTTCGCCGAAGTCGCCCTCGCCGACGAACAGCGCACCGAGGCGGGCGTCTTCAGCCTCCACCCCGTGCTGCTCGACTCCGCCTTGCACGCACTTCTGCCGGGTGTCGTGGACGAGAGCAGGGACGCTGCTCTGCCGTTCACGTGGTCGGGCGTGAGCGTGCACGCGGTGGGCGCCTCGATGCTGCGCGTACGCCTGATCCAGACGGGCCCCGAATCGGTGGCCCTGGACCTCGCCGATGCCACCGGCGCACCGGTCGCCACCGTCGCATCCATGGCCTACCGGCCCTTGTCCAAGGACGCTCTCCGCACAGCTGGTGCTGGCGCCCGTGACGGCCTGTACCGGGTGGGGTGGTCCAGCATTCCGGAGCCGGCCAACCCTGTCGAAGGTTTCGACTGGGCAGTACTGGGCGACGGCCTGTCGCTGGGGGGCCAGGCGTACTCGGACCTGAGGAGTCTGGTCGCGGCGATAAATGCCGGGACGGCCGTTCCGCCCGCCGTCGTGGTCCCGCTCGTGTCGAAGTCGAAGTTGGAGTCGAAGTCGGTGTCGGGGTCGGTGCCTGGTGAGGTACCTGTCGCGGCCCACGCGGCCTTGCGTGAACTCTTGGAGTTGGTGCAGGGCTGGTTGGCGGAGGAACGGTTCGCCGACTCCCGGCTGGTCGTCGTGACAGCAGGCGCCGTTGCAGCCGGCGCCGACGAAGACGTAACAGACCTGGCCCACGCGGGCGTATGGGGCCTGCTGCGCGCCGCCCAGACCGAACACCCCGACCGCATCACCCTCCTCGACACCGACACCGACACCACCGACCGCACCGACGCGGACGCGCTGCCGCGCTGGGTCGCGGCCGCCCTCGCCTCCGGCGAGCCGCAGCTCGCGGTCCGGTCAGGTGAACTGCGCGTACCCCGCCTCACCCGAGCGCTCCAGAGCACCACCGACCCGGTGAGCGAGCAGCCGCGCTGGGCCGAAGGCACCGTCCTGATCACCGGAGCGACCGGCGCACTCGGCCGCGTACTCGCACGTCACCTGGTCACCGAACACGGCGCACGCCATCTCCTGCTCCTCAGCCGACGAGGCCCCGACGCCCCCGGCGCAACCGAACTCCGCGACGAACTCACCGCACTGGGCGCCGCCAACGTGGACGTCGTCGCCTGCGACGCCGCAGACCGCGAGGCGCTCGGCCGGGTCGTGCGGGAGATACCCGCAGACCGCCCGCTGACCGCCGTCATCCACACCGCGGGTGTCCTCCATGACGCCCTCCTCACCTCCCTCACGCCAGAGCACCTGGAGCGGGTACTCCAGGCAAAGGTCGACGCGGCGTGGAACCTGCACGACCTCACCCGCGAGCACGACCTCTCCGCCTTCGTCCTCTACTCCTCTCTCGCCGGCCTCCTCGGCACGGCAGGCCAGGCGAACTACGCGGCCGGCAACACCTTCCTCGACGCCCTCGCCCAACACCGCCGCGCCCAAGGCCTCCCCGCCACCTCCCTCGCATGGGGCCTGTGGGAAGAGACCAGCGACATCACCGGCGGACTGGCAGACGTCGACCTCAAGCGCATGGCACGCGCAGGCCTGCGCCCGCTCAGCTCCACCCACGCCATGGAGCTGTTCGACGCCGCACACACCACGGGCGACGCGGTACTCGCCGCAACCGGCATCGACACCGCAGCCCTGCGCGCCCAGGCCGGAGGCCCGCTGCCTCTGTTCCGGGGCCTGGTGCCCGTAGCGCCTCGCCGCGCCGGAACCGCTGCCGGTACCGGTACGGACGGTGGCTCGTCGCCGGCAGACCGGCTGGCAGGACTGTCCACCACGGAGCGGGAGAAGGCGCTCGTAGACCTCGTACGCACGCACGTGGCATCGGTCCTCGGCCACGCCGATCACACCGCCATCGACGCCGACCGGGCCTTCCAGGAACTCGGCTTCGACTCCCTCACCGCCGTCGAACTCCGCAACCAGCTCAACACCTCCACCGGCCTCCGCCTGCCCACCACCCTCGTCTTCGACTACCCCACACCCGCCGCACTCGCCGGCCACCTCGGCCAGGAAATCGCCGGCACGGCGACGGCCAAGGCGATCGTCGAAACGAAGACGACGTCGACCGACGAACCGATCGCCATCGTCGGCATGGCGTGCCGCTACCCCGGCGGGGTGGCATCGCCGGAAGACCTGTGGCGGCTCGTCGCCGAAGGCACCGACGCCATCACCGAGTTCCCGACCAACCGCGGATGGGACCTGGAAGGCATCTACGATCCGGACCCCGAGCGGGTCGGCACGTCGTACGCGCGTGAGGGCGGTTTCCTGCACGACGCCGACCAGTTCGACCCGGAGTTCTTCGGGATGTCGCCGCGCGAGGCGACCGCGACCGACCCGCAGCAGCGACTCCTGCTCGAAACCGCATGGGAGACGTTCGAGAACGCAGGGGTACTTCCGTCCGCTCTGCGTGGCAGCCGCACGGGCGTGTTCACGGGCGTGATGTACCACGACTACGGCTCGCGCGTGCAGTCCATCCCCCAGGAGCTCGAAGGCTTCCTGGCCAGCGGAAACGCGGGCAGTGTGGCCTCGGGCCGCCTGTCCTACACCTTCGGCCTCGAAGGCCCGGCCGTCACGGTCGACACAGCCTGCTCGTCCTCCCTGGTCGCTCTCCACATGGCGGCGAACGCGCTCCGCAGCGGCGAGTGCGACCTCGCGCTCGCAGGCGGTGTGACCGTCATGTCGACGCCGCTCTCCTTCGTGGAGTTCTCGCGGCAGCGCGGCCTGGCTCCGGACGGTCGGTGCAAGCCGTTCGCGGCCGGCGCCGACGGCACCGGCTGGTCGGAAGGAGTCGGCCTGCTCCTGGTGGAGCGCCTCTCCGACGCCCGGAAGCACGGTCACAAGGTCCTGGCCGTCGTACGCGGATCGGCGGTGAACCAGGACGGCGCCTCCAACGGCCTCACCGCCCCGAACGGCCCCTCCCAGGAGCGTGTCATCCGCCAGGCCCTGGCCAACTCCGGCCTGAGCGCAGCTGACGTGGACGCCGTCGAAGCCCACGGCACCGGCACCCGCCTGGGTGACCCGATCGAGGCACAGGCGCTGCTGGCGACGTACGGCCAGGAGCGACCGGACGAGCGGCCCCTGTACCTGGGCTCGCTGAAGTCCAACATCGGCCACACCCAGGCAGCCGCAGGCGTCGGAAGCATCATCAAGATGGTGCAGGCGATGCGGCACGGCATGCTGCCGAAGACCCTGCACGTGGACGAGCCGACGGGACACGTCGACTGGTCCGCAGGCGAGGTCGAGCTGCTCACCGATTCCCGCGCATGGCAGGCCGACGGCCGCGTCCGACGCGCGGGCATCTCCTCCTTCGGCATCAGCGGCACCAACGCCCACGTGATCATCGAAGAGCCGGAGGAAATCCCCGAGGAGGCCACGAACACGGCTCCGACCGTCCCTCCGGTGGTGCCGTGGGTGCTGTCGGCCAAGACGCCGGCAGCGCTTGAGGCTCAGGCGGGCCGACTGCTGGAGTACGCCGAGACCACCGCCTCCGACCCGGTGGACGTGGCCTGGACGCTGGCGACGGGGCGCGCGGTGCTGGACCACCGCGCCGTGATCACCGGCCGGGACCGCGACCAGCTCCTCACCGGCCTGCGGGCGCTCGCCAGCGGCCAGACCGGCCCCGGCGTAGTCCGGGGCGCCCGGACGGGCGGAAAGACAGCGTTCGTCTTCACCGGCCAGGGCGCCCAGCGGATCAACATGGGCCTGGAACTCTACGAAGCCTTCCCCGCCTACGCCGCCGCCTTCGACGAGGTCACAGCCGCGCTCGACGCGCATCTGGACCGGCCTCTGCGCGACGTCATCGCCTCAGGCGCAGGGCTGGACGACACCGGCTGGACGCAGCCCGCGCTCTTCGCCACTGAAGTCGCCCTCTACCGCCTCGTCTCCTCCTGGGGCATCACGGCCGACCTGGTGGCCGGCCACTCCATCGGCGAACTGACCGCCGCCCACGTCGCCGGCATCCTGAACCTGAGCGACGCAGCGCAACTGGTCACGGCCAGGGCCCGGCTCATGCAGGCCCTGCCTACGGGCGGAGCCATGACCGCCGTGGAAGCAACCGAAGACGAGATCACCGCTCTCCTGACCGAGCGGGTGGCAATCGCGGCCATCAACAGCCCCACGTCCGTAGTCATTTCCGGCGACGAGGACGCCGTCCAGAACATCGCTGCCACGATGGAACAGCAGGGCCGGAAGACAAAGCGCCTCACCGTCTCCCACGCCTTCCACTCCCCCCACATCGACCCGATGCTCGACGAGTTCCACACCATCGCAGCCCAACTCACCTACAACGAACCCCACATATCCGTGGTGTCGACGCTCACCGGCCAGCTCGCGGAAGGCCACGACCTCCGCACCGCCCTGTACTGGACCGACCAGGTCCGAGGAGCCGTCCGCTTCTCCGACGCCACGACGGCCCTAACGGGTCTCGGCGCCACGACCATCGTCGAAGCCGGACCCGACGGAGTCCTCTCCGCCATGGTCCAGAACACCACCGACCAGGCCACGACCGTGCCGCTCCTGCGGCGCGACCGCCCGGAACCGGACACACTCGTCGCGACCCTCGCCCAGCTCCACACCCAGGGAAACACCCCCGTGGACTGGCAGACCTACCTGGCCCGATCCGGCGCCAGGCACGCTGACATCCCCACCTACGCCTTCCAGCACGAGCGCTACTGGCTCGAATCGACCCACACCACAACCGACGCGACCGGCCTCGGACTGACCGACACCGGCCACCCCCTCCTCGGAGCCACCGCCACCCTGGCAGGGTCCGACGAAACCCTCTTCACCAGCCATCTCTCCCTCCACACCCACCCCTGGCTGACCGACCACGCCGTCGACGGCACGGCGGTCCTCTCCGGCGCGGCACTGGTGGAACTGGCGATCCGGGCCGGTGACGAGGTGGACGCGACGGTGCTCGACGAACTCGTGCTCGCGGCGCCCCTCACCATCCCGGCCCACGGCGGCGTCCAACTCCAGGTCCGCGTCGGCGCCCCCGACGCGACGAACCGCCGCTCCCTCACCGTCCACGCCCGACCCGACGACACGACCGACGCCCCGTGGACCCTCCACGCCCAGGGCCACATCAGCTTGGGTGACACGGCTGATACTGCCTGGACCACTCCGGACGAAGTCACGGGGAATGCATCGCAGTTGATCACTCTGGCGCAGGGCCATGCGGCCGACGCCGAGCGGTTCGGCCTGCATCCGACACTGTTGGAAGCGGCGCTAGCCGAACTCGAACTCACCGAACAGGAGGGATCCGTCTGGGTCGCAGCCTCCTGGCAGGGCGTACGCCTGCACGCCACCGGCGCCACAGCCGTACAAGCCCACATCACCCCCATCGGAGCCGACACCAGGGGCACCACAGACACCACGGAGACCACCTTCTCCGTCCTGCTCACCGACCAGGCCGGCCAGCCCGTCCTGACCATCGATTCCCTCACCTACCAGCCCACCCCCGTGGAGGAGTTCGCCGCGAGCGCTTCGGGCAGCGCAGCCCTCGACCTGTTCGAGGTCCGATGGCTCCCGACCGTTCTGCCGCAGCCGGCCAAGCCGCCCACCTGGGGTGTCCTGAGCTACGACGACGCCCCCCAGCAGGCCGCCTACGCACGCGCCGAGCACTACGCGGACGTCGAAGCCGTCGCCAAGGCCATCGAAACGGGCACCGAACTCGACGCCGTTCTGCTCCCCTGGATCCCGTCCGCAAGCGACGCGGACCTCGCGTCCCGGATCCAGCGCACTCAGGCCCTGGTGCAGGAGTGGCTGGCGGACGAGCGCCTGGCTCGGACCCGGCTGCTCGTACTCACCAACGGCGCCACATCCGCCCCCCACACCGACACCGCCGTCACAGACCTCGCAGGCAGCGTCGTATGGGGACTCCTGCGCTCGGCCCAGTCGGCAAACCCCGACCGATTCGTCCTCGCGGACCTCGACGACGACGCCGCCTCACTGCAGGCGCTGTTCGGGCTGACCGACGGACAGGAGGGTCAGGCCGCCATCCGCGAGGGGAAGGTCTTCGTCCCCCGCCTGCAGCGCCTCACAGAGCGCAAGCCCGAGACGGGATCCGCCACCCGCACGACTGCCTCCTGGAGGGCCGACGCCGACGGAACCGTCCTCATCACCGGCGGCACCAGTCCCGTAGGCGCCTTCTTCGCCCGCCACCTCGTCACCCACCACGACGCCAAGCACCTCCTCCTCACCAGCCGCAGCGGCCCCGACGCCCCCGGCGCCACCCAACTCCGCGACGAACTCACCGCCCTCGGCGCCACCCACGTCACCATCGCCGCCGTCGACACCACCGACCCCGAAGCCCTCGCCACCGCACTCGACGCCATCCCCACCAACCACCCCCTCACCGCCGTCATCCACCAGGACATGCAGGAGCAGCACGAGCAGCAGGGACAGCAACAGCTCGAAGCAGCGCGCCACCTCCACGAGCTCACCCGCGAGAGCACCACGGTCTCCGAATTCGTCCTCCTCTCCACCCTCGCCGACGCCATCGCCGACGGCGGCAGCGCCGACGGCTCCAGCTACGCCCTCGCCAACGGGTACATGGAAGCCCTGGCCGGACAACGCGCCGCGCAGGGCCTGCCCGCAACCTCCATCGCCTGGGGCCCGTGGGACAGCACCGGCAGCAGCACCGACGACATCGACGGCACCGACAGCACGCACGCGACTGCGGCCGACGGTTTCCGTCCGGTGTCAGAGGCTGACGGTACGGTCCTGTTCGAGGCCGCTCTCGGCGCCCGGCGCACGGCGGTGGTGGCCGTGCCGCTGGACCTGGCGGCGGTACGCGGTCGGAGCCGTACGCCCGAGCTGCTGCGCGGGCTCGTCGCAGGCACCGGGGGGCGCCGCCGGCACGCGGCGCAGTCCGGCACCGGCGGTATCGGTGCCGGTGCCCCGGCCGCGCTGGTGCAGCGGCTGGCCGGTCTCTCCGACGAGGAGCGCCAGGCCCACGTGCTGGAAGCGGTCCGCACGGAGGTGGCGTTCGTCCTCGGGCACGCCGACAGTGGGGCGATCGAGCCGGACCGGGCGTTCCAGGAGCTCGGCTTCGACTCCCTCACCGCCGTCGAACTCCGCAACCGCCTCAACGCGATGGCGGGGACCCGGCTGCCGGCCACGCTCGTCTTCGACCACCCGACACCGGCCGCCCTCGCCGACTACGTACTGAAGCGTGTCGTGCCCGACGAGGTGGCCCAGCAGCCGGTCCTCGCGGAGCTGGCGCAGCTGGAGGCCGTGGTCACCGGGCTCTCCGCACCTTCGTGGGGCGACCTGGACCACGCTGCCATCGCCGTACGCCTGCAGACGCTCCTGGCGAAGGTCCAGGAGACGCAGGAGGCGGGTCGCGCAGCGACAACGGCAGCGGAGGGCGCGGACAACGCGGAAAGCAGGATCGCGTCGGCGACCGCGGACGAGATCTTCGCCCTCATCGACTCGGAATTCGGTACCTCCCAGTGATCACCCTCATCACGCGGCGACGCACCCATCTCGACTCTCGACCCTCCAAGGAGAACTGAGGCTCCGCATGTCCACTCCCAATGAAGAGAAGATGCTCGAGTACCTCAAGAGGGTGACCGCCGATCTGCAGAAAGCGCGTCAGCGTGTCACGGAACTTGAGGCCGGCAAGGAGGAACCGGTCGCGATCGTCGGCATGGCCTGCCGGTTCCCGGGCGGGGTTTCCTCGCCCGAGGGTCTGTGGCAGCTCGTCGTCGACGAGGTCGACGCCATCACGGAACTGCCCACCAACCGTGGTTGGGACGTCGAGAAGCTGTACGACCCGGACCCCGACAAGCCCGGTACGTCGTACAGCCGCGAGGCCGGGTTCCTCGACGGCGCCGACCTCTTCGACGCGGGCTTCTTCGGGATCTCGCCGCGCGAGGCGCTCGCGATGGACCCGCAGCAGCGGCTCCTGCTGGAGACGGCGTGGGAGACCTTGGAGAACGCGGGTATCGACCCCGACTCCTTGAGGGGCAGCCGTACGGGCGTCTTCGCGGGCGTCGTGGAGCAGAGCTATCTCGGGCTCGACGGCCCCGAGGAGTTCGAGGGCTACCTCATGACCAGCAAGCTCGGCAGCGTCGCCTCGGGCCGGGTCTCCTACTCGTTCGGGTTCGAGGGACCGGCGGTGTCGATCGACACGGCCTGCTCGTCGTCGCTGGTGGCCATGCACCTGGCCGTACAGTCGATCCGGCAGGGCGAGTCGACGCTGGCCCTGGCGGGCGGTGTGACCGTGTCCGGGTCGCCGTCCGGCCTGGTCGACTTCGCGCGGCAGCGTGGACTCGCCGCCGACGGCCGCTGCAAGTCCTTCGCGGCCGGCGCCGACGGAACGAGCTGGTCGGAGGGTGTCGGCCTCGTTCTGCTGGAGCGGTTGTCGGACGCCCGCAAGAACGGTCACAAGGTCCTGGCCGTCGTACGCGGATCGGCGGTGAACCAGGACGGCGCCTCGAACGGCCTCACCGCGCCGAACGGCCCCTCCCAGGAGCGTGTCATCCGCCAGGCCCTGGCCAACGCGCGGCTGACCGTGGCCGACGTGGACGTCGTCGAGGCCCACGGCACCGGCACCCGGCTGGGTGACCCGATCGAGGCGCAGGCGTTGCTGGCGACGTATGGCCAGGGGCGGCCCGAGGGCCGTCCGCTGTACTTGGGCTCGCTGAAGTCGAACATCGGGCACTCCGTCGCCGCCGCCGGTGTCGGCGGTGTGATCAAGATGGTGCAGGCGATGCGGCACGGCATGCTGCCGAAGACGCTGCACGTCGACGAGCCGACGCCCTTCGTGGAGTGGGAGTCGGGCGACGTCGAGCTTCTGACGGAGGCCAGGCCCTGGCCCGGGAGCGGCGGCATACGCCGAGCCGGCATATCGGCGTTCGGCGTCAGCGGCACCAACGCCCACGTGATCATCGAGGAGGTCGCGGAGGAGACCGTGGCTCCGGCCTCTGACCCAGTGGCTCCGGTGGTCCCGGTGCCGGTGGTGCCGTGGGTGCTGTCGGCCAAGACGCCGGCAGCGCTTGAGGCTCAGGCGGGCCGACTGCTGGAGTACGCCGAGACCACCGCCACAAACCCCGTGGACGTGGCCTGGACACTGGCGACGGGGCGTGCGGTGCTGGACCA
>NZ_JBSGWV010000093.1:0-8981 GCF_053609105.1 Streptomyces sp. NPDC054975
TCAGCGACACGCCCCGCGAAAACCTCCGACTCCTCCAACAAACCCGCAGCCATACCCACCCACTGCGAACCCTGACCCGGAAACACGAAGACGGTCTTGCGGCCGTTGGTGGCGTGGCCCTGGACGACCCGGGCGTCGGCTTCGCCGCGGTTCAGGGCGTCGAGCCCGCCGAGCAGCCCGTCCCGGTCGGCGGCGACGACGACGGCCCGGTGCTCCATGGCGGTACGCGTGTCCACGAGCGACAGGCCGATGTCGGCCGGGTCGGCGTCGGGCGCGGCGGTGACGTGGGCGTGCAGACGCGCGGCCTGGGCGCGCAGCGCCTCGGGGGTGCGCCCGGAGAGGGCCCAGGGCAGGGCGGCCGCCGGACGCTCGGGGCGGGTGGCCGGCTCGGACGGCTGGTCCGGGGCCTGCTCCAGGATGAGGTGCGCGTTGGTGCCGCTCACCCCGAAGGACGAGACCGCGCCGCGGCGTGCCCGGTCGGTCTCGGGCCACGGGGTGGCCTCGGTGAGCAGGGACACCGAGCCGGCCGACCAGTCGACGTGCGGCGTGGGGGCGTCGACGTGCAGGGTCTTGGGGAGCAGGCCGTTCCGGAGGGCCATCACGGTCTTGATGACGCCGGCGACACCGGCGGCGGCCTGGGCGTGCCCGATGTTGGACTTCAGGGAGCCGAGCCACAGCGGCCGGCCCTCGGGACGGTCCTTGCCGTAGGTGGCGAGCAGGGCCTGCGCCTCGATCGGGTCACCCAGCTTCGTGCCCGTGCCGTGCGCCTCGACGACGTCCACGTCGGACGCCGACACTCCCGCGTCGGCCAGCGCCTGCCGGATGACGCGCTGCTGCGACGGACCGTTCGGCGCGGTCAGACCGTTGCTCGCGCCGTCCTGGTTGACGGCGGAACCACGGATCACGGCCAGCACCTGGTGCCCGTGACGACGGGCGTCCGAGAGCCGCTCCAGGACGACCATGCCGATGCCCTCGGCCCAGCCCGTGCCGTCCGCCGCCGCCGCGAACGCCTTGCAGCGGCCGTCCGCCGACAGTCCACGCTGACGGCTGAACTCGACGAACATGCCGGGGGACGACATCACCGTCGCGCCGCCGGCGAGGGCCATGCCGCACTCTCCGCGCCGCAGCGCCTGCACGGCCAGGTGCAGGGCCACCAGGGAGGAGGAGCAGGCCGTGTCGACGGTGAGGGCGGCGCCCTCGAATCCGTAGGTGTACGAGATCCGCCCGGAGGCGACGCTCGGCGTGCCGCCGGTCAGGGCGTACCCCTCGGCGCCGCCGGACGCCTCGTGCAGCCGGGCGCCGTACTCCTGCGCGGTCGCGCCGACGAAGACTCCGGTGTCGCTGCCGCGCAGCCGCTCCACATCGATCCCGGCCCGTTCGAGGGCCTCCCAGGAGACTTCGAGGAGCAGGCGTTGCTGGGGCTCCATCGCGGCGGCCTCGCGCGGCGAGATGCCGAACACCGACGGGTCGAACAGCGGGGCGTCGTAGAGGAATCCACCGGAGCGGGTGTACGTCGTGCCCGGACGCTCGGGGTCCGGGTCGTACAGGCCGTCGAGGTCCCAGCCTCGGTCGGAGGGGAAGCCGGAGATGGCGTCGCCGCCTGCCACCAGGAGGTCCCAGAGGTCTTCGGGTGAGTTCACTCCGCCGGGGAGCCGGCAGCCCATGCCGACGATCGCGATGGGCTCGTCCTCCCCCGGTGCCGTGGCGACGGCGGACGAGGCGTCCTGGGCGCCGGGAGCGGCCGTACCGAACAGCTCGGCGTCCAGGAAACGGCCCACGGCGTGCGAGGTGGGGTGGTCGTAGAGCAGCGTCGCGGGCAGCGCGGCACCCGTCGCGGCGACGAGTTCGTCGCGGAGCTCCACGGCCGTGAGGGATTCGACCCCGAGGGACTTGAAGCTGTGTGCCGGGTCGATCTGATGAAGCCCCGCGTGCCCCAGCAGTACGGCCGCGTGCGCCCGGACCAAATCGGTCAGTTCGCGTACGCGCTCGGCGGACGGCAGGGCGGCGAGCCGGTCCCGCAGGGTGCCCGCGGCGGTCTCGGGCTCGGGCAGGGGGTTCCCGCCGGCCGGTTCGTCCTCCGGTGCGGCGGCCACCGGGCGCCTGTCGGCGACGGCACCGTCCAGCCAGTGACGGGTCCGCTGGAAGGCGTACGTCGGCAGCTCGACGCGAGGGCCCGCGGGTTTGTCCGTCGTACCGAGCGGCAGCCGGTCGAGAACGCCGTTCGCGTAGAGGGCCGCCGTCGAGGCGAGAGCGGCCCGGGTCTCGGGCTGTTCGCGGCGGAGCACGGGGACGAGGACCGCGTCGGTGTCCGCGGGCAGGCAGCCACGGGCCATCGCCGTCAGGACGCCATCAGGCCCAAGCTCCAGATACGCGCTCGCCCCTTCGGCGTCGAGCGTACGCACCGCGTCGTGGAAACGGACCGCCTCGCGCACGTGCCGGACCCAGTACTCGGGGCCGGCTATCTCCTCCGACACCACTGTCCCGGTCAGCGCCGACACGAAGGTGATATGCGGAGCGTGGAACTCCAGACCCTCCACAACCGCACGGAAGCCGTCCAGCATCGGGTCCATCAGCGGGGAGTGGAAGGCGTGGCTGACGCGCAGCCGCTTCGACCGCACCCCCGCAGCCGTCAACCTCTCCACCACGCCCGCGACCGCGTCCTCGGCACCGGAGATCACCACCGCGTCAGGGCCGTTGACCGCCGCGATCGCCGCACCCTCCACCAGCAGCGGAGCGACCCGCTCCTCCCCCGCCTGAACGGCGACCATCACGCCACCCTCAGGCAGCGCCTCCATCAACCCACCACGCGCCACCACCAGCACTGCGGCGTCCCTCAGGGACAGGACACCCGCAGCGTGTGCCGCCGCGATCTCGCCGACCGAATGCCCGGCCACGAAGGCAGGGCGCACACCCCACGACTCCACCAGACGGAACAACGCCACTTCGATGACGAACAACGCCGGCTGGGTGAAGCCGGTGCGATCCAGCAGATCCTGCTCCTCGAAAACAACCTGCTTCAGACCACGGCCACCGCCCAGCAGCGGGTCGAGCTCGGCGCACACCGCGTCAAACGCCTCCGCGAACACCGGAAACGCCTCATACAAACCACGGCCCATACCCAACCGCTGCGCACCCTGACCCGTGAACAACAACGCAAGAGCGCCCACACGATCCGAGGCCACCCCACGCACCACACCAGCGGCCTGGCCCTCCTCCGCCACCGCTGCCAGACCCGCCAGCAGAGCCTCACGGTCCTCCGCCACCACCACCGCACGATGCTCGAAAGCCGCACGCGTCACCGCCAGTGCGTGGCTCAGTGCCGTCGGGTCGAGGTCGGTGGCCTCGGCCACGTGCGTGCTCAGTCGCCGTGCCTGTGCGCGCAGGGCCGCCGGCGTGGAGCCCGAGACGGTGAAGGGCAGCATGCGCGGCTCGGCCTGCCGCGGGGCCCCGGTGTCCGAGGCGGGGGTGGCCGGGGTCGCGGGGGCCTCGGTGAGCACCACGTGGCAGTTGGTGCCGCCCAGGCCGAACGAGCTGACGCCCGCCACCAGCTGCCGGCCGGGGTCGGCCCAGGGGCTGTTCTCGGCGCAGACCTTCAGCCTGAGTGCGTCGAGCGGGATGTCCGGGTTCGGGGTCTGGAAGTGCAGGCTCGCGGGCAGTCGGCGGTGGGTGAGGGCCAGCACGGTCTTGATGAGGCCGCTGATTCCGGCCGCGCCCTCAAGGTGGCCGATGTTGGTCTTGACCGAGCCGACGAGCAGGGGACGGTCCGCGTCGCGGCCCGCGCCGAGTACGGCACCGAGGGCGGACGCCTCGACCGGGTCGCCGAGCTTCGTGCCCGTGCCGTGCAGCTCCACGTACTGGACGTCCAGGGGGTCGACGCCGGCCCGCTCGTACGCGAGGCGCAGCACCTCCTCCTGGCCCTCGGGGCTGGGCGCGGTGAGGCCGTCGCCGCCTCCGTCGTTGTTGACGGCGCTGCCCTGGATCACGCAGAGGACGCGGTCGCCGTCGGCTACCGCTCGCGACAGCGGCTTGAGCACGACGACTCCGCCGCCTTCGCCCCGGACGAATCCGTTGGCGCGGGCATCGAAGGTGTAGCAGCGTCCGTCCGGGGAGAGGCCGCCGAACTTCGCGGCACCGATGGTGCTTTCGGGGACGATGGTCAGGTTGACGCCGCCGACGATCGCCGTGGTGGACTCGCCGGAGCGCAGGCTCTCGCAGGCCATGTGTACGGCGACCAGCGACGACGACTGTCCGGTGTCCACCGTGAGGCTCGGGCCGCGCAGACCCAGCAGGTAGGACAGGCGGTTGGCCATGATGCTGCGCTGGAGGCCGGTGAAGGTGTGCCGGCCGATGGACTCGGGGTCGCTCTGGGCGCTGAGCATCGCGTAGTCGTCCGCCATGGCTCCCATGAAGACGCCGGTCCGGCTGCCCCGCAGGGAGCCGGGCACGATGCTCGCGTGTTCCAGGGCCTCCCATCCCAGTTCGAGCAGGAGACGCTGCTGCGGGTCCATGGCGGCCGCTTCGCGGGGTGAGATCCCGAAGAAGCCGGCGTCGAAGGTGTCGATGCCGTCCAGGTAGCCGCCCCACCGGCTGTTGGTCCGGCCGGGTGCGGCACGGTCGGCGTCGTAGAACGCGTCCGCGTCCCAACGGGCCCTGGGCACTTCGGTGATGGCGTCGACACCGTCGCTCAACAGCTTCCACAGGGCTGCCGGGTCCGGCGCCTGGGGCAGGCGGCAGGACAGGCCGATGACGGCGATCCCGTCCTCGGCGGACCCGGTGGAGCCAAGTATCGAATTCTGAGTGTTTTCCGGCATGACTCTTTCCACCCTCAAGTGTTTCCAAGGCCACTGCGGCAACGCGCGTTGACGGTCACCTGGCGGAAACAGCGAGACGGCCGGCTCACGGCATGGGGGTCACCGGGCGGGGATCTCGGATGTCGCACACACCAGGTCTTCGGCTCGAGACCTGGTCCAGGGCATTACAACGAGGCGCGTATGAAAAGGAGTTGGTCGATTGCTCAGTCGGTGGACACAGGGCGTGCGATGTCCGCGACGTAGTCGGCCCCCGCGATGGGCGCGCCGATGACGTCATAGGGGACACGCAGGGCTTCCGCGAGTTCCAGGGCGTACGGCTCAAGCCGCTCACAGAGCTCGTCGAGGAGCGTCGGGATCCGGCGCACCTCGTCCTTGCTCAGGAGTTCCTCTGCCAGGTACCAGCCGTCATGGGACGCGATCTCCTCCAGCGCGTACAGCGCGCAGAGTGTACGGAGGGCCGATGCGGAATCCGGTTCGGAGACCGAGTCGAGTCCGGCGCGGACCGTGTCGAGCACGAGACGGCCGGCGTGCGCGGCAGCAAATCGCTCCGCCACGTCGAACTGGCTGTTCCATGCGTCGAATTCGCTCAGTCCGCATTCCTTGGCCTTTTGCAGGCCGTCCAGGAGTTCCTGGTGGAGTGAGCGTTCACGGGCGCGGGCCAGCGCGGACCAGGATTGCGGGTCGAGCAGGTCACGGTCGGAGGGAGCGGGGGCCTCTTCCGTCGGTGGCGTGTAGTCAAGGCCGGCGGCCATCGCGTATGCGGCGTCGAGGAGGAGCATCTGGTTGTCGGCGGCTGCGGCGTTCAGCGAGTGGGCGAATCCCTGATAGTCAAGGAAACGATTCTTCGAGAAGAATCCGAGAGCGCCACTGGCCATCCGGCAGCGGGTGGCCACCTGTTCGGCGATTCGGTCGGTCACCACCTTCATCAGGAAGGTGGTGCGGACGCCGCCGACGGAGAGAGCCGGGGCTTCGGGAGTCGCGACCGAATGGGCCACCATGGAGGCGACGTGGGCGCCGGCCAACGCGCCGAAGAGAGTGCGCTGCTGATTCCGGTATCGAATCACGGGAAGGCCTGCCGCGAATCGGCCGTTCGTACGGCGTCGGTGGGCGTGCCGCACCGCGACCGCGGCACTCGCGCGGGCCGTCGCCGCCAGTGCGACGACGGCCGCTTCCCAGGCGAAGCGGATCAGGCTGAGAGTGCGGCGGCCACGGATCGCCGGGCTGCCCAACGGGTCGGAGAATTGACCCTCGCGCGTCAGCTCGGCGTTGTCACGCAGCCAGTAGCGGAAGGGGATACGCACGTGGTCGAAGGAGACGACGGCGCAGTCCAGGGGCATCATCGCGGTCGGCTCGAGGGCGCCGATCCGCACACCCTCGCATGGTCCGGATTCGTCCCGGACCGGGACGAGGAAACAGAACTCCCCGCACTCGACACCGTCGACCTTGAGCTGAGCCAGGACCACACCGAGTCGGGGAACACCGTCGACACCGACGCTCGGAGGGAATTTGACGGCGGCCGGCTCCGGGGTGTTCAGGACGAATTCACCACTGGCCGCGTCGTAGACGGCTTCGGTACGCACGGTGGCGTTGCTGTTCCCGTGCCCGAGTTCCGTCATCAGGAGGGCGCCGATCCAGTCCGCCGAAGCCAGACCGTCGAGCTCCTCCGAAAGGTCGGTTCTGCCGTGTCCGAACTCCACCACGGCACCCATGGTCATGGAGTGGTGAAGGAACATCGCATAGAACAGCGACGGATCGTACATCGCCGACCACTCAAGGACCGCGAAAAGCTGCTCGCGATGTAAGAGGAGCGGTCCTGGCGTCTTGAGGTTCTCGCTGATGTACCGCAGTCGATCATATGTCGTTAAGAGGCGCCGCGGATCCTGGAGTGGCGGCGACTCCTTGAAGATGTCCGCCGAGAATATCCGCTCCAGATCGGAGCGATGCGTCTCGTGCGAATCTCGGGATACAAGCGGCGTTAAGCCCTGTCTAACTTTCCCGTCCATGCCGACTGAAAGCCCCCGTGCCTATCAGATCCCCCGGGGCATTGCCTCCCCCCTGACAATCCGACGCTAGCACCTACCAGCCGCCGCATGGAAGGAGCGTCAGCCCACCTTGCCCCTTTTTGTCTCCACTTCTTGATGAAGTTTGCGCCAACAGCCGAGCAATCAGCACACCAACCTACGTACTCAGCACATGAACTGACGAGTAATCAAATGCCGCGCGCTCGGGCCCATTTGAGACCAAAGACCATCAGAACCGGACATGATCATCCCCAAGCGCCCTGCCAGATCGGGAAGATGAGAGCATGCAGGCAGTTGGTAAGGGCCGGCAGTGCCGCACACGACCTGCACAGGTCCGATCGCGTCCGGGTCGCCAAAGTGACGCGACCGCGAACGGAAGGGTGAATTCACGAAGATGAGCAACGCCAGCAGCCTCTACGACATAGTCATTCTCGGCGGTGGCAGCGGGGGCTACTCCTGCGCCCTGCGCGCCACCCAGCTCGGCCTGAACGTCGCCCTGATCGAGAAGGGCAAGCTGGGCGGCACCTGCCTGCACAACGGCTGCATCCCGACCAAGGCCCTGCTCCACGCCGGCGAGGTGGCCGACCAACTCCGCGTCAGCAGCTCGTTCGGGGTGATGTCCACCTTCGAGGGCGTCGACATGAAGGGCGTGCACGCCTACAAGGACGGCGTGGTCGCCGGGCTGTACAAGGGCCTTCAGGGCACGCTCAAGGCCCGGAAGAACCTCACCCTGGTGGAGGGGGAGGGCAAGCTGGTCTCCCCGACCACGGTCGAGGTCGGCGGCGTGCGGTACGAGGGCCGTCACGTGGTCCTGGCGACGGGCTCCCAGCCGAAGTCGCTGCCCGGCCTCACCATCGACGGCGACCGCGTCATCTCCTCCGACCAGGCTCTCGTCCTGGACCACGTGCCGACCTCCGTCGTGATCCTCGGCGGCGGCGTGATCGGTGTCGAGTTCGCCTCCGCCTGGAAGTCGCTCGGCGCCGAAGTCACCATCGTCGAGGGCCTTCCCCATCTGGTCCCCGCCGAGGACGAGAGCACCTCGAAGGCGCTGGAGCGGGCCTTCCGCCGGCGCAGGATCAAGTTCGAGCTGGGCTCGCGGTTCGCCGGCGTCACCTACACCGACGGTGGCGTCCGCGTCTCCCTGGAGAACGGCAAGGAGCTGGACGCCGAGCTGCTCCTCGTCGCCGTCGGACGCGGCCCGGTCTCCGCCGGGCTCGGGTACGAGGAGGTGGGGGTCGCCATGGACCGCGGCCATGTCGTGGTCGACGAGTACCTGCGGACCAACGTCCCCACGATCTCCGCGGTGGGCGACCTGATCCCCACGCTCCAGCTCGCCCATGTCGGTTTCGCCGAGGGCATCCTGGTGGCGGAGCGCGTGGCCGGCCGGAAGGTCACGCCGATCGACTACGACGGCGTCGCCAAGGTCACGTACTGCGACCCCGAGATCGCCTCCGTCGGCCTCACCGAGGACAAGGCCAAGGAGCTGCACGGGGCCGACAAGGTCGTCACGCTCAAGTTCAACAGCGGCAGCAGCGGCAAGAACAAGATCCTCAAGGCCGGCGGGGAGATCAAGCTGGTGCAGCTCAAGGACGGGGCGGTCATCGGACTGCACATGATCGGCCCGCGCATGAGTGAGCAGATCGGCGAGGCCCAGCTGATCTACAACTGGGAGGCCCTCCCGTCCGAGGTCGCGCAGCTGATCCACGCCCACCCGACCCAGAACGAGGCCCTGGGCGAGGCGCATCTGGCCCTGGCCGGCAAGCCGTTGCACATCCACGACTAGCCGATTCCCGCGGCACTCCGCCATCGAGGCCGCCCCCGCCGGACGCGAGACCCGGCGGGGGCGGCCTCGGTGCGCGGCGGGCCGGTCTGTCGCCGGCTCGGGATCAGCCTGGCCTGGGATCGGCCCGGCCGGGGATCCCCCGGCCTGGGATCGGCCCGGCTCGGGATCAGCCCCGCCAGCTGTGGGGGGCGCGGAAGCCGTTCTCGCGTTCCAGGCGGCGCCAGCGGGCCGTCGAGCGGCCGTGGTGGGCGGACTCGGCGGCCGTGACGGTGGCGCGGGCGAGGAGGACGGCGGTGATGGCGGCGAGTTCCTCGGGGTCGGCGTGGCCCTTCTCGACGCGCAGGAGGTTGTCTGTGGCAGGCGTGG
>NZ_JBSGWV010000094.1:0-8930 GCF_053609105.1 Streptomyces sp. NPDC054975
TCGGGTCGCACCGACGCCGCCCGCGGGCCCCCCCGGTGTGCACCGGTCGGGCCCTCGTCCGTCGTCCTCGTCCTGCGCCTTACGTCGGTCAGGCCACTGCGGCGGTGCCGAGCAGGGCGGACGCCCGCTCGACCGGGCTGATGCCTGACGCGGGCGCGGCCGTGGGGAGGGCATGGCAGGTGAAGCCGAGCCGGGTCATGGCCCGGACGACTTCGCCGGAGCTGAAATCACGGCTGTCCTGGCGGGTGATGACCGTGCCCACCTGCTTGACGGGATACCGGCGGCGTCCGATGGTCACGGATTCGCCGGTGACCGGTTCGGGCTTGACGCCCTTCATCGTTTCCAGCACTCCGTTCTTCGTCAGCTCGAACGGGAAGCGGGCGATCACGCAGCGCATGGGACCTCACAGGGAGAAGAGGAAGACGGACCGACGAGGAGGTCGCGCAGCCGCACCCGGTCGGTGTACGCCGAGCTGGCGCGGAAGACGGTGAGCTGGGTCTGCGTGACCAGACCGGTGCGCCGGCCGTCGTCGTCGCGGACGATCAGGTGCCCGGCGCGGGCACCTGCCATGACCGACAGGGCCACCTCGACGGTCATGGCGTCCCAGACCTGCGGGTCGGTCTCGTCAGGGGCGTCGGGGCGGGGCTGGGCAACCAGTGTCACAAGTGCCTCCTGCGGAGAGTGGGGGTGGGCGTCGACCCAGGACGGAGGCTCTAGGAGGCCTGGTCGAGGGCGGCCCGCCGTTGGGCGGCGCGGCGTGTCCCCTGCGAGGGGCGGTTGCGCCGGGCGCGGGACGCGGCGCCGCGCTGCGGGCGTTCGGGCGCCGGAGCCGTGATGCGGACGGGGACGCCCGACGGGGCCTGCGCGCCGGTGATGCGGTTCAGTTCGGCCTCGCCGGAGCGGATCTCGGTGACCCGCGGGCGGATCCCCGCGTCCACCATGAGCCGCGCCATGTCACGGCGCTGGTTCGGGGTGACGAGGGTGACCACGCTCCCGGACTCACCCGCACGTGCGGTACGGCCACCGCGGTGCAGGTAGTCCTTGTGGTCGGTGGGCGGGTCGACGTTGACGACGAGGTCGAGGTTGTCGACGTGGATGCCGCGGGCGGCGACGTTCGTGGCGACGAGCACGGTGACATGCCCGCTCTTGAACTGTGCCAAGGTGCGGTTGCGCTGCGGCTGCGACTTGCCTCCGTGCAGGGCCGCGGCCCGTACGCCACTGCCCAGCAGGTCCTTGGCCAGCTGGTCGACGGCGTGCTTGGTGTCCAGGAACATGATCACGCGGCCGTCACGGGCGGCGATCTCGGTCGTGGTGGCCTGCTTGTCGGCGCTGTGGACGTGCAGCACGTGGTGCTCCATCGTCGTGACCGCGCCGGCCGAGGGGTCCACCGAGTGCACGACGGGGTCGGTCAGGTAGCGGCGGACCAGCAGGTCGACGTTGCGGTCCAGGGTGGCGGAGAACAGCATCCGCTGCCCCTCGGGACGGACCTGGTCCAGCAGCGCGGTGACCTGCGGCATGAACCCCATGTCGGCCATCTGGTCGGCCTCGTCCAGCACGGTGATGCCGACCTGGTTCAGCCGGCAGTCGCCTCGGTCGATGAGGTCCTTGAGCCGGCCCGGGGTGGCGACGACGACCTCGGCGCCGCCGCGCAGCGCGCCTGCCTGCCTGCCGATCGACATGCCGCCGACGACCGTGGCCAGGCGCAGCTTCACGGAGCGGGCGTACGGGGTGAGCGCGTCGGTCACCTGCTGCGCCAGCTCGCGGGTGGGGACGAGGATCAGGGCGAGCGGCTGCCGGGGCTCGGCGCGTTGGCCGGCCGTACGGGCCAGCAGCGCGAGGCCGAAGGCCAGCGTCTTGCCGGAGCCGGTACGGCCACGGCCCAGGACGTCACGGCCCGCGAGGGTGTTCGGCAGCGTCGCGCCCTGGATCGGGAACGGTACGGTCACGCCTTCGACGACGAGCGCGGCGAGCAACGCCTCCGGCATACCGAGATCGGCGAACGCCTCGACGGCGGGCAGCGCGGGCGTGACCGACGTGGGGAGCGCGAACTCACCCTGCCGGGCGACGGGCCGACGGCCGCGTCCGCCCGAGCGGCTTCCTTGGCGCGCGGAACCGGCGCCGCTCTTACGGATGTGTGTGCGGTTCATGGGGAACCTTCCTTGGATGCGGCGCATATCAAGGAATTCCCGCGGCGAACAGCAGCGTGGAGAATTGCGAGATCGGGCCGAATGGAGCGCAGAATCAGCTGCGCTGCGGATCTGGAAAAAATTTTCCTTACAAAAAACACGTGCAGCTGGGGCCCGCACCCCGAAGGATGCGGGCCCCAGCTACGTAGTACGCGTCAGCGTCAGGCGGGAACGATGTTCTCGGCCGTCGGGCCCTTCTGGCCCTGCGCGATGTCGAAGTTCACCTTCTGGCCTTCCTGCAGCTCACGGAAGCCCTGGGCGGCGATGTTCGAGTAGTGGGCGAACACGTCGGGGCCGCCACCGTCCTGCTCGATGAAGCCGAAGCCCTTTTCCGCGTTGAACCACTTCACGGTGCCAGTAGTCATGCCATGTCTCCTTTTGGGGCACATCGGCGCCCGCACTGCGCGGACGCTGTGTCGCCGCGATGATTACCCCGCCGGAAGACCGGAGATGAAAAAGCGCTTCCCAGCGACTCTGAGGCCGACCGGAAGCACTTGAAGTTCGGGAACCACAACTGCAACTGAGATTGAGGCTAGCATGCCGAAGTGCCCGCCGCCGGTCGAAATATCGGCACTCTTTTTCCACCCCAAAAACATTCACTCCCCGGCCTCGTGAACCCTCACTTCGCCGCTACAGATATAGATTCCCCGTCACCGAAGGTCCCGGGTCCCGCCGTCGCGCGTCAGGAGAAGACGACCGAGCGCACGAGGAGGCGGTCCGATGCGCCGCCGCCCGGGCGCAGGCTGTAGAAGGCGTCGCCCTCGCAGTTCGCCTCAAGGAAGACCACGGCCGTCGCATCGGTGCGGTTCTTCGGCGCGTACGCGGGCGAGCCCGGCTCCGACCCCGGTCCCTGGATGTTGATGCAGGTGCCGCTCTCCGGGTTGTTGAGGAAGCCGACCGCCTCGTACCCGTCGGCCGTCCGGTACGTGTACCGGAACTGCCCCTCGGCGGCGGAGGCCGAACCGGGGGCGGTGATCAGCAGGAGGGCGGCGCCGGCGACAGCGGCCAGGGCGGAGCGAAGACGCATGGGAGTTCCTTGTCCTTGTTCGCAGGTGAAGAAAGCACTGCGAGCGCTGCCCCTCGCGGCGGCGAGCCATTCCTGTTGTCACTCGCACGGGATAAGCGGAATCGTTTGCCCTGATCATTCGGCGTCACGGGGGCAACCGCCGCCCCGCGGAGGAGAGTTTCCCTGTTCATGATCACGGTCCTTGCGTGGTGAGTGGCTGTTGTACGGGTCGTCTCCGGCATCACGGAGGAGACCGGGGGGAGGTGTTCAGGCGCCCAGGGTGATCAGGGCCGCGATCGCCGGGCCGAAGGCGCCGCCGAGCTGGTAGCAGAGGTTGAACAGGCCGATCGCGTGGGGCGTTGGTCGGGCCGAGCGGCCTGGGTCGCGTACACCGCGAGCGTCGCCTGGCCCGCGCTCGTGGTGAAGACCGCCAGCGTCGCGACCAGCAGGAGGAGGGGCGCCCAGGGGGTCAGTACCGCGGTGGGCGGAGCCAGCGCTCCGACCGTGAGCAGGATGGTCAGGACTCGCCGGCGGCCCATCCGGGCCGAGGCCGCGGCCAGCACCATGGAGAGCGCCGAGCCCACGAGGAGGGCGACCAGCTGGGCGGTGCCGATCGTGGCGGTCGACCAGTCGGTACGGTCTCGCAGCAGCTGCGGGACGGTGAAGAGCAGCGTGAAGTACGAGGTCGCGAAGGTGCAGGCGAGCGCGGCGGAGAGGACGAAGGCCTTGGTGCGCAGCAGCGCCGCCGGGACGAAGCCCGTGGGGTTGGACCGGACGTGCAGGGCCAGCAGCGTGGCCGTCACCACCGAGGCGGTCGCCGCCGGGAGCGGGTAGCGGGGGATGAGTACCAGGGCCGTCGCCGTCAGGGCCAGGAGCGCCGCGCCCCGGCCGTCGAAGGGGGTGCTCTCCCGCGGTGCGGACAGGTCGGCGCGGCGCATGACCGCCGGCAGGGCGAGAAGCGCGACCACCCCGACGGCGAGGGACACCCGCCAGGAGGCCGTGCCCGCGATCGCCGAGCCGAGGAGCGGTCCGACCGCGCCCAGCGTCCCGAAGCCCGCCGTGATCACGCCCATCCGGCGGACCGAGCCCGCCAGGCTCATCGCCGCGGTGACCAGGCCCGCGCCGCCCATCGCCTGGGCCGCCCGTCCCGCCATGGCCAGCGGCAGCCAGGGCGCCACGGCCACGACCGCCGTGCCGGCCACGACCAGGACCGCGCTCAGCCGCAGCGTGCTGCCCAGTCCGCGACGGCGCAGCAGGGCTGCCATCAGCGGGGTGCCGACGGCGATGGCCCAGGCGAAGACCGTGACCAGCCAGGTCGCCGTGGCCGTACGGATGCCGAGCGAGGCGGCCATGTCGGGGAGGATCAGGACCGGGCTGTTGGCGCTCGCGGCGAGCGGCGTGGCCAGTAACGCCAGCCACACGGCGGGTACGTGGCGGGATCCCGGCGCGGCGGCGGGGGACGGCGCCTGCACGGCGCGGCGGGGGCGGGGGCGGGGGCGGGGGTGAGGCCGGTCGAGCAGGGACACGGAAGGCTCCGGAGGGTGAGGTGGTCGGCAGCGGAGGGCTGGGCGACTTCGGCGAGTCGGTGGGGACGGCCAGGGGCGCAAGAGTCGTAGCGGCGGCCGCGAGCCTCGACGGCTCGCGTCGCTCGGCAGCGCCGTCGCTCAGACCGTCGTGACGACCTCGTCGTAGGCGAGCCGCGGCGAGCGCGGGTACCAGGCGTCGGGGCCCGGGCGGCCGATGTTCACGACCATCAGCGGCGTGTGGTCGTCGTCCAGGAACTCCTTCTGGACGCCCGGGAAGTCGAATCCCGTCATCGGCCCCGCGGCCAGTCCCGCCGCGCGCACGCCGATGATGAAGTACGCGGCCTGGAGCGTCGCGTTGAGCAGGGCGGACTCCTCGCGGACCGGGCGGTCGGCGAAGAGGAGGTCCTTGGCCTGCGGGAAGTGCGGCAGCAGTGTGGGGAGTTCCTCGTGGAACTCGTTGTCGGCGGCGAGGATCGCGACCAGCGGCGCGGCCGACGTCTTGGGCTGGTTGCCCTCGGCCATGTGCGGCACGAGACGGGCGCGGGCCTCGTCCGAGCGGACCAGGACGATCCGCAGCGGCGCCTGGTTGTAGGCGGTGGGGGCGTACTTGATCAGGTCGTGGATCGCCCTGACCTGCTCCTCGGTCACCGGCTCGGCGGAGAAGGTGTGGGCGGTACGGGCCTCGCGGAAGAGGAGGTCCTGGGCGGCGGGGTGGAGAGCGAGCGCGGACATCGGTGTGCTCCTGTCGTTCAGCCTTGATAATCTCAACGTTGAGATAAAAGCAGCTCGACTCTCTCAGCGTCAAGTATCTCAACGTTGAGAAGGTGTCCATTGAGAGGAGTACGGCGATGAGCGATGCCGTGGACGCGATCATCGGTCAGTGGGCCAAGGAGCGCCCGGACGTGGTGGAGGACCTCTGGCCGGTGGAGCTCTTCGCCCGGATCCAGCGGCTGGCACGGGTGGTCGACAAGTCCGCCAAGTCAGCGGCCGCCGCGCACGGAGTGGAGTACGGGGAGTTCGACGTCCTCACCACGCTCCAGCGCTCGGGGCCGCCCTACGCCCTCACCGCCGGGGCCTTCATCAAGGCGGCCATGGTGACCTCCGGCGCGATCACCAACCGCATCGACAGGATGGAGGCCAAGGGCCTGGTCGAGAGGGTGCGCGAGGGCGACGACCGGCGCACCGTCAAGATCCGCCTCACGGAGCACGGACACGAGGTCACCCGGGCCGCCTTCGCCGACCATCTGGCGAACTACGCACGGCTGCTCGCCGACGTGGACCGCGACCTGGTCGAGAAGACCGCCGAGGGCCTCCGGCAGGTGCTGGAGACCCTCGGTGACACCACCATCGAGTAAGGGCCGTTCAGGAGGTGGCGGAGGCCCACGACTCGAAGTGGAACGCGTTGATGAAGCAGTCCCGGGGCTGCTGGATCGCGAAGGTGACGCACTCGAGCACGGACTGGGCGGCAAGGGGAGACCGCGCGTCGCGCGGGACGTCGTCCCAGTCCTGGTCCAGGATGTCGCGGGAGCTGTCGAAGTCCGGCGGGAACAGGGAGATGACCCGAACCCCCTGCGGCCGCAGCCGACGTGAGAGCGCCTCGGTGAACCCGCGCTGGGCGTTCTTGGCCGCGTAGTACGCCTCGTGGGCGCCGGCGTGCCGGGCGCCGGGAACGCCGCACTCGGAGACCATCGTCACCACGTCGGGCCGGCTGGACGCCAGCAGCAGGGGCAGCAGGTTCTTGGTGACCAGGATGGTGCCCGTACCGCCGGACGCCATGGTGTCGGCGACGTCGTCGTCCGAGGCGGAGAGCAGGTCGGGGCCTTCGAGCCAACGCGCACCGTTGTTGACGAGTACGTCGATGTGGTCCGTGCGCTCGCCGAGTTCCTTCGCGAAGGCACGGATCGAGGCGGGGTCGGCCAGGTCGCACGCGAAGGCATGCGCCTTCGCGTGGCCGCGAGCCTGGATCTCGGCACGCGTGCGCTCGGCCGCGTCGCGGGTCCGGGCGGCGAGGAAGACCTCCGCCCCGAGGCCGGCGAAGTGATGGGCCAGGGCGCGCCCGAAGTCCCGTCCGGCACCGGTGATGACCACGCGGCGATCGATGAGGCTCACTGCAGATACCTTTCGTCAGGAGCTGGTCGACGGGCACCGCCTGGGCGAGGCCGGTACCGGCTCAGGTGGTGACCTACTGGAACATCCCCACGGATCCGATGGTGTGGGTCACCACGGAGGTCCCGTCGGCACCCGTGGTGATGAAGGCCAGCTCGCCGCCTTCGTACGGCGCGCCGAGCATGACCGCCTCGCGCATCCTGGTGGGGGTGAACGGGACGTCGTCGATGCCGTCGGCGTCGTCGTCGACACCGGTCTGCGCACCCTGTTCTTCGCGCTCACCCGCGTCCGGGACCGGTGCGCAGGTACAGGTGAACAGAGGCGTACGCGCCGAGGCGTCATCGGCGGCGTAGATCCACGTCCGGCCGTTGTGGTCCAAGCGCTCCAGCACGCGCAGGGCAGGCGCCGGTCCGCGACGCAGCACCGTGGCGCGGCGACGTGCCAGAAGGCCTGTCGTCACCAGTGAGAGCCCGGGCAGCCCGGCGGCCAGGGCCAGCATCTGCGGGCCGATCGCGTCGTACGGCTCGGCGGCCAGGCGCTGCCCCGACTCGTGCTCCAGGACCGTGACGGTGGTTCCGAGGCCGTAGTCCTCGGGGAACAAGGCGTCGACGGTGATGCGACGCCCGTCGTCGGTGCGGACCCGTAGCGACAGGTCCGTACGGCCGGTGACTTCGGCCTCGGTACGGGTTGCCAGAGCAGCCTGCCGCTCGTCTTCGTGCACGGCGCGCAAGCCGAGGACGACGGCGCCGGAGGCCACGGCGCACAGCACCAGCCCGGCGACGAGCGGGATCGTCCCCCGTCTCGGCGGACCGGCCGACTTCAGCCGTCCGTGCTCCGTGGTGGCGGCACGGTCGACGAGCTGTCGCTGCCTCTGCCGGGCGGCCAGCCTCGCCCATGCCGCTGCCCAGCCGAGGCCGAGGGCCGCGATGACAGCCAGATTCGCTGCCCGGGACGCCCAGCCGACGGAGGGAAGTTCCTCCCAGGCCACGATCACCATCAGGAGAGGCGCGGCGACGAGAGTGACCTCCAGGAGCCTGCGATACCAGTACAACAAGCCGATGGCCAGGCCCACCTGCACCATGCCGATCCAGTCCGGACCGCACGGGGCCGCGACGCTGCAGACGGGCATCGGCTCCATGGCGATCGCGGCGGCCACCGTCGCCAACAGCGCCAGGACGGACCACAGTGGCCTCGTCCACGCGGCCGGGCGGGCGCTCGACCAGGCCGCCGCGTCGGCGGACAGCCAGGCGGGAACGCCTTCGGACAGGGAACCCGACGGTATCGGCGCGGAGGTCTGGGACACCCGAGGATTATGCGGCAGCACGTGTCGAGGCGGCGACGGACCCGGCTTCGCCGGGTGGCCGGCGGCGAGCCGGTGATCGCGGGGCCATGGCGGCGATCATCCTCGTGGCCACATCGCGACGCACGTGGTCCGCGACGAACCCGGCGCTCGGCAACGGCCCGAAGCCGCCGCGAGGCGAGGGTGGCCGGTCGACGCGGCTGGACGGGTTCAGTTCGGCACCTGCCTCCGGCGCGCTCCGCCCGGGGCGGCGCGGCGCCGGATTACATGGGCCTGCGCCGCCGCGCGGGGCGTGCCGGTGCCCTTCACGGGGCCCGGACCCGACAACTGGAAGAGCACCATGGCAGAGCGCGACTCTCGCAACCGCACAGGCCGCAGCCCGCTACGTCGCGGGCTCGCCGCCGCCGTGCTCGCAGCCGGCTTGCTGACGGCTTCGACGGCACCCGGATACGGGACCGGCGCGGCCACGCCGGCGCCCGGCCCGCAGTTCACGCCGCTGACGGCGGCGGTGATGACCGAACCGACGCCGTTCGACGCCACGGACGGCAAGAAGCACCTCTCGTACGAACTCCTCACCACGAACGCGCTGCCCAGCAGCTCGCAGGTGCGGCTCGACCGGGTCGAGGTCCGGGACGCCCGCACGCACCGGGTGGTGGGCTCGCTGAGCGGGCAGGCGCTGGCCGATGCCGCCAACCCGGTGGGCGACCCCCTGCTGGGTGCGGACGGGTACACGCCGGCGCCCCCGGGGCCGACGCCGACCGTCATCCCGGGCTCCCAGCAGTGGGTCGTCTGGCTCGACCTGGTCC
>NZ_JBSGWV010000095.1:0-7666 GCF_053609105.1 Streptomyces sp. NPDC054975
TTGATTTTTGGCACGCTGTTGAGTTCTCAAGGAACGGACGCTTCCTTCGTACTCACCCTCTCGGGCTTTCCTCCGGGCTTTTTCCCTTCGGTCTTGCGTTTCCGACTCTATCAGATCTTTCCGATCCGATTTCCTCGGTGCTTTCCGGCTTCTCGGTTTTCCCGATCTGCTTTCCGGCGTTGATCCGACTTTATCAGAAGTTCTGAGTCGGATTTCCCGCCCCATCCGGTCAGCCGTTCGGGCACACGAAGGTGCCGGGCTTCCCTTGTTGGCGGAGCCGTAAACGTACTGGAGCGGGGCGCCCCGATGCAAATCGAGGCGCCCCACTCTCAGTTGGCGCTGGTCAGGCCGGTGGGCCTGCCGGTGCTCAGACCTCCACGACCACCGGGAGGATCATCGGACGCCGGCGGTAGGTGTCGGAGACCCACTTGCCGATCGAGCGGCGGATCAGCTGCTGGAGCTGGTGGGGCTCGACCACGCCGTCCTGGGCCGACTTGTTCAGGGCCTGCTCGACCTTCGGGACGACCGCGTCGAAAGCGGCGTCCTCGATGCCGGATCCACGGGCGTGGATGTTCGGGCCGCTGACGATCTTGCCGGTCGACGCGTCGATGACGACGAAGACCGAGATGATGCCCTCGTCGCCCAGGATCCGGCGGTCCTTCAGGGAGGACTCGGTGACGTCGCCGACCGAGAGGCCGTCCACGTACACGTATCCCGCCTGGACCTTGCCGGTGATGCGGGCGCGGCCGTCGATCAGGTCGACGACGACGCCGTCCTCGGCGATGACGATGTGGTCCTTGGGGATGCCCGTCATCGCGCCGAGCTCGGCGTTTGCGCGCAGGTGGCGCCATTCGCCGTGGACCGGCATCAGGTTCTTCGGACGGCAGATGTTGTAGAAGTACAGCAGCTCGCCGGCCGAGGCGTGACCCGAGACGTGGACCTTGGCGTTGCCCTTGTGGACGACGTTGGCGCCCCAGCGGGTCAGGCCGTTGATCACGCGGTAGACCGCGTTCTCGTTGCCCGGGATGAGCGAGGACGCCAGGATCACGGTGTCGCCCTGGACGATCCGGATCTGGTGGTCGCGGTTGGCCATCCGGGACAGGGCGGCCATCGGCTCGCCCTGGGAGCCCGTGCAGACCAGCACGACCTCGTCGTCCGGCAGGTCGTCGAGGGTCTTCACGTCGACGACCAGGCCGGCCGGGACGCGGAGGTAGCCCAGGTCGCGGGCGATGCCCATGTTGCGGACCATCGAGCGGCCGACGAAGGCCACGCGGCGGCCGTACTCGTGCGCCGCGTCGAGGATCTGCTGGATGCGGTGCACGTGGCTGGCGAAGCTGGCCACGATGATGCGCTTCGGGGCGCTCGCGAAGACGTTCCGCAGGACGTTCGAGATGTCCTTCTCCGGCGGGACGAAGCCCGGGACCTCGGCGTTCGTCGAATCGGACAGCAGGAGGTCGATGCCCTCCTCGCTGAGCCGCGCGAAGGCGTGGAGGTCGGTGAGCCGGCCGTCCATCGGGAGCTGGTCCATCTTGAAGTCGCCGGTGGCGACCGCCATGCCCGCGGGGGTGCGGATGGCGACCGCGAGCGCGTCCGGGATGGAGTGGTTGACCGCGATGAACTCGCAGTCGAAGGGGCCCAGGTTCTCCCGGTCGCCCTCCTTCACCTCAAGGGTGTAGGGGCGGATCCGGTGCTCCTGGAGCTTGGCCTCGATCAGGGCGAGGGTCAGCTTGGAGCCGATGAGCGGGATGTCCGGCTTAAGCCGGAGCAGGTAGGGGACGGCGCCGATGTGGTCCTCGTGGCCGTGCGTGAGCACGATGCCCTCGACCTCGTCGAGGCGGTCCTTGATGATGGTGAAGTCGGGCAGGATCAGGTCGACACCCGGCTGCTCCTCCTCGGGGAAGAGGACGCCGCAGTCGACGATCAGCAGGCGGCCTTCGTACTCGAAGACCGTCATGTTCCGGCCGATCTCGCCGAGCCCGCCGAGCGGGATGACACGCAGGGCGCCCTTGGGGAGCTTCGGCGGAGCGCCGAGTTCAGGATGCGGATGACTCAAAAGACTCTCCTCACCACACGCGCCACGTACCGCTTGGGCACGTGGCGCGCATGACATTCGTGCACTTGCTGTTGTCGGTCGATCGTTTGCCGATCGGATATTCAGTTGTGAAGCTTGTGATCAGACTTCTACCCCGCCTGCGGCGAGATCGATCTTGAGCTGGGCGGTCTCCTCGGGCGAGAGCTCGACGAGGGGCAGCCGCAGCGGGCCGGCCGGGAGGCCCTGGAGGGCGAGGGCGGCCTTGGTGGTCATGACGCCCTGGGTGCGGAACATGCCGGTGTAGATCGGCAGGAGCCGCTGGTGGATCTCGGTGGCCTTCTGGACCTCACCGTTCAGGTGGGCGTCGAGGAGGGCGCGGAGCTCGGGGGTCACGACGTGGCCGACGACGGAGACGAAGCCGCAGGCGCCCACGGAGAGCAGCGGCAGGTTGAGCATGTCGTCGCCGGAGTACCAGGCGAGGCCCGAACGGGCGATGGCCCAGCTGGCGCGGCCGAGGTCGCCCTTGGCGTCCTTGTTGGCGACGATCCGGGGGTGCTCGGCGAGCCGGACGAGGGTCTCGGTGTCGATCGGGACGCCGCTGCGGCCGGGGATGTCGTAGAGCATCACAGGGAGCTCGGTGGCGTCGGCGATGGCCGAGAAGTGCCGGTACAGGCCCTCCTGCGGGGGCTTGTTGTAGTACGGCGTGACGGCGAGCAGGCCGTGCGCGCCGTCGCGTTCGGCGGTGCGGGCGAGCTCGATGGAGTGGTGGGTGTCGTTGGTGCCGATGCCGGCGACGACGTGGGCGCGGTCGCCGACCGCCTCCAGTACCGCCCGTACCAGCTCCGATTTCTCCGCGTCGCTGGTGGTCGGGGACTCGCCGGTGGTGCCGTTGATGACGAGGCCGTCGTTGCCTGCGTCCACCAGATGGGCGGCGAGTCGCTGGGCACCGTCGAGGTCGAGTGCGCCGTCAGCCGTCAGGGGCGTGACCATGGCGGTGAGGACCCGCCCGAAGGGGGTCTGCGGAGTGGAGATCGGAGCCATGGGTAACACGCTACTCGCTGCTCATCGCCCGGTGTCCCCTCGGGGGACGTGAGAAAGGGAGCCCGGCACTGCCTGCTCGGGGGTTCAAGCAGTGCCGGGTCCGTTTGATCAGCCTAGATGAACTTCGTGAAACGTCGCAATACGGACACTTCGCGTGACGTGGTCGTACATCTGTGCTTTATGGGGCCACACGGCCGTTCTTGTTGAAGGCGGCGTGGGTCAGCGGCATGAGCTCGGCCCAGTGCTGCTCCATCTTCTCGCCGACCATCTCGATCTCCCGCTGCGGGAACGACGGCACCTTGGCCAGCTCGTGCTGCGTACGCAGACCGAGGAAGTGCATCAGCGAGCGCGCGTTGCATGTGGCGTACATCGAGGAGAAGAGGCCGACGGGCAGGACCGAACGGGCGACCTCGCGGGCGACGCCGGCGGCGAGCATCTCCTGATACGCCGCGTACGCCTGGACGTACGAGTCCTCCATGACGCGGCCGGTCAGCTCCTGCTGGGCCTCGGTGCCCTCGACGAAGACGTACTTGCCCGGGCGGCCCTCCTGGACGAGCTTCCGGGAGGCGTCGGGGACGTAGAAGACCGGCTCCAGCTCCCTGTAGCGACCCGATTCCTCGTTGTACGACCAGCCGACGCGGTGGCGCATGAACTCGCGGAACACGAAGATCGGGGCGCTGATGAAGAAGGTCATCGAGTTGTGCTCGAAGGGGCTGCCGTGCCGGTCGCGCATCAGATAGTTGATGAGCCCCTTGGACCGCTCGGGGTCCTTCTGCAGTTCGTCGAGCGACTGCTCCCCCGCCGTGGAGACGCGGGCCGCCCACAGCACGTCGGAGTCGGCGGCGCTGTGCTTCACCAGCTCCACCGTCACATCGCTGCGGAAGCTGGGCTTGAGATCTGCTGCGGGGGTGTCGCTCACCGGCGGGGTCCTTCCAAAGTGCGTCGCTCGGGCGGCGCCCACTCTACGGGGAGCCGATGCCCCCGGACCCCCACACCCACCTGGATCACATTCTTTGGCCAATCCGGGGAAATCGGGCACCGAAAGATGACTTTGCTCGTCTGTATCTGTGACACCCGTCGCACCAGATCCAAGGAGAGTGAACCTGATGTTCCGCCGGCGTGAGGCCGTCCCGTTCTCGTTCGTCGCAGAGGCCGACCGCTTCCGCAGTAACGTCACTCCGCCGCCGAGGGAGCGCCTCAGCGTCTCCGAGCTCGCGGGCCGTACGCTGGTCGGGCTGACCGTCGTGGCCGGTCTCGTCGGCTCGTTGCTCTTCGGGATGCCGTCCATGCAGTCGGGTGCGACCGAGGGGCACCGGCAGCAGTCCGAGGCCTCCGACGGTCGCTGAGCAGTTCGGCCCCCCTGAGGTGGCCCGGTCGAGACCACCTGGGTAGCCTCACCGGGCACAGCCCCTTCGAGCGTGCTTGTGAGTGAGGATCAGTCGTGCCCCTGCCTTTTCTGACGGCCGACCGCGCTTTTGACGCGACCGACGACGTCGCGCTGCCGTTCGACGACCACGACCAGTGGCGTCGGCCCTACCGCCCCGGCCCCTGGCGCGTGGGCGCGGCCGCGCTCGCGCTGCTGCTCGCGTCGTTCGTGCTGTTCGCCGCGGTGATCATCGCCGCTGCCGGCGCGGCGAGCGGTGCGGCCGTCACGTTCGGGCTGGCCGTCCTCGTGATCCTCGCGGCGCTGCGCATGCTGCGCGTGGGCACGTGGGTGAGCCGGCACGGCGTGCGCCGGGTCGGCTTCTTCACCACCTCCACCGTGGCCTGGGCCCGGGTGGCGCACGCGCGCACGGCTCAGCAGCCGGTGCGGTGGCTGGGGTTGCCCCGCACGGTGCAGGGCCAGGCGCTGATTCTCGTACAGCGGGACGGTGAGCAGATCACTCTGCTCACCGACCACAACGCCGACTTCCTCTCCCGCGTCGAGGCGTTCGACCGCGCGGCCGACACGGTCGAGGCGTGGAACGCCGAGTACGGCGTCGCCGTACCGGACGCTGCCGTACCGGCCGCTACGCGCTGACCGTGCGGCCCGCGTGCAGCGCGATCGCGCGCTGCATCGCCTTGCGGGCGCGCGGGGTGTCGCGGGCGTCGTGATAGGCGACCGCGAGCCGGAACCAGCAACGCCAGTCCTCGGGTGAGTCCTCGGTCTCGGCGCGTCGCTTCGCGAACACCTCGTCGGCCGAGTCCCGGTCGATCCGGCCGCCTGCCGTGCGCTTCAACTCGTCCACCGGCAGGCCGCCTTCGGCCTCCAGCTCACGGGCGAGCCGCTGCGCGTTCCGCGCGAAGGCGGTGTTCTTCCAGAGGAACCAGCCGCCGACGCAAGGCAGCAGGAACGCCACCGCGCCCATGCCCACGGCGGCCGGCTCGCCCGTCAGGATGAGCAGGACGCCCTCCATCGCCACCACGCCGAAGACGAGGACGAGGACGGCGGCGAGGAAGACGTACGTGATCTTTCCACCCATGGCCCGTCCGCCTCAGCCCAGGTCCAGGAAGTGCTCCAGGCCGAAGGTGAGGCCGGGAGTGGTGACGACACGGCGGGCGCCCAGGAGGATGCCCGGCATGAAGCTGGAGTGGTGCAGCGAGTCGTGACGGACCGTCAGGGTCTCGCCCTCGCCGCCGAGCAGGACCTCCTGGTGGGCCAGGAGACCTCGCAGCCGT
Source organism: Streptomyces sp. NPDC054975 (assembly GCF_053609105.1). NCBI lineage: Bacteria > Bacillati > Actinomycetota > Actinomycetes > Kitasatosporales > Streptomycetaceae > Streptomyces > Streptomyces sp. NPDC054975. The sequence continues at coordinate 5,732 of NZ_JBSGWV010000095.1, forward strand.
ACGGCGTGCACCGGGACGCCGTCGACGTCCGCGCCGCGCGCGCCGTCCAGGGCGGTCGCCGTCGCGTCCGGCTGGGCGCCGAGGCCGGCCTCGGCGCGGGCGGCCGCGATCAGCTGGGCGGTACGGGTGGCGGTGCCGCTGGGGGCGTCCACCTTGTTCGGGTGGTGCAGCTCGACGACCTCGACGGACTCGAAGTACGGGGCCGCGATCTGGGCGAACTTCATCGTCAGCACGGCGCCGATGGAGAAGTTCGGGGCGATCAGGACACCGGTCTCCGGCGAGGCGTCGAGCCAGGTGTTCAGCTGCGCGAGGCGCTCCTCGGTCCAGCCGGTGGTCCCGACGACCGCGTGGATGCCGTGGCGTACGCAGTAGTCGAGGTTGGCCATCACGGAGTCCGGGGTGGTCAGCTCGACCGCGACCTGGGCGCCCGTCTCGGCGAGCGTCTCCAGCTTGTCGCCGCGGCCGAGGGCCGCGACCAGTTCCATGTCCTCGGCGGCCTCGACGGCCCGTACCGCCTCGGAGCCGATACGGCCCTGGGCTCCGAGGACCGCCACGCGCAGCTTGCTCATTGCTCTTCAGAACTCTCTCTAGGAGACGGATTCGTGCAGGCGTGCCGCCTGCTTGTCCTTCAGCGGCCCTATGGCGGACAGCGAAGGACGCTGCCCGAGCACATCACGGGCAACCTCACGGACGTCGTCCGGGGTGACGGACGCGATCCGGGCGAGCATGTCGTCGACCGACATCTGGGTGCCCCAGCACAGCTCGCTCTTGCCGATACGGTTCATCAGCGCGCCGGTGTCCTCCAGGCCGAGGACGGTCGAGCCGGAGAGCTGCCCGATGGCGCGGGCGATCTCGTCGTCGGTGAGCCCGTCGGAGGCCACCTTGTCGAGCTCGTCGCGGCAGATCTTCAGCACGTCGTGGACCTGGCTGGGGCGGCAGCCCGCGTACACCCCGAAGAGGCCGCAGTCGGCGAAGCCGGAGGTGTACGAGTACACGCTGTAGGCCAGGCCGCGCTTCTCGCGGACCTCCTGGAAGAGGCGCGAGGACATGCCCCCGCCGAGGGCCGTGTTCAGTACGCCGAGGGCCCAGCGGCGCTCGTCGGTGCGGGCCAGGCCCGGCATGCCGAGGACGACGTGGGCCTGCTCGGTCTTGCGGCCGAGGACCTCGACGGCGCCCGCGGTGCGGATCACGCGCCGGCCGTCGCGGGGGGCGACGGGGGTGGCGTCCGTACGGGAGAGGGCGCCGGCCTTCTCGAACGCGCGGCGGACCTGGCGTACGACGGTGGCGTGGTCGATGTTGCCCGCGGCGGCGACGACCAGGTGCGTCGGGTCGTAGTGCTTCTTGTAGAAGCGGGCGATCCGGCCCCGGTCGAGGGCGTTGATCGTGTCCACGGTGCCGAGGACCGGGCGGCCCAGCGGGGTGTCGCCGAACATGGTGTGCGCGAACAGGTCGTGCACGACGTCGCCCGGGTCGTCCTCGGTCATCGCGATCTCTTCGAGGATCACGCCGCGCTCGGCGTCGACGTCCTCGTCGAGGATCAGCGAGCCGGTCAGCATGTCGCAGACGACGTCGATCGCGAGCGGCAGGTCGGTGTCGAGGACCCGCGCGTAGTAGCAGGTGAACTCCTTCGCCGTGAAGGCGTTCATCTCGCCGCCGACCGCGTCGAGCGCGGAGGAGATGTCGAGGGCGCTGCGTCGCTTGGTGCCCTTGAAGAGGAGGTGCTCCAGGTAGTGCGTGGCGCCGTTGAGCGTGGGCGTCTCGTCGCGGGAGCCGACGTGCGCCCAGATGCCGAAGGTGGCGGAGCGCACGGAGGGCAGGGTCTCGGTGACGATCCGCAGGCCGCCGGGGAGGGTGGTGCGGCGGACGGTGCCGATGCCGTCCTTGCCCGGGAGAAGCGTTTGGGTACGGGCGACGGCCCGCCCCTCCGAAGAGGGG
>NZ_JBSGWV010000096.1:0-7161 GCF_053609105.1 Streptomyces sp. NPDC054975
GGTCAGGGCCGGTGCGGTGGTGTCCGCGGGTCCCCGGCGGCTCCCTGTCCCTTTCGCGGCTTCTCGGCGTCTCGTTGGGGTGCCAGGCCGTCAGCACACACCCGCTGTCAGCCCGGCGGAGGGGCAGCCGCTGCGGCGCGGCCGTGCCGACCGGCGTCCGTGCAGGGTGAGGAAGTACGTCTGAAGGGATTCCTGGGGGCCGATCACGAAGCGGTTCACGGTCCGGCCCAAGGGATTCCACAGTCGGCCGTCGGGCATCCGGACGGCGACGGGCTGCTCGAAGGCGGTGCGGAGCGGGTGGTCCACCGGCAGGTCCACCCACTCCGCGCCGGCCTGGCGCGCCAGGACCTCGCCGACGTACGCGCCAAGGCCGAGCAACGGCCCGGCCACCTCCTGACGCCGGGCGCCGCCGCGGCGCAGGCCGTCGACGATCCGGTCGACGACGCCGAGGCTCGCCACTCCGTAGTCCAGCGGCAGGCGGTTTCTCGCGGTCACGCGTCTGACGAACTCGGCCGCGTGCTGCTCCATCTCGGCTGCCCGCGGCGCCCGTACCCCGTGGTCCATCCTGATCACCCCTGCCTCGACACGTGGCGGTGGCTCCGGTGGACCCACCGGATGGTCAAGCGGATCCCGCACGCGGATCATCACGGGCCGATCGTGTGACGCTGGTCACAGTGACAAGAACGAGAGCGCCGCACCCCCGCCGGCCTGCGCGAGATGCGCGGATCGGCGTGGGTGCGGCGCTGGTCGGGGTCAGAGGTCCGAGGGCCGGCGGTGCCTGCCTCGCTTGGGGTGGGCTGTCGCGGTCTCGGCCCGGCCTTCCTCCTGGAGGTGCCGGCCCTCCTCACGCAGGTCCTGGTTCTGCAGGACCTTGCCGTCGGAGTCCTTCATCATGCCGCGGATACGCTTCAGCGCGCCCTTCACGTAGCCCATCGGGGGCACCTCCTCGGCCCGGGTGCTCGTGCTGCCTACAGCTCCATGGTGGGGGCTGGTCAGCCGAGGCGCCTGCCCTCCGGGTCCGTGGGGTACAGACCGGGGCCGGGGACGGGGTTCTCGCCGGGGGCGATGCGGCCGCGCCAGCCGCCCGTCTCGTGGCCGCGCTCCTCGATGAAGCCCTTGAAGCGCTTCAGGTCGCCCTTGACGCGCCGGTCGAGGACGCCGAGGGCGTCGCCGGTCCGCTCCGCCATGCCTTCGGGCTGGAAGTCCATGGCCAGGCTCACGCGGGTGTGCGACGCATCCAGCTGCTGGAAGGTGACGACGCCCTTCTGGCTGACGTCACCGCCCACCGTGCGCCACGAGATGCGTTCGTCGGGGAGCTGGTCGACAATTTCGGTGTCGAACTCCCGCTGGACCCCGGCGACCTTGGTCCTCCAGTGACAGTGCTGGTCGTCGACCTGCCGGACGTCCTCCACCCCTTCCATGAAGTTCGGGAAGTCCTCGAACTGGGTCCACTGGTTGTAGACGTTGCGCACCGGGACGTCGACGTCGATGGATTCCGTCACCATGCTCACGAGAAATCTCCTCGTCCGTTGGTTCCGCTTCCTTGCGTTCGTGTCGCGCGTGCCCGGCGCGGAACAGTTCAATCACGGTAAAAGTCCCCTCACTGCGCCGATCTCCGGCGGCATGGCGGGGCGGGGGTGGGGAACACGCGGGCAGGAATGATGTTCGCCCAGACCGTGGACAACACCTCGGAGGTGCCCGGTGCCCAGTACCAGCCTCATGGCCCCGCCGGAGACGGCTCGGCTGATCGCCCTGCCCGGCGTCTACCGCCCCCAAGGGGATACGTGGCTGTTGGCCGAGGCTCTCGGCGACGAACACCTCGGGCCGCATGACCAGGTCCTGGAGATCGGAGCCGGAACCGGTGCTCTCGCCCTGCGCGCGGCGGCCACCGGTGCGCGGGTCACCGCGACCGACGTGTCGTGGCGGGCCGTGATATCGACCCGGGTCAACGCCCTGCGGCAACGACGCCCGCTGCGCGTCCTGCACGGGGACTTCGCCGCCCGTGCCCAGGGCCGGCGCTTCGACCTCGTCCTGGCCAACCCTCCCTATGTGCCCTCCCCCGCGCCGCGGCCCCCGTCGCACGGCGCCGCCCGCGCGTGGGACGCGGGCCGGGACGGCCGGGAGGTCATCGACCGGATCTGCGCACGCGCCCCCGCGCTCCTGAAAGAGGGCGGTGTCCTTCTGCTCGTGCACTCCGGGATGTGCGGTACGGAAGCCACGCTCCGGCACCTGGAGCGGGCCGGACTGCAGGCGGCGGTGACACGGCGGGCCGTCGTCCCCTGGGGGCCCGTGCTGCGGTCCCGGCGCGACTGGCTGCTGCGCGAGGGGATCGCCGGAAGTTCCGAGACGTGGGAAGAGTTGGTGATCATCCGTGCCCAGCGCCTCTGAAGGCGGTACGCGTCGGGTCGTCATGGACCCGCGCGGTCCGGTCCTCGTCGAAGGGCCGGTCGAGGTGACCCTGGACGACGGGACGGTGGTCCGGTCGGACCGCTTCATGGTCGCCCTGTGCACCTGCCGCCGTAGCCGTACGTACCCGTGGTGCGACACCAGCCACCGGCCCCGCGAGCGCCCCGCCGCACGAGAGGACCCCTGATGACCTCGGCCGTAACGACGACGCGTACCGGCCCCCGCCTCGCCCAGGAACGCGGCGAGCTGTCCGGTGCCGTGCTGACCGCCCTGCGGACGAACGCTCCGCCTCGGTACTCCCCCGGCTCGCTCCCGGCGGCCGACCCCCTCGGCGAGGACCTTCAGCTCGCCCTCCACCTGCTGTACGAGCTGCACTACCGGGGCTTCGAGGGGGTCGACGACGACCGCGAGTGGGACCCGGACCTGCTGCGCATGCGGCAGGGGATGGAGGCACGCTTCCTGGACGCCCTGCGCGCCCTCGTCCCGGACGGCGACCGGACGGTGGACGCGGTGTTCGGCCCGCTGCTGATCGAGCCGGTCGACCCGGGCGACAGCGTCAGCCGCTTCCTGGAGACCGAGGGAGAGCTGTGGCAGATGCGGGAGTACGCCGCCCTGCGCTCCCTGTACCACCTCAAGGAGGCCGATCCGCACGCCTGGGTCATCCCCCGGCTGACCGGGCGGGCCAAGGCCGGGATGGTGGCGATCGAGTACGACGAGTTCGGCGCCGGGCGACCCGCGGACATCCATGCCCGGCTCTTCGCCGACCTCATGGACGATCTGGGGCTCGACTCGACGTACGGCCGGTACGTCGACCACGCGCCCGCGCCGCTGCTGGCCACCGTCAACCTCATGTCCCTCTTCGGCCTGCACCGCGCCCTGCGCGGGGCGCTGGTGGGGCACTTCGGCTACGTCGAGGTCACCTCGTCACCGGGCGCACGACGGCTGGCCCACGCGATGCGCCGCCTGGGCGCGGGTCCCGCGGCCGAACGCTTCTACGACGAGCACGTGGAGGCCGACGCCGTCCACGAGCAGGTCGTGCGGCGCGAGGTCATCGGCGGACTGCTGGCCTCCGAACCGCGTCTCGAGGCGGACGTCGCCTTCGGCTGCGCGGCGACGGCGGTGCTGGAGGACCGGCTCGGCGCCCACCTGCGCGCGTCCTGGTCGGCGGGCCGCTCCGCCTGCCGGCTCCCGCTGCCGGAGGCGGAGGCGAGCCGCCCCGAGCCGCGGGAGGCGGGTGACTGACCGTGGCCGGCCTGGACGGCTTCACGTCGAAGCTCGACCCCACGATGTACGTCGTCACCGCGACGGCGCCGGACGGCGAGCGGGCCGGTTGCCTCGTCGGCTTCGCCTCGCAGAGCTCGATCGACCCGCCCCGCTTCGTGGTGTGGCTGTCCCGGGCGAACCACACCTACCGGGTCGCCTGCCGCTCCTCGCATCTGACGGTCCATCTCCTGGGCCCCGAACAGCGCGGCACGGCGCGCCTGTTCGGTGAGGAGACGGGCGACGCCGTCGACAAGTTCGCCCGCGTGGACTGGCGGCCCGGAGAGGCCGGCAGCCCCGTCCTCGCGCACTCCCCCGGCTGGTTCACCGGCACCGTGGAGGCGCGGCTCGACGGCGGGGACCATGTCGGCTTCCTGCTCGCGCCGGTCGCCGAAGGCCCTGCCGAGGAACCGCCCTCCTCCGAGGACAGCCGCCCGCGGCTCTTCCTCCTCAGCGACGCCGCGCACTTCTCGCCCGGCCACCCCGCCTGAACGGGCCCTGGAGACGCCACCTCGCCCGGACATGTTTGCGAACGCCCTTGGCGTACATGCGAGAAGAGAGGCGGAACGTAGAAGCCGGACAGAAGGCTGAACGCCAAGGAGACGAGGGACTCATGGGAATCATCGCCTGGATCGTCATCGGGCTGCTGGCCGGACTCATCGCCAAGGCACTGACCCCGGGCCGGGACCCCGGTGGGCTGCTGCTCACCACGGTCATCGGCATCTGCGGCGGCCTGCTCGGCGGCTGGCTCGGCAAGGTGATCTTCAAGGTCGACGCCGTCGACGGATTCTTCGAGCTGTCCACATGGATCGCCGCGGTCGTCGGATCGGTCGTCCTGCTCCTGATACTCCGGGCCTTCACCGGTCGCCGTTCGCACCACGCCTGACGGACGGGGCCCGACAGTCACCATCGGCCCCGGGCACCCTTCGCCCCGTACACGGACACCGTGTGCGGGGCGAGGCCGTGCGGGCCACCGGGCAGACGCGGGTCGGCGTGCCCGGCCGCTTCCGGGGTATTCGGGTCCCACGTCGAGAGCGGCCGTGGAGGGGACGGGACATGAAGGCCAAGGCATTTCTGTACCGACGGGTCACGGGGGCGAGCGGGACGACGACGGAGGCGGGGCGCGCGGCGCCCGCGGCCCCGGCGACGCCTGCACGGCCCGCCGACGAGCCCGGCCGCCGCAGGCCCGCGCGGGCGCTCCGGGTGCTGGTCGGCCTGATCGCCCTGGCGGGCATGGTGGGGTTCGCCATCGTGCTGGGGCGGCTCACGCTCGACGCGTCACCCGCGTCCGTACCGCTCACGCGCAGCAACCTGACGCCCGGCAGCTCCATCCGCGCCTATCTGGAGCAGCCTGCTTTCGTGGACACGGTCAAGCAGCTGGGCGGCAATGTGGCGCTGGGCATGCCGTTCGGCCTCCTGCTGCCCCTGCTCTCCCGCCGGACCCGTGGGCTGGTCCGGGTGGCGCTGGTGACGGTCGGCACGATGTTCCTCGTCGAACTGATCCAGGGCGCCCTGATCACGGGGCGTGCCTTCGACATCGACGACGTCCTGCTCAACACCACCGGCGCCCTGCTCGCCTACCTGCTCATCGGCCGGCGCCTGGGCCGGGCGGTCCACCCCCGCCCCCGCCGCCGCTGGCTCCGGCGCCGTGGCCGCCCGGCGGCGACGACGTCGGAGGGGCACGGGTAGGTGCCTCGCGCCGGTGAGCCCCTCGGGTGGTGGCTTCGGCCCAGGCGGGCCAGGCTGGAGGGGTGGGCGGGGCGGAAGGCCGCCGCCCCTTCCGACGTGCCCCGACGCCCGCCCGGGGCAGCCGATCGCGGCAAAGACGTTTGCCGCGGCGGCGCCGGGTGAGTGGACATGCCGAGACGTCCGCCGCAGATCTGTACAAGGAAGGCAGACCGACCGATGACCGAGGACCGACCTCACACCACGACCGACTCCGGCGCCCCGGTGGAGAGCGACGAACATTCGCTCACCCTGGGACCCGGTGGCCCGATCCTGCTGCAGGACGCGTACCTGATCGAGCAGATGGCCCAGTTCAACCGGGAACGGATCCCTGAGCGCCAGCCGCACGCCAAGGGCAGCGGCGCGTTCGGCCATTTCGAGGTCACGCACGACGTCAGCGGCTACACCAAGGCGGCCCTGTTCCAACCCGGCACCCGCACGGAGCTCGTCACCCGCTTCTCGACCGTCGCAGGGGAGCGCGGCAGCCCGGACACCTGGCGCGACCCGCGCGGCTTCGCGGTGAAGTTCTACACCAGCGAAGGCAACTACGACATGGTCGGCAACAACACGCCGGTGTTCTTCGTGAAGGATCCGATGAAGTTCCAGCACTTCATCCGGTCCCAGAAGCGCCGCGCCGACAACAACCTGCGCGACCACGACATGCAGTGGGACTTCTGGACCCTCTCGCCGGAGTCCGCCCACCAGGTCACGTGGCTGATGGGCGACCGGGGCATTCCGCGCACCTGGCGCCACATGAACGGCTACACGTCCCACACGTACATGTGGATCAACGCCTCCGGTGAGCGGTTCTGGGTGAAGTACCACTTCAAGACGGACCAGGGCATCGAGTTCTTCACCCAGGCCGAGGCCGACCAGATGGCGGCCGTCGACACGGACTATCACACGCGGGATCTGTTCGAGCACATCCGCGACGGCGACTTCCCGAGCTGGACGCTGCATGTGCAGGTCATGCCGTACGCCGACGCGGCGAACTACCGCTTCAACCCGTTCGACCTCACCAAGGTGTGGCCGCACGGTGACTATCCGCTCATCCCGGTCGGCCGTATGACCCTCGACCGGAACCCGACCGACAACCACGCCGAGATCGAACAGGCGGCCTTCCAGCCGAACAACCTGGTCCCCGGGATCGGGCCGAGCCCCGACCGGATGCTGCTGGCGAGGCTCTTCTCGTACGCGGACGCGCACCGCGCGCGCCTCGGCACGAACTACCAGCAGCTCCCGGTGAACGCGCCCGTCGTCGACGTCCACTCGTACTCGAAGGACGGCGCGATGGCGTACCACAAGCGGACGGACCCGGTCTACGCCCCGAACTCCAAGGGCGGGCCGGCCGCCGACACGGAGCGGTACGGGTCCCCGCCCAGCTGGACCGCCGACGGGGAGATCACCCGCGCGGCCTACGTCTCCCACCCGGAGGACGACGACTGGGGCCAGCCGGGCACCCTCGTCCGCGAGGTACTGGACGACGAGGCCCGTGACCGCCTGGTGGACAACGTGGTCGGTCACCTCCTGAACGGTGTCAGCGAGCCGGTCCTGGAGCGTGCCTTCGAGTACTGGAGGAACATCGACGAGAAGCTGGGCGCCCGCATCGCCCAGGGCGTCCGCGCGAAGGCCGACGAGAAGGACCCGAAGGCCGCGGAGCAGGGCAACCCCGCGCGCAGCTCCATGCAGGACAAGGCCTGACGACAGGGCCTGACGGGGCTGGACCCGGTGCGGTGGGGCGCCCGGCGGAAACGCGGGGCCACCCCCCCC
>NZ_JBSGWV010000097.1:0-6362 GCF_053609105.1 Streptomyces sp. NPDC054975
GTGTGGCGGGTGCGTTGTCGTTGGAGGACGCGGCGCGTGTGGTGGCGTTGCGGAGCCAGGCGCTCGGCGCGCTCGCCGGACGCGGCGGCATGGTCGCCGTCGCCGGCCCCGCCGCCCGGGTCCGGGAACTCATCGCCGGACGCGAGGACACCCTCGCCATCGCCACGGTCAACGGCCCCTCGTCCACCGTCGTCGCAGGCGACCCGGACGCGCTCACCGATCTGATGGAACGCTGCGAGTCCGACGGCATCAGGGCCCGCCGTATCCCCGTCGACTACGCCTCCCACTCCCACTACGTGGAAGAGATCAAGGACGAACTGGCCGAACTGCTCGCGGAGGTCACCCCCCGCGCCGCAGAGGTGCCGTTCTACTCCACCGTCACCGGAGAGCCCCTCGACACCACCCGCCTCACCGGCGACTACTGGTACGAGAACCTCCGCAACACCGTCCAGTTCGAACGGGCCGTCACCGCCCTCATCGACCACGGCCACCGGTTCTTCGTCGAGGCCAGCCCCCACCCGGTGCTCGTCTCCGGCGTGCAGGACACCGCCGCCGACCACGACGTCGACGCGGTCGTCGTCGGATCGCTGCGCCGCGACGAAGGCGGCACCGCACGGTTCCTCGCCTCCCTGGCCGAACTCCACGTCCACGGCGCGGACATCGACCGCGACGCGCTGTTCGCCGGCAGCGGCGCGCGCCGCGTCGACCTGCCCACCTACCCCTTCCAGCAGCAGTTCCTGTGGCTCGACACCTCCCGCGGCGGCTCGCCCGCGGACGCGGCGGGCGAACTCGGCGTCACCCCGGCGGCGCACCCGCTGCTCGGCGCCCAGGTCACCCAGCCCGAAACCGGCGGACTCATCCTCACCGGCCGGCTCTCCCCCCGGTCCCAGAGCTGGCTCGCCGACCACGGACTCTCCGGAACCCTCCTGCTGCCCGGCACCGCCTTCGTGGACCTGGCACTGCACGCCGGTGAGCACACCGGATGCCAGTACCTGGAGGAACTCACCCTGGAGAACCCGCTGCTCCTTCCCGAGCAGGGCTCCGTGGACCTGCACCTCGCCGTCGGCACCGCCGACGACCAAGGACGCCGCACCTTCTCCCTCCACTCCCGCCTCTCCGGCGCGACCGACGGCACATGGCTGCGCCACGCCACCGGCACGCTCGCCCCGGCCGCCACACCGGCACCGGACGAGGAGCCGACCCTCGGCCCGGACACCGCATGGCTGCCGGCCGACGCCGAACCCGTCGACCTGGACTCGCTCTACGCCGCGTTCGACGAGGCGCACTACGAGTACGGACCGGCCTTCCGCGGCCTGACCGCGGCCTGGAGCAGCGGCGAGGGCGTCTTCGCCGAAGTGACCCTGCCCCAGGAGCACCACCACGAGGCGGCTGCCTACGGACTCCACCCGGCCCTCCTGGACGCCGCCCTCCACGGCACCTTCCTCCAGGGCGGCGGCCGGCGCCGACTGCCGTTCTCGTGGACCGGTGTGCGCTTCCTCCGTACCGGCGCCACCGCCGTACGCGTCCGGCTCGCCCCGGTGGGCCAGGACGGCGTACAGGTGACCGTCAGCGACACGGCGGGACGGCCCGTCGCGACCGTGGACTCCCTGATCCTGCGGGAGATCACCGACGACCAGCTGCGCGACGACCGCACCGCGGAACCGCTCCACCGGCTCCTGTGGACCCCCGTCCCGACCGGCGGCCCGCAGACCGCGAACGGCCTCGGCTGGGCCGTGCTCGCCGACCCCGACACGGACGGCCCCGCCGCCGACCTCGCCTCGCTGCTCACCGAGGCCGTCACCACCGCCGGTGCGGACAAGCCCACCGCATACGCCGACCCGGCCTCCCTGGCCGCCGCGGTGGCCGACGGGACGCCGGCGCCCGACGTGGTGCTGTGGCCGCTGCCCCCGTCCTCGACGCCACTGACCGCGGACGCCGTCCACACGGCGACCCGTACCGCGCTCGAACTCGTCCAGCGGTGGCTGCGTGAGGACCGCCTCGGCGACTCCCGCCTCGTGCTCGTCACCAGGGGAGCCGTCGCCGCCGTCCCCGGCGAGGCCGCACACGACCTCGAACACGCAGCCGTGTGGGGCCTGCTGCGCTCCGCGCAGACGGAGCACCCCGGACGGTTCGCACTCCTGGACCTCCCCGCGGTGGGGGAGCGCGAGGACGAGGTCGAGGGCCTGGACACGGACGCCGTGGCCGCCGCGCTGACGACCGCGGCCACCGGCGGTGAACCGCAACTCGCCGTACGCGAGGGCGAGACGCTGGCCGCGCGACTGGCCCGACTGGGCGACCAGGGCACCGCGCCCACGACCACGCGCCCCGCGTACGACAGCGACGGCACCGTCCTCGTCACGGGCGGCACCGGCACCCTCGGCGGTCTCGTCGCCAGGCACCTGGCGGACACCCACGGAGTGCGGCACCTGCTGCTCACCGCCCGGTCCGGCGAAGCTGCCCCTGGTGCGAGCGAGCTCGTCGCCGAACTCACCGCGAAGGGCGTCACCGTGACGGTCGCGGCCTGCGACGCCGCCGACCGCGACGCGCTGGAAGCCGTCCTGGCCGGCATACCCGCCGCCCACCCGCTGACCGCGGTGATCCACGCCGCCGGCGTCCTCGACGACGGCGTACTGGAATCCCTGACGCCCGAGCAGGTGGACGCCGTACTGCGCCCCAAGGTGGACGCGGCCCTCAACCTCCACGAGTTGACCCGCGACCTGGAGCTGTCGGAGTTCGTCCTCTTCTCCGGCGCCGCCGGAACCTTCGGCACCGCCGGCCAGGCACACTACGCCGCGGCCAACGTCTTCCTCGACGCGCTCGCGGGCCACCGCCGCGCACGGGGGCTTCCCGGCACCGCGATGGCCTGGGGCTTCTGGGCCGAACGCAGCGCCATGACCGAGCACCTGGACGACCTCGCGGTACGCCGGCTCAGCCGGGCCGGGATCGCCGCGATGGACTCGACGGAGGGCCTTGCCTTCTTCGACGCCGCCCACGGCACCTCCGAAAGCCTGGTCCTCGCCCTGCGGCTGGACACCGCGTCCCTGCGCGAGCAGGCGGCCGCGGGCACGCTCCCGCCGCTGCTGACCGGAGTCGTACGGCTGCCGAACCGTAAGCCCGCCGTCGCCACCACGAGCGAACCCCAGGCCGGCCCCACGCTGCCCGACCGACTCGCCACCCTCCCCGAGGACGAACAGCGCGACCTGCTCCTCGACGTGGTCTGCGGCCAGGCGTCCGGAGTCCTCGGCCACGACTCGGCCACCGCGGTCGGACCGGACCAGACGTTCAAGGTCCTCGGATTCGACTCGCTCAGCGCCGTGGAACTGCGCAACCGCATCAACAAGGCGACCGGACTCCGGCTCTCCGCCACCCTCGCCTTCGACTACCCCACGCCGCTGGCGCTGGCCGAACACCTCCGCGAGGAGCTGGCCCGCAGCCGCCGCCCCTCGGCCGACAAGGTGCTCGCCAACCTGCTCCTGGTCGACGACCTCCTGTCGGCCACCTCGGCGACCGACCCGGCACGCGCCCGCCTCATCGGACGGCTCCAGGAACTCCTGGTGAGGTACGGCGGCGACACGAACAGCGCCCGGCCCGCCGACGCTGCCGGCGGATCCGGGGGGGCCGGCGGGTCCGGCGGCGAGGCACCCACGGTCGACGTCGACACGGCGAGCGACGACGAACTCTTCGCCTTCATCGACGGGGAGCTCTGACCAGGACATGGCCGAAGCACCTACGAACGCGAACGCGACACCCACACCAATGACGACGACGAACAAGACCTCAACCACGGGATCGGGCTCGGGCATGGCGGACAACGAGGAGAAGCTGCGCACCTACCTCCGAAAGGTCACCAACGACCTCCAGGAGACAAGGCGCCGGCTGCGCGAATCCGAGGCGGCGAGCGGCGAACCGATCGCGATCATCGGCATGAGCTGCCGCTTCCCGGGCGGTGTGGAGACCCCGGAGGAGCTGTGGCACCTGGTGGCCTCCGGCGCCGACGGCGTCTCCCCGTTCCCCACCGACCGAGGCTGGGACGTCACCGGGGCGTACTCCCGCGACGGGTACGAACCCGTGGGCGGATTCCTCCACGGGGCGGCGGAGTTCGACGCCGGGTTCTTCGGTGTGTCGCCGCGTGAGGCGACGGCGATGGATCCGCAGCAGCGGCTGCTGCTGGAGACGTCGTGGGAGGCGCTGGAGCGGGCGGGCATCGACCCGCTGTCGGTCAAGGGCGAGCGGATCGGTGTCTTCGCCGGCCTGATGTACCACGACTACGCCACCAGCGTCACCGACGTGCCCGAGGAACTGGAGGGCTACCTCGTCAACGGCAGCGCGGGCAGCGTGGCGACGGGCCGGGTCTCGTACACCCTGGGCCTTGAGGGTCCGGCGGTGACGGTGGACACGGCGTGCTCGTCGTCGCTGGTCGCGCTGCACCTGGCGGTCCAGGCCCTGCGGCGCGGCGAGTGCACCAAGGCGCTGGTGGGCGGCGCAACGGTCATGTCGACCCCGGTCATGTTCCTCGACTTCATGAAGCAGGGCGGCTTGGCGCCTGATGGGCGGTGCAAGTCGTTCGCGGAGGGTGCGGACGGTACCGGCTTCGCCGAGGGTGTCGGGATGCTGCTGGTGGAGCGGCTGTCGGACGCGGTTCGTCATGGGCGCCGGGTGCTGGCGGTGGTGCGTGGTTCGGCTGTGAACCAGGACGGTGCGAGCAATGGTCTGACGGCTCCGAACGGTCCGTCGCAGCAGCGGGTGATCCGGCAGGCGTTGGAGAGTGCGGGTCTGACGACGGCCGACGTGGACGTCGTGGAGGCGCACGGTACGGGTACGAAGCTGGGTGACCCGATCGAGGCGCAGGCGCTGCTCGCCACGTACGGGCAGGACCGTCCCGAGGACCAGCCGCTGTGGCTGGGTTCCCTGAAGTCCAACATCGGCCACACCCAGGCGGCGGCCGGTGTCGCCGGCGTGATCAAGACCGTGATGGCCCTCCGGAACGGCATCCTCCCGAGGACCCTCCATGCCGCGGAGCCGTCCTCGCAGATCGACTGGAGTGCCGGCGCGGTTCGCCTGCTGACCGAAGAGCAGGCATGGCCGGACACGGACCGGGTCCGCCGCGCGGGCGTGTCGTCGTTCGGGGCGAGCGGCACGAACGCGCACGTGATTCTTGAGCAGGCGCCCGGGGGCGGGGGCTCGGAGGGTGGGGTTTCGGAGGCCGAGGCTTCGAAGGCTGAGGCTTCGAAGGCTGCGGTTTCGGAGGCTGAGGCTTTGGAGCCGGTGGCGGCCGGGGACTTGCTTGCGCCGGTGTTGGTGTCGGGTCGGTCGGCGGAGGCGTTGCGGGGGCAGGCTTCGCGGTTGCTGGAGTTCGTGGAGGCTCGGCCTGGGTTGGGTGTGGCCGAGGTGGGTTCTTCGCTGGCGGTGACGCGTGCGGCTTTCGAGCATCGTGCGGTGGTGGTGGCGGAGGACCGTGAGGGGTTGCTGGCGGGTCTGGCAGCGGTGGCGGAGGACGGTCGTACCGCTGGTGTGGTGCGTGGGGTGGCTTCGGATCGTGAGCGGTCTGTGGCGTTGTTGTTCACGGGTCAGGGTGCGCAGCGGTTGGGTATGGGCCGTGGTTTGTACGAGGCGTTTCCGGTGTTCGCGGAGGCGTTTGACGCGGTGTGTGCGGAGCTGGATCCGCTGCTGGGCCGTGGTCTGAAGGATGTGGTGTTCCAGGAGCAGGATCTGCTGGACCGTACGGGGTTCACTCAGCCGGCGTTGTTCGCCGTTGAGGTGGCGTTGTTCCGTCTGGTGGAGTCGTGGGGTGTGCGCACTTCCTTCGTGGCGGGGCATTCGGTCGGCGAGATCGCGGCCGCGCATGCGGCGGGTGTCCTGTCGTTGACGGACGCCGCCGCGCTGGTAGCGGCACGTGGCGGGCTGATGGAGGCGCTGCCCGAGGGTGGCGTGATGGTCGCCGTCCAGGCGGGGGAGGAGCGGGTTGCTCCTCTCCTGGTGGAGGGTGCGGCGATCGCGGCGGTCAACGGCCCTGAGGCGGTAGTGATCTCCGGTGCCGAGGACGCCGTGGCGGGCGTGGTGGAGGCTCTGTCGGCTGCGGGGGTGCGGTCGAAGCGGCTGCGGGTCAGCCATGCCTTCCATTCCCCGTTGATGGATCCGATGCTGGACGGTTTCCGTGAGGTTGTCGAAGGCCTGGACTTCCAGGCGCCGCAGATCACCTTCGTCTCGGCGCTGACCGGCACGGTCGTGTCGGAGGAGATAGCCGACCCCGAGTACTGGGTCCGGCATGTCCGCGAAGCGGTCCGTTTCCACGATGCGGTGCGCACACTCGATGCCGAGGGCGTGAGCGCGTATCTGGAGCTTGGGCCTGATGGCGTCCTGAC
>NZ_JBSGWV010000098.1:0-5471 GCF_053609105.1 Streptomyces sp. NPDC054975
TGGTGGGCTTCCAGGTGGCCCGGCCCTGGGTCTCCATCTCTTCGAGGCGGGCCATCATCTCGGCGGCCAGCTCGGCGGCCACGGCCGTGATCTCGGCCCCGTCCCGGGCGATCCGGGCCCGGCTCCGCCACAGGGCACCCTCAACGCGCTTGGCGTCGATGTAGACCAGGGCGGCCAGCGGGTCAGCAGCGACGGCGGCCAGCAGGGGGCGCAGGGCCACCGACTTGCCCGCGCCGGACTCTCCGGCGACCAAGAGCCGCTGATAGGGGTTCACGCTCACCGCGCGGCCGGTCACCGTGTCCAGGCCGATGCCCTGGGCCTTGGGCGTCCACTTGAGGTCAGCGCCGTCCACGGCCGTGCGGGTCCGCAGGACCAGGGCCGCCCAGCCCCCGCGCTTGCCGTTCGTGATCTCGATGCGCAGACCCGAGCGGCAGCCCAGCAGGTTGCGTATGTGGTCCTCGGCGGCCTTGAGCTTGGCCACGGTCCACGTGCCGTCCAGCCGGACATTGCACGTGATGCCCGCCTCGGTCAGCTTCGGACGGCTGGTCAGCGTGCCGTTCAGCCCCCGGGATTCGGCTCGCTGCCGCCAGTTGCTCGGAGCGAGCCGGGACAGGATTCGGCGTTCTTCCTTGGTCGGCCAGATCCGGCGAGGCCGGTAGACCGTCACCAGGTGCCGGACCATGCGCCAGGCCGCCCGGCACGCGGAGCCGAACGCCTTCCACTGAGCCCGGCGGAAGGCCCGGGACTTGTACGTCAGGAGCAGCCAGCCAAGGGCCAGCAGGACAGCCAGGCCCTTGACGCCGAGAGCGTCAATCAGGGCCCCCACCAGGGTGGGATCATGAGCAGCAGCGATGTGCACGAGGTTCCCTCTCGTGTTCGTCGTTAGAGCCGTTCCGGGGGGTCCAGCCCCGGGGCGGCTCGCTTGTTTTGTTGTGTACGTCGGGTGATCGCCCGACCGACCGACCGGCGGTCCTAGGGCCCCCTACGCGTACGCGCGCGAGGAGCCGGGCGGTCAATCACTCAGAGTCACGGGCGATCTTGCCGATCGTCGGCCGTGAAATCCCGGTCACCTCCTGAATCTGTCGGTGGGGGACTTCGGCCCGGACCGCTCTCGCGATCAAGGGCCGTAGTTCCTCCTCGGTCTCTGCCAGTTCGGCGAGCAGTCGCCTGCGTCGCTCTCCCGGCCCGCTTAGTGCCTCTAGGGCAGCCGCCCGGATTTCCGCCGGGCTGATTTCGCTTGCCACGTGGTAAAGCATTGACCATCTGGACAAGGGTTGTCAAGCGCGGGTTTGTCGGTGGTGAAAACGGGGCTCCGCCCCCAACCCCCGGCAACCGCTCCCAGAGGGGAGGGGGACCGCCTTTGGGTGCGGGTCCGTAGGTGGTCGGGGTGGGGGCTCTGGGGGGGTTCCCTCCGGTCAGGCAGCGCCAGAGGCAAGCAGACCGCCCCGGGGGGTGCAAGCGACGAAAAGCGTGTCGCTTGCACCCCCCGAGTCGGCCCGCTAGGGCTTCGCCCGCTGCCCGACCGGAGGGAACCCCCCCAGAGCGGGGGAGCTGTGCGCAGGGCAGCGCAGCAGGCCGGGCGCGGGTCTCCGCAGGCCAAGAGCCCGCCGAGTTTCGTCAGTTGACGTATCTCCGGGCCCCTCGTTTCGTCAGTTGTCGAAACGAGCGAGTCAGTCTGAATCGAGCGGCGCAGACTGACGCACGCGGGATAGGCTGCCTCTCAGTGCTCAGGGTGAGCACGAAGAGAGGGGGACCGATGCACATCCGCATCGCAATCGCAGTGACGCCGCTCGGCGTGGCCCTGGTGGTCCTGGTGGTGCTCCACCTGACGCTGTAGCCCACCGGCCGAACGACGAAGCCCCGGAGCCTGACGGCTCCGGGGCTTCTTGCGTTTCGTGGTCAGGGTCGGGGGTGGGAGAACCCGCCGGCGGTCGGGCCCTGGGGGCCCTCTCGACGGCAGAACCTCCCACCCCCTTACGTGGGTGCCGCCCAGGGGAATCGGCCGAGTTCGGCCGCTGACGGCCTGTCGTCCGATTCCCCTGGGAGCGAGCTATGCCCGTGCGCTTCGCTTACGGACGCTCTGCCCCGCACTCCCTACGGTCGCGCCGGGGCGAACCCGGCCCGAGGGGGCCGGGCGGTTCAGGCCGAGGGGCCGTGAACCGTGTGGACCGCCCGCGCCACCAACGTGGCCAGGGACGGCCCGTCGTTGACGCACAGGAACCCGGCCCCCGACCCGAACCGGCGGACCGGTCGGCGCACCCTCCGGTACTTCTGCCGGATCACCTCGCCCGTGTCGCGGTCGACCACCACGCCGCGCGGCACGCTGACCTGTCGCGTGACGCCCTGAGAGCGCGCGTACCGGCGCAGGATGCGGGCCGCCGTGATTGCCTCCCGGGGCTCCAGCTCGACACCGGCCGTGGCTTTCTCCAGCCCCCAGTACCCCCAGAAGCGGCCCGGCCCGGTGCCCGGCTCCCGCCACTCAAGCGGTACCTCGTGCTGGTACTCCTTCGCGCTGAAACTGCCGTGCTTGGTGAAGTACACGGCCAGCCGCTTGGGGTCGGTCATCCGGTCGCCCTCGACCGCATCGACGGCCGTACCGGCGAGCTGGTGGCGGCGACGCTGCTCGGGGTCCTGGTGGTCAACGATGTCCGCCCAGACCACAGACAGCCACTCGCGGTAGGTCAGCGCGTCGCCCACGGCCGGGCGGTACCGGCGCTGTGTCATGCGGCGAAGCTCCCCGGCCCGCCCTTCCGGCTGAGGCCCCCACAGGTGGATGTGCGGGGCCCCGCGACGCTGGAACTCCAGCTTCCAGAGTCCGACGAAGGCGAAGCCCCAAGCCCGCTCGAACCGCTTGCGGAACTGGTCAAGGTGCCGCTTGACGGCCTTCCCGGTCGGGGCGACAGACAGCCACTCGCCGGGGTACGTGAGCGTCGTCATGGGCAGCCGCAGGCCCAGCCCCAGGACCGGGGAGTAGTCCAGCTCTGCCAGCGTGCGGACCATGCGGGCCCGGGACTTCCGGGACCACTCGGTGACCGTGCGGGACGGGTCGGGCCGCTCGGGCGCGTGCCCGTGCTCGGCGATGTACCGGGCCGTCTCGTCCACCTGGGCGCGGCGGGACCGCTCGGCCCGCTCGCGGGTCCGCTCCTGCCGGGCGATGTCGGGCCACCCGATCGAGACCACGCCGGGCGCGATGGTGACGACCGGACGGGGCCCCTCGTGCCCGTCCCAGCCGTCCCGCTTGTTGAACATCCCGGCGGCGATGGAGACCAGTTCCGGGGTGGGGAAGGCGCGCGGGCGCTTGGCCTTCCGACCTGCGGTTTTCTGGGGGGTCTCGCTTACGCGGCGAGTTATGGCACATGTAACAAGCCCTGCCGGGGCCGCGCCGCCGCTCGCTCCTTGTGGAGTCTGGGCCGGGGTCTCTCGTAGGCTGTTCAAAGCAACGTTTCCTGTCTCGGTGTCGTCGAGATTCGGAGGCGGACGGCCCAGAGTTCGCAGCTCTGGGCCGTTGCCATGTCTGGGGGTCGATCTTGCCCTACAACGACCGTGCGGCCCGCCGGAATTGACCGGCGGGCCGTTGGCGTGTCGTCAGCCAGCGTTCATGAGCTGGAGCTGACCGGGGACCGGTTGGGGCCCGTGCTTGGCCTCCAGGCGGTTGTACTCACGGGCCACCCACTGATGGGTGCGGGTGGACAGTTCGGCCGTCTCGCGGGTGCTCAGGCCCTTGCGCCATCCGTCCTCGATCGCCTTCCGGGCGGCCTCGGTGGACAGCCGTTCGGTAGCCGGGGTGTCCACCTCGGCGGCCGGGGTGTCCACCGGTTCGACCTGCGGCGTGTCCTGCTCGGCGACCTCGGCCGGGGCCGGGGTGGACGAGGCGGGCTGTCCAGTGGACACCGGGGCCGTCTGCTCGGCACGGGCCAGAGCCTCAGTCATGGCCCGCCGGTAGACGGGGCCGACCTCGGCCACGATCAGCAGGAGCGCCGGGGCGATCAGGTGGACGGCCACCCCCACCCAGTCATGGGCCTGTACGGCGGTCCAGACGTTCAGGAAGACCGACGCCCCGCCGGTGAAGAACCGGAAGCGTCGAGGCCACGGGCCGGGGTCGGCCGCCCCGTAGCGGGCAAGGACGCTGTCCGCCTGGAGCGCCATCACGAACGCCACGTCGACCATGAGGCCGAGGACGAAGCCGGACCACTCCCAGCCGGGGGCGGAGTGGGCGGCCACGAACGGCGTGGTGGTCATCAGGCTGTAGAACACGACGCCGACGATCAGGAACCAGGTCCCAGCGGTGAGAACGGTGTTCGTCCGGCGGATCACCTGGGGGTCAATGTGCTGGCTCACTTGGAGTCCTTCCGGAGTTCGCGGACCGCCTTGACGGCGACAGGGGCAGTGACGGCGACCGCGACGGCGGCCACGGAGAGAGCCAGGAACAGGCAGACCAGGACGGCCCCGCCGCCGAGGGCGGCCAGGACCAGCCAGGCCCGGTCAGCCGAGGACTTCCGGGGCTGCTGCTGGGCGAGGAGCGCGGCGGCCAGCGCCTGTGTCTGGACGGCCTGGGCCTGGGCCTGGGCGGTCTGGTTCTCCATCAGGAGGCGGATCACTTCGAGGGTCTGCGTGTCCTGCCGGGCCTCCTGGGCGGCGGCCTGGGCGGCGGCCAGGGCGGCGGCCTGGGGGGTCAGTTCGTGGCTCATGCGGCGGCCTCCTCGGCGGTCGTGTAGCGGGTGGCGGAACCGGCTCCGGTGCGCTGGGCCCGGCCCTCGGCGACGAGGGCGGCCAGGGCGTCACCTACGGCGGACTTGCCTCGGCCGGTAGCGGTGACCAACTGGGCACGGCTTGCAGGGCCCTTGGAGGCCCGCAGAGCGGCCAGGACGGCGGCCTTGGTGTCATCGGCCGGGGCCGGGGCCGCCGGGCCCGCAGACGGCCGTACAGGGCCGTTCTCCTGACTGGGCTTCACCGGGACGACCGGGGCGGCCTGGCCGTGCCAGGGCTCCCGCTCGGGGAGCGTCTTCACCTGGTCGTCGTCCAGGTGCCAGACCCGGACGGCCACCGGCCCCCGGCCCTCCCCACGGATCAGTACGTGACCCGGCTTGGGGAGCTTGTTCGCGTGCCAGCCCTCGGCCGTGGCGTCCTCGCCCAGGACCGTGCGGGCCTCACCGGGGGTCTTGACCTTGAGGCAGAGCTGAACGCCCATCTGGGCACTGATCTGCGGGTCGATGCCGCCGCCCTGGCCCTGGGTCGGCTTCTGGGTGCACCACCACAGGTGGACCTCAGCGGCCCGGCCCATGCGGGCGATGGACGACAGGTGGTCCATGGCGGCCTTGGCCAGGGTCATGACCTCGGCCCCTTCGTCCACGACGACGACCAGGCGCGGCCGGGCCTTGGTGGGCTTCCAGGTGGCCCGGCCCTGGGTCTCCATCTCTTCGAGGCGGGCCATCATCTCGGCGGCCAGCTCGGCGGCCACGGCCGTGATCTCG
>NZ_JBSGWV010000099.1:0-5028 GCF_053609105.1 Streptomyces sp. NPDC054975
TTATCTAGAGGTGGTTCTCGGGTGTGAGGGACGTGAGGCCAGGGTTCCTTCGTCTGCGTGACTGATGGATATCTGATAGGTCGCTGAGCTGTTTGGGTCGTTAGCCCATGCGTGATCTATCGAGCTGAGAAAGCTGTGCTGCCGGGCTCCTCAAGGGTTGCCTGGGTGGTCATCGATGGCGACTTCAAGATCCATCGCGAGGCGACCGCGTTCCTCGAGCAGGTACGCGGCCTGGGTCGGTCGGTGAACACTGAGCGGAACTATGCGTGTCGGCTGGCCCTGTATCTGACCTGGTGCGACGAGCGGGGGCTGAGCTGGTCGGACCCAGGCTTCGAGAACTTGGTGCGGTTCCGAGACTGGCTGGTGAGCGTCCCGTTGCCGCCGCGGGGCCGGCGGAACCAGTCGGCGATCCGCTTCCGGCGGGACGGCAGCGCCAACGCGATTCTGGGAACGATGACGCAGTTTCTGCTGTTCGGTGTCGGCCCGGGCTGGGTCTCCGAGCAGGTCGCCATGGCCGTGGTCAAGCCGAAGTTCCTGCGGTTTCTGCCGAGGGGGGTCGCGGGAGAAGGCCGTGGAGAGCGGGTTGTCATGGAACGGACCTTGAAGTTCGCAACGACAGACCCGGGCATCGAGTGCTTCACAACGGAGCAGGTGGAGTTGATGATCCGGCTGGCTCGGAATGCCCGTGACCGTTTCCTGATCGTGCTGATGAGGGCGACCGGTATGCGGATCGGCGAGACGTTGGGCATGCGCCGGGCCGATGTCCACTTCCTCGCCGACTCGCGCCTTCTGGGCTGCCATGTCAGCGGCCCTCACGTTCATGTTCACCGGCGCCGGGATAACGCCAACAACGCGCTGGCGAAGTCCCGGAAGTCCCGGACGATCCCGGTGAGTGAGGACGTCGCTGGCTACTACCGGGACTACCAGTGGGAGCGCGAGGCAGTCCCTGAGGCTGCCGACAGCGACATGGTCTTCGTGAACCTGTTCCGCGCGCCGCTGGGGCGGGCGATGAGCTACCCGAACGCCAAGCAGCTTTTCGACCGCTTGGCGAAGTGGGGCGAAGTCGTTGCCCGTCCGCACATGCTCCGTCACACTGCGGCGACGGAGTGGATCAGGGCCGGGGTTCCCCGGGACGTTGTCCAGGACCTGCTCGGACACGAGTGGCCTGGGTCGCTCAAGCCCTACTTGCACACCACCGACAGCGAGCGCCGCGAAGCTGTCGAGCGCGTTGCGGCAGGTGTCCAATGACGGCGGCCGGCGTCCCTCTCCATGAGGCCGTCACGCCGTTCGGCGTCGACTGGGCGGGCTGGCAGAAGTGGCTTGGCGATCACATTGATCCGGCATGGCGACCGGGCGAATGGGATCAGCAGTGGTGGCTCTTCACCGGGGACCTGGACAGCCCCCGCACCTCGATCTGGCGATGCCGCACCCCTCGATGCCGGGCCGTGCTCGGCTCTCGGGCCCGCTGTCGCGGCTGCACGCGCGGCCGCGAAAAGAGTGGGCTGACCTGGGCGGAATTCGACGTTCAATACTGTCCGTCCGACCGGCCGCGCGGCAACGACCCGGCCCTTTGCGAGGTCACTCGTGGCTCGGTGAGGTGCGGTCGTGTCGGCATCATCCACAAGCTTTGCCAGGCCCACTACAACAGCTGGCGACGGCACAGGCGTCGACGCGGGGGGAAGTTCACGGTTGGCGAATGGCTCGACACATACAGCGTCAAGCCGTTCCCCACGCCACCCGAGTGCATGGTCGGTGGGTGCTGGAATCGGTGCGTCCACGAGCGGAGTCCGATCTGCACCTACCACCTGCGTCGGCGGATGGAGGCCGGGTTGAAGGGGACGGCTGACACCCCAGAACTTCGCAGATGGGCAGCGGAACAACCGCCGGTGCTGACCGCTGCTCAGTTCTCCCTTCTCCAGCTTCCGCCGCTGCTGCGGCTGGAACTGGCCTATGCGATCCAGCAGCGCGACGTGCTGGGCTCGTCCATGCCTCCGTTCACGCTGCGGGCGATCCTCAACGAGGCATTCGCTGCCGGAACGAGCCTGCTGCTGACGGCCGACACGCTGAAGCCGAGAATGCGGACCACGAACGAGAAATCGGTCCTCCGGCAGCTGGTCTGGTCGGTCCACCAGGGTTACGTCGCCTTCAGCGGACGCGATCCCCGCGGCGAGGACCACTTCGACCTGCGGGCGGCAGGGCTGAAGGGCGCCACCCGCTCCGGCCGACGCGAACAGTTCGGCAGCGTCGACCTGGCGGTGATCCACCAGCCATGGTTGCGCCAACTTCTGCGGCGCCGGGCCGAGGCCGAGAGGCCTACGGGCCCGGCATTCAAGAGATGGCTGAGGGCTTGTGTCCTCGCTGGTCAGGGCATGAACCGGCTGCCTGGCGGAGGCATCGACACAGTCGCCCTGGACGCCGCGCACATGCAGGCGGCATTCGACGAGATCGCTGCCGCCGTCGACCAGGACGGACGTCGCGTCGGCGCCGGATATCGCGGCGATCTCTGGTCGGGCTTCTGCCAGACGATCGACTTCGGGCGTCTGGCTGGCCTGCTGGACGCCCCGGGCTCGTTCATTCGCCGCCCCTTCCACCGTATCCCGGACGAGGACACCAACGAGGACGAGATCGGCAAAGCGATTCCTGAGCACGTCATCCGTCAACTCGATGCCCAGCTCGCCTCCCTCGGGACCGGCGTCACCTACGGGGCGATGGACCCTGCACTGGTGAAGCTCATGTTCCAGACCGCCTACGTCGTCCTCCGGGACTCGGGCCGCCGCCCCCTGGAAGTCGTCTCCCTGCCCCGCAACTGCCTTGAACGTGAACGCGACGAAGTCTCCTTGATCTGGAACAACCACAAGGGCCGCCGCATGCGGCGGCGCCTGCCCATCACCTCGTCGACTGTCACGGCGATCGAGAAATGGCAGGCCCTTCGCGACGCCCTGCCGGACGCCCCGACCGTCAGTGAGCGCTACCTGTTCCCGGCGATCACCTCCGCCGGAGGATCAGATCACCTCGTCAGCAACAACTTCAGTGCCGGAATGCGGATCTGGGTGAAGACCCTGGACAGGCTGGACAGCGACGTCCTGGACGCCGAGGGCAATGTGCTCCCCTTCGACCGTTCGCTTGTCTATCCCTACGCCTTCCGGCACTCCTTCGCCCAAAGGCATGCCGACGCCGGCACCCCGGTCGACGTGCTCCGCGACCTGATGGACCACGACGATCCAAAAACGACCATGGGCTACTACCGGGTCTCTCTGGAACGCAAGCGCCAGGCGGTCAGGACACTCAGCCTGATGGTCACCGACCGGCACGGGGCCTCAAGACCATGCTCGTCGACCGCCTACGAACAACGTTCGGTGGCAGTTCCGTTTGGCGGCTGCACCGAGCCGTCCAACGTCAAGGCCGGCGGGCACGCATGCCCGATCCGTTTCCAGTGCTCAGGCTGCGGATTCTACCGCCCTGACCCGTCCTACCTGCCCGCGATCGAGGATCACGCCAACAGCCTCCGGGCCGACCGCGAGACGGCGCGCGCGATGGACGCGGCCACCTTCGTCGTCGACAACCTCACCGCCCAGATCGGCTCCTACGAAGAGGTCGCGGCGAAGATGCGCGACCGGATGGCAGCCCTGCCCGACAACGAGCGAACGGAACTGGAGGAGGCCTCCGCGGTCCTCCGGCGGATCCGGGCCGGCGGCGACCGCAAGCTCCTCCCCTTGACCCCCGTCTCCAAGAAGGAAGCGTGAGATGGCTTCCCGAACCCCGGCTGACGTCCTCGCCGAGTCCCGGCGGCAGACCAGCCTCCTCAAGCGCCAACGCGTGCTCGACACCATCCGGCGCATGCTGAGCGAAGGCGAGCCGATCTCCTTCACCGCCGTCGCCCGCGCTGCCCAAGTGTCGACCTGGCTGGTCTATGCCGAGGGCGTCCGAGAACACGTCCAGGCGGCCATTAGGCGGCAGGAACACGCTCCCGTCACCGCAGCCGCCGAGGGCCGCAGAGCAAGCACCACCAGCCTGCACACCGACCTTGCCATGGCCCGCGAGGAGATCAGGGGACTCCGAACCGAACGCGATCAGCTCCGGACCGCCATGCGAGAGCAGCTCGGATACCAGCTTGACCAAATCAGTAACCGAGAAATCACAGAGCGGATCGCCGAGCTCACCGAAGCAAACAGGAAGCTCGAACAGGAGGTGATCAAGCTCCGACCGCTCGTTGGTCATGCTCAAGAACTCGAGCGGGATCTGGCCGCAGCCCGCACCAGCCTTCGACAGATGATCCGGGAAGGGAGCCAGCGTTAGGAAGTCCCTTACCGATCACCGTTCGCTCCAGTCCTCGCCACTGGGGTCCGCGATCGGCTTTTCCACCTCTGCGACGGCGTCCCGATCACGTCTCAACCGCCGCCATGACTGAGCGCTGCCGGAGTCGGGCGGCGATGAGTTCCATCTCGACCAGCGTTCCCATCAGCCCGGTTGTCTTCAACTCATCTGCCAAGGCCTTTGCTTGTGTGAGCGTCAAGCCATGCACCTCGCGAAGAGCACGCAGGACGGCCACCGGACTTGTCTCGGGCCCGATCAGGCGGAGCCGGGCAGGTCCGTGTTCGGACAGGAGCGCCTGGCGGATCTCCTCCGGAGTCTCGCGGCCGCTGTCCTGTTCGCACCACGCGTTGGTGCATGACTGGCAGGCACCTTCAGTCCCCCAGCACAGGAGTCCGCGGTCGATGAACTGGCCCATGTCGCGTGTCAGCACACCGCCGCAGGCATCGCATCGCGTTGCGATCTTCACGCCCTGGGTGATCACCTTGCTCCTCGTCGTCGGGCTCTGCCCCGAAGGGTGCTGCAAGACCTTCCGTTCGTCGACCGTTTATCGTCGCCGATCACACACTGCACGTTCGACTGTGCTTTCGCTCTGCACATTCGCGAGCTCAGAATGAGGCTCTGGCGATTGACCCACTGCATTGACGCGCCTGACCGCACGTCCCTCAAAGGTCGATGGCTCATGACCTGCACAGATGGAGACGAGATCTAGATAAG
>NZ_JBSGWV010000100.1:0-4471 GCF_053609105.1 Streptomyces sp. NPDC054975
TCAGCGACACGCCCCGCGAAAACCTCCGACTCCTCCAACAAACCCGCAGCCATACCCACCCACTGCGAACCCTGACCCGGAAACACGAAGACGGTGCCGCCTTCGGTGGCCTGGCCGGTCAGCAGGCCCGCGACGCCGGTGGCTTCGGCCGGGCCGACGGGGTCGGTGGACTCAAGGGAGCCGCCGAGCGCGCCGAGTGCCGCTCGGATTCCGTCGCGGTCCGTGGCGGTGATCGCCGCCCGGTGCTCGAACGCGGTCCGGGTGGTGGCGAGTGAGAAGCCGATGTCGGTGAGGCTCTGGTCGTGGTGGGCGTCGAGGTGGCGGGCGAGCCGGGTCGCCTGGTCGCGCAGTGCCTGCTCGGTGCGGCCGTAGAGCAGCCATGGCGCGGCGGCGGGGGCGTCCGGGTCCGTCGTGGTCTCGGGGTCCGCCGCGTCCGCGGTCTCGTCCGCCTGCTCCGGCGCCTGTTCGAGGATGACGTGGACGTTGGTGCCGCTGATGCCGAAGGCCGAGACGCCGGCCCGGCGCTTGTCGCCGGTCACGGGCCAGTCGCGGGTCTCGGCGAGGGGCCGTACGGCGCCCGCCGACCAGTCCACGTGGGAGGAGGGAGCGTCGAAGTGGAGGATCCTGGGCAGTCGGCCGTGCCGGAGGGCGAGCACCGTCTTGATGACGCCGGCGATTCCTGCGGCGGCCTGGGGGTGGGCGATGTTGGACTTCAGGGAGCCCAGCCACAGGGGCCGGTCCGCGGGGCGGCCCTGGCCGTAGGTGGCGAGCAGGGCCTGCGCCTCGATCGGGTCGCCGAGCCTCGTGCCCGTGCCGTGCGCCTCGACGACGTCGACGTCGGACGCCGACACTCCCGCGTCGGCCAGCGCCTGCCGGATGACGCGCTGCTGCGACGGACCGCTGGGTGCGGAGAGGCCGTTGCTCGCGCCGTCCTGGTTGACGGCGGAACCACGGATCACGGCCAGCACCTGGTGCCCGTTGCGACGGGCGTCCGAGAGCCGCTCCAGGACGACCATGCCGGCGCCTTCGCCCCAGCCGATGCCGTCGGCGGCGTCGGAGAAGGGCTTGCAGCGGCTGTCCGTGGCCAGTCCGCGCTGGCGGCTGAACTCCATGAACATGCCGGGCGCCGCCATGATCGTCACGCCGCCGGCGAGGGCGAGCGCGCATTCGCCGTTGCGCAGGGCCTGGGCCGCCAGGTGGACGGTGGCCAGCGAGGACGAGCAGGCCGTGTCCACGGTGTAGGCGGGGCCTTCGAGGCCGAGGACGTACGAGATCCGGCCGGAGACCACGCTGGAGGACTTGCCGGTCACCAGGTAGCCCTCGAAGCCCTCCGGGGCCTCGTGGAAGCGTGAGCCGTAGTCCTGGTACACCATGCCGGCGAACACGCCGGTCGAACTGCCGCGCAGCGTGGCCGGGTCGATGCCGGCACGCTCCAGGGCTTCCCACGAGACCTGGAGCAGGACGCGCTGCTGCGGGTCCATGGCCAGGGCCTCGCGGGGGGCGATCCCGAAGAAGGCGGGGTCGAACTCGGCGGCGTCGTAGAGGAATCCGCCTTCGCGCGAGTAGCTCTTGCCGGAGGCCTCCGGGTCGGGGTCGTAGAAGTTGTCCAGGTCCCAGCCCCGGTTGCCGGGCAGGTCGCCGACGGCGTCGCGCTCGCCGATGAGCAGGTCCCAGAACTCGTCCGGGGTGGTGACGTCGCCGGGGAAGCGGCAGCCCATGCCGACGATCGCGATCGGGTCGTCGTCCCGTGGTGCCGCCGCGGGTGTCCGGGCTCCCGAAGCCGGCTGCTGGTCGTGCGCGCCGAGGAGCCGGGTGCGCAGGTAGGCGGCGAGGGCCTCGGGGGTGGGGTTGTCGAAGAGGAGGGTGGTGGGCAGGCGCAGGCCGGTGGCGGCGGCGAGGCGGTTGCGCATCTCCACGACGGTCAGGGAATCGAAGCCGATCTCCTTGAACGCCTTGCCCGCCGTGATGCCGGCCGGGGTGGCGTGGCCGAGGACGGTGGCGGCCTGGGCACGGACCAGTTCCAGGACGGCGCGGTGCTGCTCGGGCTCGGTGAGTCCGGCGAGGGTGTCGGCGAGCGGGGACTGCCCGTCGGCGGCGGAGGCGGACGCGGCGGTGAGCGCCGCGCGTGCCTCCGGGAGTTCGGAGAGCAGGGGGCTCGGCCGGGTCGCCTGGAACCGGGGGGCGAACCGCTCCCAATCGATGTCGGCGACGACGAGCGAGGCGTCCGGGCCGGCGACGGCCTGTGGCAGGGCCTCCACGGCCTGCTCGGGGGGCATGCCGGGGATGCCGAGGCGGCGCATGCGCTCCTCGACCGGGGCGTCGACCATGCCGCCGCCGCCCCAGACGCCCCAGGCCACGGCGGTGGCGGGCAGGCCCTGGGAGCGGCGCAGCCGGGCGAGGGCGTCCAGGGAGGCGTTGGCGGCCGCGTAGGCGGCCTGGCCTCCGTTGCCGAGGATGCCCATGACCGAGGAGAAGAGGACGAACGCGTCGAGGTCCAGGTCGGCGGTCAGTTCGTGGAGGTTGGTCGCGGCGGTCGTCTTCGGGCGCAGTACGCCGGCGAGGGAGTCCGTAGTGAGGGCGTCGAGGGTGGCGTCGTCGAGTACGCCTGCGGTGTGGACGACCGCGGTCAACGGCCGATCCGCCGGAACCGACGCCAGCACCCGGGCCAACGCCTCACGATCCGCCGCGTCACACGCCTCCACCTGCACCGACACACCCAGCTGCGACAACTCCGCCACCAACTCGGCAGCACCCGCAGCAGCCAAACCCCGACGACTCGTCAACACCAGATGCTCCGCACCCTGAGCCGCCAGCCAACGAGCGAACCGCGCACCCAACGCGCCCGTACCACCCGTCACCAGGACCGAACCCGACGGACGCCACACCCGACCCCCGTCCACCACACCCGACACACGCACCAGACGACGACCCAGCACACCCACCGCACGCACCGCCACCTGATCCTCACCACCCCCAGCGGCCAACACACCCACCACACGCCGCACCACCCGCTCGTCCACCACCTCCGGCAGATCGATCAGACCGCCCCAGCGGTTGGGGTGCTCGATGCCGACGACGGCGCCGAGGCCCCAGAGCTGGGCCTGTGCCGGGTCGGTGGCCGGGTCGTCGTCGACCGCGTCGACGGCCGAACGGGTCACGCACCACAGCGGTGCCGGGACACCCGTGTCGCCGAGCGCCTGTACGAGGGCGAGGGTGCCGTTCAGCGCGGCAGTCACCTCGGGGTGGTCCTGGCTGGGTCCGGTGGTGAGGGCGAGCAGCGACAGCACGCCGGCGGCCTGCGGGAGGTCCGGGAGCTCCGTCAGTGCCGCGGCCAGCCGTACGCGGTCGGTGTCGGCGCCGACGGGGAGGAGGACGACGTCCGCGCCGCACCGGGTCAGCTCCTCCCGCACCTGGCCGACGACGGTGGCCGCCGCGGGGGCCGGGTCCTCGGGGACCACCAGCAGCCAGGTGCCCTGGAGCACCGGGCGCCGGCTGTCGCCGACGGGCCGCCAGACGGTCCTGTAGCGGCGGCCGGCGGCGTCGGACAGCTCGCGGCCCTGCCTACGCCAGGCGGAGAGCAGCGGCAGCAGTCCGTCGAGGGCGTCCGGGTCGGCGGCGTCCAGCACCGTGCCGAGAGCGGCGCGGTCGCCGCGGTCGACGGCGTCCCACAGCGCGGCGTCGCGCGAGGAGAGGGCGGCGACGGGGGTGACGGGCTCCGGCCAGTACCGCTCGCGCTGGAAGGCGTACGTGGGCAGGTCCACGATCGTGGAGCCGGGGAAGGCGGGCCGCCAGTCGGGGTCGACGCCGCTGACGTGGATCTGTGCGAGCGACAGCAGGAACCGCTCCATGCCGCCCTCGCCTCGCCGCAGCGAGCCGAGCACGACGACGGCGTCGTCGGCGGCGGTCGCCGTGACCGCTTCCGCCGTCTCCTGGATGGCCGTGGTGAGCACCGGGTGGGGGCTCATCTCGGCGAACACCTCGTGTCCGGCCTCCATCAGCCGTCGAGTGGTCTCCTCGAACCGGACGGTGTTGCGGAGGTTCTCGTACCAGTAGTCGCCGGTCATGCGGGTGGTGTCGAGGGGCTCTCCGGTGACGGTGGAGTAGAACGGCACCTCTGCGGCGCGGGGCGTGACCTCCGCGAGCAGTTCGGCCAGTTCGTCCTTGATCTCTTCCACGTGGTGGGAGTGGGAGGCGTAGTCGACGGGGATACGGCGGGCCCGTACGTCGTCGGCGGCGCACTCCTCCATCAGCTCGTCGAGTGCCTGCGAGTCGCCGGAGACGACGGTGGACAGGGGGCCGTTGGTGGCGGCGATGCCGATGCGGCCGTCCCACCTGGTCAGCCGCGTGCGGGTCTCGTCGGCGGTGAGCGGCAGGAAGACCATGCCGCCGCGTCCGGCGAGCGCGCCGAGCGCCTGGCTCCGCAACGCCACCACACGCGCCGCGTCCTCCAACGACAACGCACCCGCCACAC
>NZ_JBSGWV010000101.1:0-4349 GCF_053609105.1 Streptomyces sp. NPDC054975
CTGCCTGCCCGAGGACACCGACGCGTTGCTGGTTCCGGTGTTGCGCAGGGAGCGGCCGGAGGCGCAGACCGCGGTCACGGCGCTGGCACACCTGCTCGCGCAGGACGCGGTGTCGGACAGGTCGGCGTACTTCGCCCGGACCGGCGCCGCGCACACCGACCTCCCCACCTACGCCTTCCAGCGGGACTCCTACTGGCTTCGGCCCTCCGCCGGTTCCCGGCAGGGCGGAGCTGTCCGGGATCAGGAGGAAGAGCTCTTCTGGACGGCGGTCGCGGAGGCCGACCTCGACGGTCTCGGCTCCGTGCTCGACGCCGACGTGACCGAGGACGCCGAGGCTCTCGACGGTCTGCGTTCGGCCGTCCCGCTCCTCTCGGCCTGGCGCGCACGGCGGCGGGAAAGATCGGAAGCTTCCGGCTGGCAGTACCGCGTCGAGTGGCGGCGCCTTGCTGCGGAGAGCGTCGGCACGACAGCCCTCTCCGGGACCTGGCTCGTCGTGGTGCCCGCAGGTCACCGGCCCGACGAGTGGACGGATTCGGTGGCGGAAACCCTGACTCGGCACGGTGCCGACGTCCTCGTACGCCCTGTGCCGTCCCGTTCCGCGGGGCGGGCGGAGTTCCGCCGCCTGCTGCGTGAGGCCGAGGAGGCCACGGCCGCGACCGGCGGGCTGGCGGGCGTACTCTCCCTGCTCGCGCTCGACGAGGAGGCGCACCAGGAGGACTCCGCCGTGTCGGCGGGGCTCGCCGGAACCCTCTCGCTCGTGCAGGCCATCGGGGACGAGGGCCTGCGAGCCCGGCTCTGGACGGTGACCCAGGGAGCGGTGGCCACCGCCCCCGGGGAGCGGACGGCCGGCGTCCGGCAGGCGGAGATCTGGGGCTTCGGCCGTGTGGCGGCCCTGGAATGTCCGCAGCTCTGGGGCGGTCTGATCGATCTGCCGGAGGTGGTGGACGAGCGGGTGGTGCGGCGTGTGGTGGGTGTGTTGGCCGCTGGGGGTGGTGAGGATCAGGTGGCGGTGCGTGCGGTGGGTGTGCTGGGTCGTCGTCTGGTGCGTGTGTCGGGTGTGGTGGACGGGGGTCGGGTGTGGCGTCCGTCGGGTTCGGTCCTGGTGACGGGTGGTACGGGCGCGCTCGGTGCGCGGTTCGCTCGTTGGCTGGCGGCTCAGGGTGCGGAGCATCTGGTGTTGACGAGTCGGCGGGGTTTGGCTGCTGCGGGTGCTGCCGAGTTGGTGGCGGAGTTGTCGCAGCTGGGTGTGTCGGTGCAGGTGGAGGCGTGTGACGCGGCGGATCGTGAGGCGTTGGCCCGGGTGCTGGCGTCGGTTCCGGCGGATCGGCCGTTGACCGCGGTCGTCCACACCGCCGGCGTACTCGACGACGGTCTGGTGGAAGGGCTGACGCCCGAGCGCTTCGAGGCCGTCCTGCGTTCCAAGACCCTCGCGGCCCGGCACCTCGACGAACTGACCCGCGACGCGGACCTGGACGCCTTTGTGCTCTTCTCCTCGCTGGCGGGTACCGTCGGCTCGCCCGGTCAGGCCAATTACGCCGCCGCGAACGCCGCACTGGACGCCATCGCCGAGCAGCGCAGGCAGCGCGGGCTCCCCGCGACCTCAATCGCCTTCGGAGCCTGGGCCGGCGGAGGCATGGCGACCAGCGGATCCAGCGCGGTGGACGACCGGCTGAGCCGGGCCGGTGTCCTGGCCATGCCACCGGAGACGGCGATCTCCGCCCTGAGCCGGGCCGTGGGCAGCGGTGTTCCGACCGCGGTGATCAGTGACATGGACTGGGCGCAGTTCACCCGCGACCTCACCTCGGGCAGGGCGAGCGCCCTGCTCAACGAGATCCCCGACGCCGTGTCGGTCCTGCGTAGGGAGACAACCGAGACCGTCGCGAACGGGTCGAAGGACGAGCCCTCCCTCAGGGAGCAGATGGCACAACTCTCCCCGGACAAGCGGGAGACGGCGCTGGTGGACATCATCCGCACCCACGCCGCGGCCGTGCTGGGCCACGCCGACAAGCGGTCGATCCAGGCCAACCGGAGCTTCCGTGAACTGGGATTCGCGTCCCTCACTTCGGTGGAGTTCCGCAACCGACTCGGAGCCGCCAGTGACATGCGGCTCAGCGCCACGATGGTGTTCGACTACCCGACCCCTGCCGCGCTCGCCCAACACCTCTTGTCCGAAATGGAGTTGGACGCAGGCTCCTTGTCGGGGTCCGGATCCGTCGCACAGGTCGTCGCGGCCATGACGCGCCTGGAGGAAGTGGTGCTCGGGCTGACCGAGTCGGACGCGGGAGAGGGCCGTACCGAGGTCGCCGAACGCCTGCGGAACCTTCTCGTGAAGATCGACACGGCCCACGAGGGCGATACGCCCCTACCGCTACTGGACATGGAGAACGCCGAGGCCGGCGACATCTTCGACTACATCGACCAGAAGTACGGGACCCGCTGACGGCAGGCGCCGCAGCCCCTGCCGGCCTCGCCGTCAGCCCTCCGTCCACCCCCCAGCCCCCGCCCAAAACGCTCCTGCTCCGCCGACTCGAACCCGGGTGACCCCTCCACATGTCCAACGAAGCCAAGCTCCTCCAGTACCTCAAGCGCATCACGTCCGACCTGGACCAGGCGAACGACCGCCTCCGCCAGATGGAGGCCGAGGCCGGCGAGCCGATCGCGATCGTCGGTATGAGCTGCCGTTTCCCGGGCGGGGTCACGTCCCCCGACGAGTTCTGGCGGCTGATCGCCTCCGGCACCGACGGCCTCGGCCCCTTCCCGACCGACCGGGGCTGGGACCTCGACACCCTCATCGACGAGGACCCGGAACGCACGGGAACCTCCTACGTGGGCGTGGGCGGATTCCTGGAGGGAGCGGCGGAATTCGACGCGGGGTTCTTCGGTGTGTCGCCGCGTGAGGCGCTGGCCATGGATCCGCAGCAGCGGCTCCTGCTGGAGACCTCCTGGGAGCTCTTCGAGGACGCGGGCATCGACCCCACCCCGATGCGCGGATCCGCCACCGGTGTCTTCATCGGCACCAACGGGCAGGACTACGGATCCCTCGCCGCCGAGGCCACCGAAGACCTCGGCGGATACGTCGGTACGGGCAGCGCGGCGAGCGTCGTGTCCGGCCGGATCTCCTACACCCTGGGCCTTGAGGGCCCGGCGGTGACGGTGGACACGGCGTGTTCGGCGTCTCTGGTGGCGCTGCACCTCGCGGTCCAGTCGCTGAGGAAGGGCGAGTGCACCATGGCCCTCGCCGGCGGTGTGACGGTCATGTCGACGCCCGCGACCTTCGTGGAGTTCAGCCGCCAGCGCGGCTTGGCGCCTGATGGGCGGTGCAAGTCGTTCGCGGAGGGTGCGGACGGTACGGGTTTCGCCGAGGGTGTCGGGATGCTGCTGGTGGAGCGGCTGTCGGACGCGGTTCGTCATGGGCGCCGCGTGCTGGCGGTGGTGCGTGGTTCGGCTGTGAACCAGGACGGTGCGAGCAATGGTCTGACGGCTCCGAACGGTCCGTCGCAGCAGCGGGTGATCCGGCAGGCGTTGGAGAGTGCGGGTCTGACGACGGCCGATGTGGACGTCGTGGAGGCGCACGGTACGGGTACGAAGCTGGGCGACCCGATCGAGGCGCAGGCGCTGCTCGCGACGTACGGCCAGGATCGTGCGGGGGACCGGCCGCTGTGGCTGGGGTCGGTGAAGTCGAACATCGGTCACACTCAGGCGGCGGCGGGTGTGGCGGGTGTGATCAAGATGGTGCAGGCGATGCGCCACGGTGTTCTCCCGAAGACCCTGCACGTCGAGGAGCCGTCGTCGCAGGTCGACTGGGGTGCCGGCGCTGTTGAGCTGCTGACCGAGGAGCGGGTGTGGCCGGAGCAGGGGCGTCCGCGCCGTTCGGCTGTCTCCTCGTTCGGCATCAGTGGCACGAACGCACACGTAATTCTTGAGCAGGCTCCCGAAGGTGGGGTTTCGGAGGCTGAGGCTTCGGAACTGGTGCCGGCTGGGGACTTGCTTGCGCCGGTGTTGGTGTCGGGTCGGTCGGCGGAGGCGTTGCGGGGGCAGGCTTCGCGGTTGCTGGAGTTCGTGGAGGCTCGGCCTGGGTTGGGTGTGGCCGAGGTGGGTTCTTCGCTGGCGGTGACGCGTGCGGCTTTCGAGCATCGTGCGGTGGTGGTGGCGGAGGACCGTGAGGGGTTGCTGGCGGGTCTGGCGGCGGTGGTTGAGGAGGGCCAGGCCGCTGGCGTGGTGCGTGGGGTGGCTTCGGATCGTGTGGGCGCTCTTGCGTTGTTGTTCACGGGTCAGGGTGCGCAGCGGTTGGGTATGGGCCGTGGCTTGTACGAGGCGTTTCCGGTGTTCGCGGAGGCGTTTGACGCGGT
>NZ_JBSGWV010000102.1:0-3680 GCF_053609105.1 Streptomyces sp. NPDC054975
TGGGTGGTTATGGTGGCTTAAACCCCCCCGCCCGGCTTCCTATGAGCTGGGTGGGCGCGGGGGCGCCCCGGGCTCGAACCCCCCCCGGGGGCCCGCCGCCGTTCGCCCGCAACGAAATCCGTACGTTCGTACGGCCCGGTTACCTGTCCGTACGGGCGATCACCCGGTCTCACACACCGGCCCCGCGTCCCGCCGCCCGGCAACAAGTGCGAAGATGGGTTCTCGGCAGGACAGGGCCCCCACCACAGGGCCGACATAAAAGCGGCCGGACACCAGCCGCCGCCCGGTCACAGGAGACCGGCGACGAGCGCACATGCATGGAGGACGTGACGTGGCGAACGACGCCAGCACCGTTTTCGACCTAGTGATCCTCGGCGGCGGTAGCGGCGGTTACGCCGCGGCGCTGCGCGGAGCGCAGCTGGGCCTGGACGTCGCACTGATCGAGAAGAACAAGCTCGGCGGCACCTGCCTGCACAACGGCTGCATCCCCACGAAGGCCCTGCTCCACGCCGGCGAGGTCGCCGACCAGGCCCGCGAGGCGGAGCAGTTCGGTGTCAAGGCCTCCTTCGAGGGCATCGACATCAAGGCCGTGCACAAGTACAAGGACGACGTGATCTCGGGCCTGTACAAGGGCCTGCAGGGTCTCGTCGCCTCCCGCAAGGTCACGTACATCGAGGGCCACGGCCGGCTCTCCTCCCCGACCTCCGTCGACGTGGACGGCCGCCGCGTCGAGGGTCGTCACGTCCTCCTCGCCACCGGTTCCGTGCCGAAGTCGCTGCCGGGTCTGGAGATCGACGGCAACCGGATCATCTCCTCGGACCACGCCCTGACCCTGGACCGCGTCCCGGAGTCGGCGATCATCCTCGGCGGCGGTGTCATCGGCGTCGAGTTCGCCTCCGCGTGGAAGTCCTTCGGCACCGACGTGACAGTCGTCGAGGGCCTGAAGCACCTGGTCCCGGCCGAGGACGAGAACAGCTCCAAGCTTCTTGAGCGCGCCTTCCGCAAGCGCGGCATCAAGTTCAACCTCGGCACCTTCTTCCAGTCCGCCGAGTACACCGACAGCGGCGTCAAGGTCACCCTGGCCGACGGCAAGACCTTCGAGGCCGAGGTGCTGCTCGTCGCCATCGGCCGCGGCCCGGTCTCGTCCGGTCTCGGCTACGAGGAGCAGGGCGTCGCGATGGACCGCGGCTACGTCCTGGTCGACGAGTACATGCGCACCAACGTGCCGACGATCTCGGCGGTCGGTGACCTCGTCCCGACGCTCCAGCTCGCGCACGTCGGCTTCGCCGAGGGCATCCTGGTGGCGGAGCGTCTGGCCGGTCTGAAGACCGTTCCGATCGACTACGACGGCGTGCCGCGGGTGACGTACTGCCACCCCGAGGTCGCCTCCGTCGGCATCACCGAGGCCAAGGCCAAGGAGATCTACGGCGCGGACAAGGTCGTCGCCCTGAAGTACAACCTCGCGGGCAACGGCAAGAGCAAGATCCTCAAGACCGCGGGCGAGATCAAGCTCGTCCAGGTCAAGGACGGTGCCGTGGTCGGCGTCCACATGGTCGGTGACCGCATGGGCGAGCAGGTCGGCGAAGCGCAGCTGATCTACAACTGGGAGGCGCTGCCGGCCGAGGTCGCACAGCTCATCCACGCCCACCCGACGCAGAACGAGGCTCTCGGCGAGGCGCACCTGGCGCTGGCCGGCAAGCCTCTGCACTCCCACGACTGACGCTCACGTCATCACGGGCGCGACGACCACTTTCCGCAATTCGTTAGGAGCAACTGAAACCATGTCGGTTTCCGTAACCCTGCCGGCGCTCGGCGAGAGCGTCACCGAGGGCACCGTCACCCGCTGGCTCAAGGCCGAGGGTGAGCGTGTCGAGGCCGACGAGCCGCTGCTCGAGGTCTCGACCGACAAGGTCGACACCGAGATCCCCGCCCCCGCGTCGGGCGTCCTCGCCTCCATCAAGGTGGCCGAGGACGAGACCGTCGAGGTCGGCGCCGAGCTCGCGATCATCGACGACGGCTCCGGCGCGCCGGCTGCCGCCCCCGCCGCCGAGGCCGCCCCGGCCGCCGAGGCCGCCCCGGCTCCGGCGCAGGAGGCCCCCGCGGCCCCCGCCGCCGAGGCCCCGGCCCAGGCCGCCGCCCCGGCCGGTGGCGCCACCGGTACGGACGTCGTCCTGCCGGCGCTCGGTGAGTCCGTCACCGAGGGCACCGTCACCCGCTGGCTGAAGTCGGTCGGCGAGTCCGTCGAGGCCGACGAGCCGCTGCTCGAGGTCTCCACGGACAAGGTCGACACCGAGATCCCGGCCCCGGCTTCGGGTGTCCTGCTGGAGATCGTCGTCGCCGAGGACGAGACCGCCGAGGTCGGCGCCAAGCTGGCCGTCATCGGCGCCCCGGGTGCCGCCCCGGCAGCCGAGGCCCCGGCTCCGGCCGCCGCTCCGGCTCCGGCCCAGGCCGCTCCCGCCCCGGCTCCGGCTCCGGCCCCCGCCGCTCCGGCTCCGGCCGCCGCCCCGGCCCCGGCTCCGGCTGCTCCGGCGCAGGCCGCCCCGGCTCCGGCTCCGGCCGCGCCTGCCGCCGCTCCGGCCGCCGCCCCCGCCGCCGCACAGCCGGCGGACGACGGCGCCTACGTGACCCCGCTGGTCCGCAAGCTCGCCTCGGAGAACGGCATCGACCTGGCGTCCGTCAAGGGCACCGGCGTCGGCGGCCGTATCCGTAAGCAGGACGTCCTCGCGGCCGCCGAGGCCAAGAAGGCCGCCCCGGCCCCCGCCGCCGCCGCCCCCGCGGCCGCCGCGCCGAAGGCTCCGGCCCTGGAGGCCTCCCCGCTGCGCGGGCAGACCGTCAAGATGACCCGCATGCGCAAGGTCATCGGCGACAACATGATGAAGGCGCTGCACGGCCAGGCCCAGCTGTCCTCGGTCGTCGAGGTCGACATCACCAAGCTGATGAAGCTGCGCGCCCGTGCCAAGGACGCGTTCGCCGCCCGTGAGGGCGTCAAGCTGTCCCCGATGCCGTTCTTCGTCAAGGCGGCGGCCCAGGCGCTGAAGGCCCACCCGGTCATCAACGCCCGGATCAACGAGGACGAGGGCACCATCACGTACTTCGACTCGGAGAACATCGGCATCGCCGTCGACTCCGAGAAGGGTCTGATGACGCCGGTCATCAAGGGTGCGGGCGACCTGAACATCGCCGGTATCTCCAAGGCCACGGCCGACCTGGCCGGCAAGGTCCGCGGCAACAAGATCACGCCGGACGAGCTGGCCGGCGCGACCTTCACCATCTCCAACACCGGTTCGCGCGGTGCGCTGTTCGACACGATCATCGTCCCGCCGAACCAGGTCGCCATCCTGGGCATCGGCGCGACGGTCAAGCGTCCGGCCGTCATCGAGACCGCCGAGGGCACCGTCATCGGCGTCCGCGACATGACGTACCTGACGCTCTCCTACGACCACCGTCTGGTGGACGGCGCCGACGCGGCCCGTTACCTGACGGCCGTCAAGGCGATCCTGGAGGCCGGCGAGTTCGAGGTCGACCTCGGTCTGTAAGGCAGCGCGGCTTGGCAACGTAACAAGCCTCACCTGCGGCGGCCCCCCCCCGGAGTGGTTACGGGGGGGGGGGGCGCCGGTTTTTGTTTTTTGTGAACGCGGTGTCTTATAAACAAAAGACGCAGCCGACGCAGTAATTATTGT
>NZ_JBSGWV010000103.1:0-3347 GCF_053609105.1 Streptomyces sp. NPDC054975
GGGGGGGCGGGGGCTCTCCCGCCGCGCCCTCGCGCCTGCCGTCAGGCGGTGGTTCAGGCGCGGTACGCCGTCCAGAAGTCGTTCATCCGCGTGACCTGGCCCGGGGTGAACTGGGTCATGCAGGAGTCGTACGTGTAGTCCATGAAGTTCTTGATCGGGTCGATGCCGGGCTTCGACGCGCAGCTGTCACGGCCCGTCGGGCACTCGTACGCCGGGCTCTTCTCGGCCGGGGTGTCGCTCACCGAGTCACCGGCTCCGTTGCAGCCGCCCTGGAACGTGTGGTACAGCCCCATCCAGTGGCCGACCTCGTGCGTCGCGGTGTCGCCCTCGTTGTAGTTGGCCGCGGTGCCGCCCGGCAGCGAGGAGTCGAGGACCACCACACCGTCCATGGACGGGTTGGAGGCGTACGAGGACGGGAAGGTCGCCCAGCCGAGCAGGCCGCCGCTGAGCTTGGCGGTGTAGAAGTTCAGCGCGCCGGCGTCGCCCTTGCGCAGGGTCTGCTTCATCTGCTTCTCGGCGGTGGAGCCGGAGGCCAGGTTGTACCAGGTCGCGTTGTCCGTGTAGTCGGTCGAGGCGAGGGTGAACTGGAAGTTGGTGTTCACGTTGCCGGTGCCCTGGCCGGCGTAGGCCGCGTTGAGGACGGCCATCTGGTTGCTGATGTCGGTGGCGGTCAGCTTGCCCGCCGTACCGCTGTGGATGACGTGGAAGTGGACCGGGATGGTCACCACCGCGGCGGCCGAGGCGGCGGAGGCGGAGGCGCGTCCGTTCGGACGAGCGGCCTCAAGTCTCTTGCTGAGGTCGGCTTCCATGGCCTTGGCCTGGGTGGCGGTGACCTCGTTGGGCTCGTGGCCCTGGTGGTCGGCGTTGCGGGCCTTGCGCGCACCGGAGAGGGCTTCGCCCTCGTGCGGGTCGCACTCCTCCACGCCGGCGGCGGTCGTGGTGGTGGACGTCTGGGCCACCGAGGGGGCCGAGAGCGGGGCCAGGGCCAAAGTTCCGGCCATGACGGCGGTGCCGAGCATACGGCGTGTCATACGCGGTGATATACGGACAAGAGCACGCATGGTGACTCCTCGCGGGGGGTGTGCGGAGAGGGGATTCCTCGCCACCGCGGGGAGATTACGGGTCCATGTCAGACGTTGATGAGCATTGATCAAGCCCAATCATCCGTGGTGCGAATCGGGGCATCAGGAAGAAATTCTTCGGTCTGCTCCGGAGTTTGAAAGGGAGATGAAACAAACCGGGGTGCGTCGACGGGTGGTGTGTCCGGATTCGGCCATCCGAACTCACCACCCGTCGTGGTGATGTGATCTCCCGTTAACACAAGGGATCATGGCTGAAAATCAACCATGAAGTCATCTCATCGCACCGGCTGATACACCCGCTCGATCTCCTGCGTTCCACTCTTCGTCCGGTACGAGCGCTGCCACGCGGTCGTGGCGTCCGGCTTCGTGCGGTCGGAGACGGTGTAGTAGTCCATCTGCGTCCGCTCGGTCGTCACGTCGAGCACGCCGTAGCCGTGGTGGTCCATGTCCACCCACTTCACATGGCGGTTGGCGGCCTTGATCGCGCCGGACGCCACCACGGAGACCGTGCCCGGCGGCACGTGCAGCAGGTCGGCGACGGTGTCCGAGGTCACGGAGGTCACCACGAACTCGGTCGCGGCCGACTGCGACAGCGGATACGTCGCCGCCTTCACCGGTACGTCGTTGGCCCACGCCATGTGGATGTCACCGGTCAGGAAGACGGTGTTCCGGATGGACCGCTGGGTCAGGTGGGCGAGGAGTTCCTTGCGGTCGTCCGTGTAGCCGTCCCACTGGTCGACGTTGACCGCGAGCCCTCCCTCGGGCAGGCCGAGCAACTCGGCGAGCGGGGCGAGGAGGTGGGCCGGCAGCGCGCCGAAGGCGACCGGCGAGATCATCACCGAGGTGCCGACCAGCTTCCAGGTCGCGTCCGAGCCCGCGAGCCCCGACTTCAGCCAGTCCAGCTGCGCGCGGCCGGTGAGCGTACGCTCCGGGTCGTCGACCGAGCCGT
Source organism: Streptomyces sp. NPDC054975 (assembly GCF_053609105.1). Lineage (NCBI taxonomy): Bacteria > Bacillati > Actinomycetota > Actinomycetes > Kitasatosporales > Streptomycetaceae > Streptomyces > Streptomyces sp. NPDC054975. The sequence continues at coordinate 2,032 of NZ_JBSGWV010000103.1, forward strand.
TGCCGACGGACGACTGCTGGGAACGGAACGAACGCAGGTCGAGCAGGTGCAGATCGGCCAGCTTGCCGAAGCGCAGCCGTCGGTAGACCGTGCCCTCGGTCGAGGCGCGGACCGGCATCCACTCGAAGTACGCCTGCTTCGCCGCCGCCACGCGGGCCGCCCAGTCGCCCTCGGCGCCCGGCGTGTGGTTCTCCGCGCCGCCCGACCAGGTGTCGTTGGCGACCTCGTGGTCGTCCCAGATCGCGATCATCGGGTGGGTGGCGTGCAGCGCCTGGAGGTCGGGGTCCGTCTTGTACGTGGCGTGCCGCAGGCGGTAGTCGGCCAGCGAGACGATCTCGTGCTTCGGCTCGTGCTGCCGCACGGTGTACGGCGCCTTGGGGTAGGAGCCGCTCGCGTACTCGTAGATGTAGTCGCCGAGATGGAGGATCGCGTCCAGGTCCGTCCGGGCGGCCAGGTGGCGGTACGCGGAGAAGTGGCCGGCCTCCCAGTTGGAGCAGGAGACGACGCCGAAGCGGACGCCCGGGGTGGTGGCGTCGGCGGTCGGGGTGGTGCGGGTGCGGCCGACGGGGGAGACGGTGTCGTCCGCCGTGAAGCGGAACCAGTACGGGGTCTCCGGGCGCAGGCCGCGGACGTCCACCTTGACCGTGTGGTCGGTGGCGGCGGTCGCGGTGGCGGTGCCCTGGGCGGCGGTCCGGGTGAAGGCGCCGTCCTCGGCGACCTCCCAACGGACCGTGATGTCCGGGCCCTTGCCGGAGCCGGGCGTGGCGTCGGCGGTGGGGGTGACGCGCGTCCAGAGCAGGACGCCGTCGGGCAGCGGGTCGCCGGAGGCGACACCGTGCTGGAACGTGGGGGCCTCCGTGGTCGCGAGCGCGGGGGAGGCGGCGCCCACCAGGGCCGGGGCGGCGACGGCCGTGACGGCTGCGGCCTTCACGACGGTGCGGCGGGTAGGGGCGGATGATATGTGTCGACTGGTCACGGGCAGTCAGATTACTGACCAGTATGAGGAACATGCAGGCGAATACCGGAAGTTCGCGCACTCGTCGCCCGGTGGTCGTGATCACACGGACGAGGCGGCGGGTCGGTCCGGACGAACCGGCTTTTCCGGACCGGCCCGCCCGAACGGACGGCGGGTCCGTGGGAGCGACTCCCACGGACCCGTGCCCCTGCCGAACGCGCGCCGGTGACTAGGGCCTTTCGTTTGGATCATGCCGGGCTCGCGGGGTCTGGCACCGCGCCTCGCCGCGTTGTCGTCGGTTGCCATGGCTCCGCCATGGCGCCCTCCTCCGCCTTGCGATCCACGGCACCAGACCCCGCTC
>NZ_JBSGWV010000104.1:0-2662 GCF_053609105.1 Streptomyces sp. NPDC054975
GGCGGTCGACGTGTCCACCTTGAACGACGGCATGAGTTTCTCCCTCAGAGATGCCAGTAGAGACCAGATGACCAACTTGGCTAACCCGGTTGGTCACATCTCGAAGTTAGGGGAGATGGCTAGCCATGTCAACGACATGACTGTCGTGACTGTCCTGGCCTAGGCCACTCGCCTACCATCGACCCATGACCTTCGTCCCCGAGCCTCTAGACCCAGACGACGACCGAGCCCCCTACGAGCAGGTGGCCAGCAGCCTCAGTGCTGCCATCAGGACCAGGCGGCTGGGCCCCGGTGAGAAGCTCCCGTCCCACAAAGAACTGACGGAGCTGTACGGGTTCGCGCGGGCGACGATCCAGCGCGCGCTACGCGACCTCGAAGACGAGGGGCTCGTGGTCTCCCGCAAGGGCAGTGGTGTCTACGTCCGCAACCGGACCGAGAGGCCGGCCGGACTCAGGCCGTACGTCGAGCAAGCCTTCGCCAAGGACAACGTCACCATCGACTTCGCCGGGTTCTCCAGCGAGACCCTGCATGGTGCGCTTCAAGAGCCACTCGACAAGATCCGGATCGGCAGGCTTACCCCGTCGAGCATCACCATGCGGATACTCGTCCCCGACATGTCCGTGCCGCAGGCCGCCCCCGTACGCATGGAGGACGGGGCGGACGACAAGCGGCTCCGCGACCGCATGCACGAGATCATGGTCAGCTACACCCGCAGCATCCGGGATGCCATCACCGAGCTGGGGCACCTAGGTCTCGTAGCCGAGACCCGGATCAACGTCCGCGTCCACAGCGGCACGCAGTTCTTCAAGCTGTATGTGATCAACCAAGAGGACGCATTCTTCGGGTACTACCCGATCCGCCCCAACAAGGTTGTTGCCCAGGGCGAGACGATCGAGATCTACGACCTGGTCGGCAAGGACACCACGCTCTTCCACCACTCGATCAACGATGGCGAAGCCTCCAGCGGAGCACAGCAGGTGCAGCAGGCGCGTATGTGGTTCGACAGCGTCTGGGAGACCATCGGAAGGGACTTCGACCTTGACGCACGCTGACCCGCTCACCGAGACCCTGGCGAACGCGCGCGTCATCCTCCTCGACTTCGACGGTCCCGTATGCGACGTATTCGCCGGACTACCGGCACCGGACGTTGCGAAGGAACTGACTGCGCTCCTCTCCGCCCAGGATGAAGCCGCGGGGACGAAGGCCGCCCAGACGGACGACCCTATCGAGGTCCTGCGCATCGCGCACGAGGCCGACCCCGAGCTTGGCCAAAAGGTCGAGCAGGCCCTTACGGACGCCGAGGTCCGCGCGGTCGCGGTGGCCGGTCAACCGACCCCAGGGGCCGTGGAGTCTCTCCTCGCCGCCCGTTCGGCGAACCGTGGAGTGGCGGTGGTGAGCAACAATTCCGCCGAGTGCGTTCGGGCCTTCCTTGAGCTGCACGGGCTGGACGAGTACGTCATGAGGATCGTGGGCCGACCCGCCGAGCAGCCTCACTTGATGAAGCCGAACCCGTTCCCGCTCATCACGGCTGCCGAGCAGATGCACGTTGATGTCACAGGCTGCACGCTGATCGGTGACTCGCTCACGGACATCCAGGCCGCTCATGCCGCCGGTACGACGGTTATCGGCTACGCCAACAAGCCCCACAAGGCCTATCTGTTCACCGAGGCGCAGGCCGACGCCATCACGGAGGACATGCAGGCCATCGCCGACGCGCTGACCAAGGCGTAGCCGAGCAGCAAAGAGAGCTGTTACAGGTTTCTCTACCTCATCAAGGCACCCGCCGCGCACGGCGCGGCGCGCGCGGCCCGTCGCCCGGGCCTGCGCTCCTGTCTGCGCCCCGCTCCAGCCCGGCCGCCGTCCGCGCGCCTGACAGCGCGGGTTGATGGGGAGGGGGGCTGGCCCACAGACGCGGCATCCGACACATGGCATGCGTGGCCAGGAGCGCTGCCGACTGCGGCCGGAACGGCGTGCCAAAGACGGCTGGCAGCGAGGGAGGGGTGGCCGCTTGCGCACGGTCGGCCGTCTTACGGGCCTGAGTGGGACTGGGCGCCGTACCCTCGCCGTCACGGATGGCGGGTGCGTGAGGCGACCGCGCCACCGGGGATGGGCGGGCGGGGAGCATCTGCTGCCGCGATGTGGTGCCAGGCCGGTGTGGTCGCTCCGCGTCGGTGCCGGTCTCGTCGTGGCTGATGAGCGCGTCGTTGAGTCGTCTCCCGCGACGTACCGTGCGGAGGCCGTCGCGGCGGGAGAGGGGGAGCAGGGTGAGCAGAAGGCGATACGTGGCCAGGGGCGTACCCGGCGGCTACCGCATCTGGGACAACAAAGGTCGCCGATGGTGGGGCGACCACTATGAGCTATGCCCCGATGATCTCCTTGTTGAGCTGAATGGCGCCGCCGACTACACGAAGATCACGGCCCTTCTCAAGAAGTACAGGGCCCAGAAGCGCTGAATCGCGATATCCAGTGCGGCGGGGACTGTCAAGACCGCCCTCCGTCGATGACATCAGCGGCTGACACCAACGAGCGCGAATCTCGCCGATCGACGCCGAACATCAGCGGCAGGCCAGACGACGCGCGGAGCGTGTTGGGCGAGGTCCCGGAATCCCCATGATCGACCTGATAAGGATGAGGCCACAGGTTCAAATCCTGTTAGCCCCAC
>NZ_JBSGWV010000105.1:0-2642 GCF_053609105.1 Streptomyces sp. NPDC054975
GCCCGGTCGTCGACCGGGGCCCAGGCCGCCGCACCCCTCGTCGGATCGCGGTCAGACGTCCCAGGTGACCGGGAGGCTCTTCACTCCGTAGATGTCCGCGGTCTCCGGGCGCAGGGCGACCTCCTCGGCCGGTACGGCGAGGCGCAGCGTGGGGAAGCGCTTGAAGAGGGCGGAGAGCGCGACCCGCATCTCGACACGGGCCAGTTGCTGCCCCAGGCACAGGTGGATGCCGTGGCCGAAGGCCAGGTGCCCGCCGGACTCCCGCCGGATGTCGAGCGACTGGGGGTCGGCGTAGCGCTCGGGGTCGTGGTTGGCCGTGTGGTACGACAGGACGACCGTCGTGCCGGCCTCGATGGTCTGGCCGCCCACCTCGACGTCCACCAGCGCCGTCCGCATGAACGACTTGGCGACGCTCAGGTATCGCAGCAGCTCCTCCACGGCCTTGTCGGTGAGGGTGGGATCCGCGCGCAGGGCGGCCAGTTGGTCAGGGTTCTGCAGCAGCGCGAAGGTGCCGAGGGACAGCATGTTGGCGGTGGTGTCGAAGCCGGCCGCCAGGAGGATCAGGCTGATGCCCTTGAGCTCCTCGTCGGTCAGGTCGCTGTCGGTGAGTTCGCTGAGGACGTCGTCGGTGGGGTTGGCGCGCTTGGCGGCCACCAGCTGGGCGAGGTACTCCTGGGTCGCGGTGTAGGCGGCGATCAGGTCCTCGTCGCTCGTCTCCCCGTTCATGAACGTGTCGATCTGCTCCTGGAAGGAGTCCCGGTCCTCGTACGGCACGCCCAACAGCTCGCAGATGATGATGGTGGGGATCGGCTTCGCGAACGCGGCCACGAGGTCCGCCGACGGCCCCTTCTGCTCCATGGCGTCCAGGCACTCGGCGGTGATCTGCTCGACGCGCTCGGCGAGCAGTCGCATCCGCCGTGCGGTGAACTTGCCCACCAGCGGCTTCCGGTAGCGCCCGTGGTCCGGTTCGTCCATGAGGAGGAACTCGCCGGGCGGCGCCGGAGGCAGCTCGAAGTCGACCACGTTCATGAGGTCCTTGCGCGAGCTGAACCGCGGGTCGGCGAGGACGGACCGGACGAGGTCGTACCCGGTGATCAGCCAGCCGGGTTTGCCGCCGGGGTGGGTGTAGCGGCTGATCGGGCCGTGCCGACGGGCGTCGAGCAGCTCGGCCGGCGGGTCGAAGGGGCAGCCGCGCGGCCGCTCCGTCGGCAGGGCTGTGACGGTGTGGACGGATTCGCTCATGACCATTCCTCATCTCGCGGCAAGACCTGTTTGAAGACGATCGAAAGCTACGTTGCGTTCAGTGTCTCGTCAACAGACTTGATGGCCTTATTGCAGGTGAGAGGTGGCAAATTGATGCAATGGCGCGTGGAGTGAACGCAATGAAGTGTTGCAATGGCTCATTGCGAAGGCAATGGGGGGGAGTGGCGGGAGGGTAGGGGGCCGACTCATGGCCCGAAGTCGGCGACAGGCGCGAGGGCGGAGGAAGTGGCTCATGGCCTGAAGTCGGCGGCAAGTGCCTGTGCTTACGGAGGCACGCAACATTCTTGCGGGATTTGCGATAGTCTTGCGTTCATGACGCGACGACTTGCTCAAGTGGCCAAGAAGGTGGGAGTCAGCGAGGCGACGGTCAGCCGTGTGCTCAACGGTAAGCCCGGTGTCTCCGAGGCGACGCGGCAGTCCGTCCTCACGGCGCTGGACGTGCTCGGATACGAGCGCCCCACGCAGCTGCGCGGCGAGCGTGCCCGTCTTGTGGGCCTCGTCCTGCCAGAGTTGCAGAACCCCATCTTCCCCGCGTTCGCGGAGGTGATCGGCGGCGCGCTCGCGCAGCAGGGGCTGACCCCCGTGCTCTGTACGCAGACCAAGGGCGGCGTCTCCGAGGCCGACTACGTGGAGCTCCTCCTGCAGCAGCAGGTGTCCGGCGTGGTCTTCGCCGGCGGGCTGTTCGCGCAGGCGGACGCACCGCACGACCACTACCACCAGCTGGCGGAACGCAACATCCCGGTGGTCCTGATCAACGCGTCCATCGCCGGGCTCAACTTCCCCTGCGTCTCCTGCGACGACGCCGTCGCCGTCGAGCAGGCGTGGCGCCACCTCGCCTCGCTCGGGCACGAGCGGATCGGGCTCGTCCTCGGCCCCAGCGACCATGTCCCGTCGCGGCGCAAGCTCGAAGCGGCCCGCGCCGTGGCCGAGGCGGCGGGCGGACGGCTGCCCGAGGAGCACGTCGTCCGGTCGATCTTCTCCCTCGAAGGCGGCCAGGCGGCCGCGACCCGTCTCCTGGAGCGGGGCGTCACCGGCATCGTGTGCGCCAGCGACCCGCTCGCCCTCGGCGCCATCAGGGCCGCGCGCAGGCGCGGGCTCTCGGTTCCCTCGCAGGTGTCGGTCGTCGGTTTCGACGACTCCGCCTTCATGAACTGCACGGAACCGCCGCTCTCCACCGTCCGCCAGCCCATCGAGGCGATGGGGCGCGCGGCGGTCGAGCTGCTCAGCGCCCAGATCCAGGGCACGCAGACGGACCCCGGTGAGCTGCTCTTCGAGCCCGAGCTCGTCGTGCGCGGGTCGACCGCCCCGCCGCCGCTCGGCTGACCGACCCACCTTCCCCCTTCGTTCCTCGGCTCCGGCGCCGGGGAGGCACCCCGCCT
>NZ_JBSGWV010000106.1:0-2321 GCF_053609105.1 Streptomyces sp. NPDC054975
GATATAATGTGATGCATCGAAACCAAAAGAACATATTCTGTTTCATTTAGCCATAGTAAGCTTACATGTAATAGAGGACCTCTTTCTAAATCGAATGGACGCCTAGTTTCCTCTAAGATAAATCTCTCTACTTCTGTTTCTTTCTCTATTTCTGCAATCTCCCGAAAATCTATTAATGATAATGGAATGTGAAGAGTTGGAGAAATAATTTGTACCGGTCCATCTTCATCCTTAAACGTTGTTCTTAGCGCCTCATGTCGTTCAACAAGTTGATTTATGCAAATTTCCAATGCTTGTTTATCTAGCTCTCCATCTACTCGAAGAACTGAAAAAATATTATAGGCTATACTTTCTGGTTCTAATCGATTCAAGAACCACAACCGCTTCTGTGTAAATGAAAGAGGTATTTTTCCCTCTCGAGATACCGGTAGGATTTTCTCGTTATTATGCTTTAGCCCTAATTCTAGTTCATTCTTCTCTTCTCTATCAGAAAATGTAACTTTAGAAACCAACCCAGCAATTGTTGGATTATCAAACAATTCCCGAAGAGAAATTTCTGTATCGAAGGTAGAGCGTAAACGGGATAAAAGCTGTGTTGCCAAAAGTGAATGGCCGCCGCATTCGAAAAAATTATCATAAATACCTATTTTTTCAACATGCAATACACTCATCCAAATATCTGCTATTTTCTTCTCAAGTACTGTGCGCGGTGCTATGTATAATGCCTCCTGTGCACCAGTCATCTTAGGTTCAGGTAGCGCTTTGCGATCCACCTTTCCATTGTGATTCAACGGAAACGCCTCTAGGAACACATAAGCTGTAGGCACCATATATTCTGGCAGTAACTCTTGTAAGTATCCCTTCACCTCATTCGAACACATTTCTTTTCCAACCTCTAGGACTACATATGTTACAAGATTCTTATCTCCCTTCTTATCTTCATAGACTACTGCTAATGCTTCCCGTACTGAAGGATGCTCCAGGATAACCCTCTCAACCTCTTCTAATTCAATTCGAAAACCTCGAATTTTAACTTGGTGATCAATACGCCCTAAATACTCAATATCTCCATTAGCTAGCCAACGTACTAAGTCACCAGTTCGGTACATCTTCACTCCAGGTTCCCAAGGGCAAGTAACAAACTTTTCTTCACTTAGATCATGACGATTTAAGTAACCACGAGCAACTCCACTACCAGCAATACACAATTCTCCAGCTATTCCAACTGGCTGAAGACTTAACTGTTCATTCACGATATAAGCCTGTACATTAGGCAATGGCTTACCTATTGGAATACTCCCAAGTTTAGTATCATCTCCCATAGAATAGTTTGTTGCATAGATAGTAATTTCTGTTGGCCCGTATAGGTTTTCCAGACACACATCATGGAACATTTCCTTGAAATTGTAAGCTACTTTCTTTGGAAGAACTTCTCCTGCCACAAACACGTACTTTAATGCCGGTAAACTCCTATCATTACAATCTTTAAGCAACTGAACAAAAACATTTAACAATGATGGTACAAAATTTACATGTGTCACATTTGATTCACGTAATACCTCTAGCAATTTCTCGGGATCTTTTTCTGCTTCCGGCTCAAGTATGACCAGATGGCCACCGCCACGAACCCAACCAAATAATTCACTTACAGATACATCAAAAGCAAACGGTGTTTTTAGTAAATAAGCATCCTCAGCTCCAAATGGATACCTCTCCTCTAACGATGTTAGAATATGCATCAGATTACGATGCTCAATCATAACGCCCTTTGGTTTTCCTGTAGAACCTGACGTATAAATGACATATGCTAGATCATTAGCTCTGTTCACAGATGCTAAATTGCTTTCGTCCTTAGCGTAAGAAGCCTCATCGTCTAAATTCAGCTTTTGGTAGTCATCGTCCAATCTATCCATGAACTTTTCTTGCATGAGCACCACTTCGCTGTGGCTATCTTCAAGAAGGTACTTCACCCGCGCCTGAGGATACTTTGGGTCAATTGGTATATAAGCACCTCCCGCTTTGAGAATAGCGAAAATTCCGACAATCATTTCTATCGATCGCTCTGCCATAATTGCAACAAAGCTATCCGGTTGAACCCCTCTGTCTCTAAGGGTTCTTGCTAAACGGTTCACCCTTGCATTAAATTCCTGATAAGTAAGGGATTTTCCATCGCCTACAATTGCTCGTGCCGTTGGCCTTTGAGCAACTTGAGTTTCAAACACATCTATAAATTTAAGACTCGAGCCAAAATCAAACTGTGTTTTATTATAATTAGTAATCCATTTGCTATCACTTGATGTCAAAAGGTCAATATCTAGCTT
>NZ_JBSGWV010000107.1:0-2089 GCF_053609105.1 Streptomyces sp. NPDC054975
AATTCCCCTTCATGATCAAAAAACTCTTCGCTTGCTGTTATTATCTCGCCGCATCCTTTACACTTTCCGATCACAGTCGGTTCAGGAATTCTTTCATCGAATCGTGCCATTGTTTGCAGTCTACTCACGCCCAGTTGCCCCTTTCGCTGTTTAATTGCAAGTATTTTTCGTACTGCGCCTTTGTTTTAAATTCGAAAAACGGATTGCCTGACGGTGGAATTGTTATCGTTCCCCCTGCTTGATTAAGTCTCCACTGATCAAATGCGCTTTGACTGAATGCGACCTTTCTATATGATTTCATTTCAAATCCCCTCTCTTGTTTTTTCTTTTCCATTGACTGAATGCCGTGTTTTCCAAAAGCCAAAACCTTTCCGCCTTCGTGTAAGTCCGCCAATCGGATACTTTAATGTTCATGATGCATCTACAACCCTAAATTCCCGTCGTTTTTTGACTGCCATCAACTCAGGATAATTCCGGTCAATTTCAGCCCTTAATTCAGAAGCCTCTTGAAACCTTCCTTGTTTTAAAAAAACCTCTTCAGCCGAAATCATTTCACACTGTCTTTTTAAAAGCTCATAATACATATCCCGCATGTTTTTCACGTTTATTCCCCCTTCTTCTTTAAAGCGTTATTTCAGCTGGTTTTACAGTAAATCCGTTCCTTAAAGGAGACTTCATGGGTATAAAAAAACTCAGGATCGAACCCTAAAGCCCTGCCTAATTTGACAACTGTTTCAAATGACGGTGTAGCAACCCCGTTTTCGATTTTCCATAGAAACGATTCAGCTAGACCCGTTTCTTTTGACAATTTGCGGTAACTCAAATCTGCTTTGGATCTTCTTTCGGCTAACCAATGACGTTTAAATTGATTTTCCATTATTTTGTTTTCCCTCCTTTCTTTGTTGGTGTAACCTTATTATATTCTCTATTAGAGAACATTTCAAGCCATTTTTATAAAAAAATGTTCCTTAAAGAAATTTTTTTCTCAAAACCTTGAAACCTTATTTATTCTCATGCGTAAATAGGTTTGTTGAAAGTTTTCTTTTAGCGTAAAAAAAGAATATAATATAAATTAGGTGAACAATTGTAAGGAGGAAGGGACTTATGTATGGTCAGCGTTTGCGCCATTTACGAAAAGCTCATAAGTACACTATGGAGGATATAGGCCGTAAATTGGGGATAGCAAAATCAAGTTACGGGGGATATGAGGCAGAAACTAAAAAGCCGCCTCTTGATAAACTGACGCAGCTTGCGGAAATTTATGACGTTTCCGTTGATTATATCTTAGGGTTAACAGATGACCCCGATCCAAAGAAAGAGCGCAAAGACATATCCGAATTCTTGAAAAAGGATAACCTACACTGGAACGGCCGCCCTTTATCTCCTGAAGAACTTGAGCCAATTAAGCATATACTTGAAATGGTTGTACGCGATAGAGAGCCTAAAGTGATCCAGAAAAACAAACCGGATAGCAATTATAAAGCAAATAACGAACAATAGGCCCCGATTTCGGGGCTTTATTTATTTCCGTAATACCTGTCCAATTTTTCTTTTTCTTCCGGTGTAATGCTGCCGAATATTCTCAAATAGTTTGTCAGTGTTTTAACATTCGAAAGATCAATATTAGTGGGCTGCATCCCCCTAATATGTCGTGAATTGATCAGCAAAGAAAGAAGCTGTTTAATATCGTCCATGTTCCCGTTTAGTTCTTTTCTCTCATCCATTCTTGCAACCTCATTCAATTCGACCTGCCCCCTCAAATGTTTTTAGAACGTGTGTTCTCATATTATAACATGAATAGGTAAAAAATTAGAAGTTTATCTGAATTATACAATACAAAGACATGACTTTTGGATGGTTTTTAGAATATTCGAATAAGAAACTTCGATTTCACCCTAAAAAAAAAGAAGGAAACCGAATTTCGATTTCCTTTTTTCTTGTGTTGGATGATGATGATTTTTGGTAGGCCGGCGAATGTCGGGAATGTTGAGCGAGTTTCCTCGCACCTCCTTTTATTCGCTTACTGAAAGTATACTATAAGGGTACATTCTTTTCAAACAATAGAAAATAAAAGGCTTTAAACCGTAAT
>NZ_JBSGWV010000108.1:0-1952 GCF_053609105.1 Streptomyces sp. NPDC054975
AAATAAAAAAAACGGCTCCATAAAGAGGAACCGTTTTGCTTCAAAAATCACGTTTTGTGTTATACTGGAGAAACGAAATTGTGTTTTCAAAATTGTCATTTTCGACATGATAACTTTTCTCGTAGTGTGGTTTTGCCGAACCCACTACTTTTTTTATGTCTCCGAACTTCATTTCTTCCCGTTCCGGCTTAACAATCCCTTTTGATTTTCGATACATATTCATTCCGGAAGGATACATGTGCAGCCGTCCGCCTTTTAAAAATTTCTTTTCCCGACCTTCTACGATCTTTGTTTGCACCTCACAGCCCTCTGAAGCCACTTTTAAGGCTGTTTCCCTGTCTTGGACATCTTCTAGGTCTATATCAGTCAAATAAGCGCTCAAATAGGCTCCTATGTTGTCTATATCCTTTAATGACTTGATTGTTACAAATCCTAAACCCCATAGACTCCTTAATTCAGCATTTTTAATATAAATCTTATCCAAATCATTAAAGCGCATTAAAACATGACAATGCCAGGCTCCACGTCCTTGTGGCTCTACCACCGATAAATAATCTATCGAACTTTCTTTCTTGTATTTATAACGCAACCTGTCGATAAAATTTTGAAAATCACTATAAAGTTTTTTCGTGTCCGTCATATTTTTCTTGTATGTCAAAGTTATATGTAATTCATTTGGCCGTCCTATAAAATTGTTATTTATCAAATAACGCAGCTTCTTAAAGGTTTGTCTCAAAGAATTATAATTTTCCTGCCGATTTTCCGAATGCTCGAACTCCCGGATCTCCCCAGTAGAGAGGTCTACAAACCTATCCTTGTCCAATTTTTTGATATTATTTTTCCGGTTCATCTTCTCCATATGCTGAACTTCAATGACGTGATTCATAGTGGTCACTTTTACAACATCATTTGGAGCTATGAAAACCGCGTCACCATTGCGTTTATCCATCCATTTCCCCTCAATTTTTCCTGTAATGTTTAATTAAAATCAAGTTAATAATAAAGAACCCCAAATCCGAAGTCAGTTTTTCAACAAAAATTAGCGTCCTTTTCCCAAATAGTCCCTATACAATTCCTTAATAGCAAACTCAATTACAGCATCTTTTGAAACTCTTCCAAATTCATTGTGTTTTGTAAAATGTTCGGCTAATAACTCTAGCTTTTTAAATGTTTCAACAGTAATTCGAGGTCCAATTTGTTTTTTCTCTTCCATCCAAACACACTCCTAACAAGTTGTTAACATAATTCTAACATTGGAAATAATAGAATTCAAGAACAGAAAAAAGAAGCACACTCGGAATGATATTTCGTTTCCTTTTGATTCCGAGCCTCCACCCCTTACAATCCCCAAAGGCAACCGACAAGGGAAAATTCGTCCCTTATCGGCACCTCCGGAAATTGTACAGCAAGGGGTCACTCCCAATAAAAAGACTACGACATATAAAACAGGTTTAGCTTCAGAGAAAAAGAGCATAAGGAAACTCGGTGCCACCCTAAAAAAAAGGGTGTCAAACAGGCTGTGCCTGTTGAGTTTCTATGCTCTTAGAACAGGTGCCGTTTTTGAAGCCAAAGATATAGCATAGATACCCCATAGATATAGCAGGGATATACCAAAATATCTCTAGAGATACGGGTATCTATGCTATATCTCTCTACAAGATTCCTCCACACGCTTGACGGAAATGCTTCAGCATTTTAGCACTCACTCGACAGAGTGTATAAGTGCGCCATTCGGAATTTCAAAGCTTCAAATTTCACAGAGAGTGCCCATTTATACACACCCCCTAAATCGTGGTGTGACAATGGGTTCTCGCCGGCTCGAAATCGGTTTGTCATTCTGACAAATAACCCTTCGGGAAATAAAAAAAACGGCTCCATAAAGAGGAACCGTTTTGCTTCAAAAATCACGTTTTGTGTTATACTGGAGAAACGAAATTGTGTTTTCAAAATTG
>NZ_JBSGWV010000109.1:0-1930 GCF_053609105.1 Streptomyces sp. NPDC054975
GAGAACGACATATCCGGGTTTTTGCTCAAAATTAGAGATGTATGTGACCTGAACATCTATTGAACGGCCAGTAAATTCACCCTGCCATTCATTTAGACAAAGGATATCCCCTTCTTTAAAACCCCTGTCATCATTCCTTATTTCAAAGGTTTTACGTCCATCAATCACCGCTTCAAAATACTCCGGTAAAATTTTCAGATGATGTCTGACGCTCATATATCATCATCGTCCTCAATATCTTCTTCCCAAGCCATCTCAAAAGCAGATTCTAAAAATCTCAATTGCTTTTCAAGTTCTTCATCTGTCATCTGGGAAAAGTCAGGTCCGTGTCCTGGAACCATCCTGAAATCTTCCGTAAGACGTTTTATAAGATACTCTCTCCTTGAGACCACCAATAACCCTCCATCCATTTTTAAGCCGCTGGAGCAGCTCGTATTTTTTCAAAGGCTCATAGAGGTGGACGGCTCGTCCATCCTCCATGCGAAACAGCAAATACCAACGCCGCTGCCTTTTAACCATTAAGCCGCTCCGTGTTCGCCCTCATCCTGGTTGTCTTCCTCTTTTTCATCTGAGGAGGATGGATCAGCTTCATTGTTTTGATCTAGAGGAACAGGGGGCGCTTCTTTTTCCAAAGGTTCCGCTTCTGCAGCTTGATCTTGTTTCCAATCCCACCAAGCTTCAGCAATTGGAGCAATTTCTTTTCTGTACTCGTTAATGAGGTCTATAGTGGCACTTGGAGACATTCCAAGCTCATCTGCAAGCCTGCGGTATGATTCCCCTTCAATACGGCGTTTTGCAATTTCATCAATATTTTCAGGAAAACCATCACGAACTGGAGGCGTACCTTCAGTGATGAAAGAATCAACAATTTCTCGATCTATCTCCATTGGTTTTTCTTCAATTCTTGGTTTTTCTTCGGGGAGCCCTAACTCTGCCTCAAGTTGTTCCGGTTCAGGATCCGCGACATTAACAATTCCTCTTTGATCAACCGTGTAATTTGTAATTGGTTTCTCAGTTTTCGCATTTATTTCTAAGACATATTGAACTGTTTCTGATTCCAGCTGAGCTTGTACTTCCTTATCAATCATTTCAGAAAGACGTGAAATCCTAGATCCACCTAATTCTTTTGTGCTTACCTCCAAAACGATTTCAGTAATACCTTTAGGCTTCATATTCACCTTTTTAACGAGAGATTTTAGATTAATGAAAGACATAACTGCTCCTCCTCTTGTGATAGTGGCTTTACCTGTATTTCGATTCTTGGATTTTGGCTATAATACTTACTGACATGAAGGTCTACAATTTGGCTGTCATCATGCCAGATGACTTTATTTAGTCCGTCCTTAATGCCCTTTATATAGTTATCAACATCTGGCTTTTTGCTCGGCCTTAACAGCCCTTGTTCTGCTTCTGCAACTTTTTTCTTACTGAAGCTTTTCAGAGTGGATTTATAAACCCTTACTGACAATTCAAGTGGTCCTTCTAGCAATTTAGATGGCCGATAATCTGAAGCAACCAGCTTTACATATTGCTTAAAGTCTCTTGATTTCTTTGGATCATATAGCCTGGTCATCCCATTAACCGTGGTGGCTCTCGGTCTCCCTTGGGCTACTGGCTCACCGTAAACTGTAAAACTAATCAATGCTGTTACCTCCCGTCAGCTGATTCCAGCTGCTCTATTTCAGTCATTATTAAATCCGCGTTCATGATTATGAATGTTAAGGAGCGGAGCGTGCCGAGCATCAATCTCCCTCCTCGAAGGATATTTCACGGCCAAACTTGCATTTAACGTTAATATGTAGCCGCTCCAGTTCCGGCAAAGACAGTTCATACAGCTGTTGCCCGTCCTCCGATTCATACTGGCCATACTTGATAAGCTCATTCGTTAAAAATTCCCGCCGCTCGTCTGTGGCAGTCTGTGTTATATCTG
>NZ_JBSGWV010000110.1:0-1888 GCF_053609105.1 Streptomyces sp. NPDC054975
AACAATGACTCATCTTCATCTTGGCTACTTCCAACATAAATCAATCTATTAACACCTGATGAGAGCAGTATCGTTTTTCTTCTTTCGAATGGCATGTTTTTATCTATTGTTAAAACTACTCCACCGGCGATTAACACTCCCAACATACTAGCAATTAAACCAATACTACGACGTCCATAAATAGCCACAACTTCCCCTTGATTCATTCCTCCAGCATGGAGATTACCTACAATACTTTGGACAGCTTCAAACAATTCTCCATAAGTTTTCCTCTCACCCTGATAATTAATGGCTTCCTGATGTAGATTTTGAAGAGCAACCTGACGGAACATTTCAGGAACCGATGGATAGAATGGTTTTTCTAGTTTTTCTTTTGGATTGGGTAATATTTTCTGACTTCTATCTGTTCTTAGGGAATAAAAATCAATTGGCATTTCACTATCATTCACTATCTGTTGTAGTAATAATGTGTATTGTCTAGAAAGTTCTTCAATCCTTTTTTCACTGTAAAGATCCTTCTGATAAGCAAACTCTAACTCCATACCATCTTGCTTTTCTTGAATATACAGTGTGAGCGCAAACTTGGATGGATGATCTCCTACATCCATTTGAGATAAATTAACGGGTTAACCCCCTAATTTTGGACACATACTACTCTTAGCTCATTATTTCATAGAATTGCTCTTTATTTTAGGTGAGGCAAGAAAATCATCCTGCCTCATACTCTCACTTCTTTAATCGTTAGCTCTTCTGTTTGGTTTCGTTGATAAAATTCATTTGGTGCTAAATCTAAAATACTCGAATGGATTCTTCGATTATTGTAGAAATCCATGTATTCAGCCACCTCATGATACGCATCTGCGTAGGAATGAAAAGCGAACCGCCTCAAACATTCATACTCTAGTAATCGGTGAAACGACTCGATATGGGCATTCATATTCGGTGTTCTCGGCGGAATGCGTTCATGTTCGATGTGGAACGTTTCACATGCTTTCTGAAACGCTAGAGAAATAAATTGTGGACCATTATCCGTTCGAATGACTGGCTTTGTTTCTCTTTCAAATTGCTGACGCTTAAACAAGGCACGCTGCACGAGTTGGCCAGCGTCGTGTCCGGTACAATGTAAACCAATATGATAATCAATGATGGAACGGTCATATACATCAATGAGCGATAGAATAAAGAAGAAACGCTCTTCACCTTCGATGTAGCCGTATTTAATATCTGCTTCCCACAGCTGATTCGATTCAGTGATGATCCGGTTCCTCGCTAATTTTCTTGGATAGTGGAACTTCACTTCTCGCTGTGGCTGTAGGATATCGAGTTCCTTACATAATCGGTACACTTTCTTTTTGTTAATCTGTAGCGCATACTCGCTTCGAAGGCGGAGGCACAACTTTCGATAGCCATAGACACCGGCTTCACCTGAGATGAGTTCCATCAGCCATTCCTGTATTTGTTCATCCGGTATTTTTTTGCCGTTCTTAGTGAGTGAATAGCCCGGAATGGGTCTGCCCTCACTTACTGACTTTTCTTCTTTCTTGTATTGATAATAGTACGTAGAAGGAGAAATCTCTAAAATCTTCAGGACTTTACGGACGGCATAACCTTTCGCAATCCACTCATTCGCTATTTCAAGCGTTTCAGTAAGTGAGGGTTCTTCTTTTTTAGTACGTCACGGAGAATGGAAATTTCTAAATCTTTTTCGCCTAACAGCTTTTTAAGCTGGTCATTCTCCTCCTCCAACTGTTTGATCCCTGAGGGAGAAACAATATCTTGAATGCCGGAATGATCTAGATTGCCTTTTTCCTGAAAAGCTTTTACCCATTTGCTTACGAGATTTGGACTGAGCTCGTGACGTCTCGCCACCAAAGCTTTATTGCCTGTT
>NZ_JBSGWV010000112.1:0-1811 GCF_053609105.1 Streptomyces sp. NPDC054975
TTCGTTTAGTAACGATTCAGTATAATCCTTTGAATCCTTACAGCAGTCCAAAGCTTACATTTGCAAACTATAGAAAAGATATTCAAGACATTGCAGTCAATCAGGCCAAGAAAATAAGAGATCAAAAAAGATATATTGACCAGATAATACAAACGCTACGATAGGCGTTTTTTTATTTTGTCCTCAAAGGAGTGAAACAGTTGATCAGGCTTAGGAAATATTACGACACTACTCGAAATACAGTATATGAATCTCAATTATCGGAAGATATGAATAGCATCGAAAAAGAGATTAATAACCTAGACGGTGATTTGAGGAATCATAAGTCTGATTTTCAGGCACATACCAGTGATCAAATTACCCATCAAGGTTTTTCTCTCCGAACCTATATTGAAAGCCTTTATAACCGTATGCGCAATTTGATTCTTAATGCTGACGGAACAAATGTAAAAGAGGTCGTCGATGCCCGTGTTGATACTGACGGCAATATTGCACCCTTATTAAAAGAACGGCTTGACCGGGATTACATGAAATTGAATAAGCGTATAAAACGTGTTGTTCATGTGGATGATTACGGAGCCGTTGCAGACGGAGTGACAGACAGTTCCGATGCAATCGTGAAGGCCATGGGTAACGGTAAAGTGAAAATTAAACTGGGGCCGGGCGTCTATGTTGTTCGCGGTGTAAAGCTAAAAAGCAACATCATCTTTGAGGGTGACGGAATGGATATTACCACTCTTATTCTTCATGATGAGACACCATCAGATGAATGGGTGATTACGAACGCTAATCATCAGGGCGGTAACAAAAATATCGTAATACGTGATATGACACTTGATTGGAATCGTGAACGGCAAAATGGCACCATGAAAGCCATGGGCGGAGTAAAATCCAGCTGCTTATTGTTAGCACAGGTGAAAAACGCATGGATTCAAAGAGTCCGAACTGTAAATCCTGCTTTGCATGGTATTGATATCTCGGCGCCAACCTACGACATTTCAGATAGTGACTACACTAAAAACGGTTGTGACTCAATTTGGATTGATGGATGTATTTGTGAAGGGTATGGAGACGACGGGATTACAACTCATTACAGCAAAAATATTTTCATCACAAACAATAGATGTTTATATCCATCTGGAACAGCCCATGCCTCTGGAAAAGCAAATTCAAATGGTATTGAAGTAGACGATGGCTCTATGGACGTATGGCTTTTCAATAATTATACGGAGGGGAATGTCCGGGGGGTTGAAGTGAAGGCGCATGCGAAGTGGCCGGCACCTTCTAATGTTCATGTTTATGGTCATCAATCATTCCATGATGTAAGAGCGTATGATCTTCGTCATATCGGCCATCATTATGCAAATGAGCCGTGGAGCGAAACAGCAAGGGATGTCACTTTAGTAGACTGTACGGCTAAGGAGCCGATATTCAATGATTTATACGCTGGGCTAGAGCCGAAAGCGCTTGTGATTTCTGCTTATCAGCGTGTTACAGTACTGGGCTTTACAGCACTTGGTGATCCTACCTATGACTATAAAGGGACACCAGTTATCGCCTTCCAGTATAAAAGCCGCAAGATTAACATTAATGGTTTGAACATTTCTGGATTTGCGAAGGCGGGTTCGGATGTCCGAATCTATGGCGGTGATCAAAGAACGGATGATGTTCGTATTTCAAATTTTACTATCCATGATTCAGCCCCAGAGGGAATTTCCATCGGTGGCGGGGTTTACTATGTCACTTTAATGAACAACGTGTTCAACCCGCTGCCCAACCGCGGCACCCAGGGCCCGGGCGCCTCGATGGCC
>NZ_JBSGWV010000113.1:0-1715 GCF_053609105.1 Streptomyces sp. NPDC054975
TGCATCGGGCCAGTTTTCGCAGTGGCTTCTTTATTGCTGATGGCCATTACTTTGGCTGTACCGCTCTCAATTTCATATACATCCCCAACTTTTTCAGGTCCATTAGAAGAGATGTCTTGACTTTCTGATGTGTTGGTATCAGTTGCATTGTTTGTGTCTTCAGAAGACGAAGAAGACTCTTCACTATTCTTGCATGCTGCGAGCAATATCAGTGAAGTGATTAATAGTAAAGTCCCCAATTTTTTAAACATTTTAGTTCCCCTTTTTATGGATTTGAGTCAATATTTTGGACACAAAAAAGTTAAGTTCTTGTGTTATTAAAATTATATAGATGAAAAATGTTTGTTTTATGCCAGTGTTTGACACGGTGCCTCTGTGGGCATCACTTCCAAGCCATGTAAGTGCACAAGCTTATGCTATCTTCACTTGATCTTCAATATCTTGTGGAGTGTTATAACCTAAACTACTGTGAATTCTTTTTCGGTTATACCAGCCTTCAATAAACTGAAACATTGCTAGACTCGCAGTTTTATAGTCTAAATATGTAACATGATGAACTTCTTCCTTCTTTAAAATGGCATGAAATGATTCAATACAGGCATTATCATATGGGCAGCCTTTTTTACTGAAGGATTGTTTAATCTTTTTTGTTTCACAAAGCTTTTGAAAGTCTTCACTGGTATACTGGGAACCTAAATCTGAATGAAGGATTAATCCTTCACTTGGATGTTGAGTATCGAGAGCGTTATTTAAAGCCTTGATTACCAAATCTGTCACCATTGTTCGTCCAAACGAATAACCAACGATTTTTTTAGAATGCAAGTCCATAACGGAAGCTAGATAACACCAACCGTCTCTTAACGTATTGATATAAGTAATGTCAGCGACCCATTTCTCATTAATTGTAGTAGTAGTAAAGTCTTGATTTAATAGGTTATCACGATCAATTACTTTCACTTTACTTGACTGAGGACGAAACTTCTTCCTCACAATGGAAAAGAGACCAGCAGCCTTCATCAGTCGTTGAACACGTTTTAAACTCACTTTAAATCCACCTTTTTGCAGGATCTTGTGAATTTTTGGGGCACCATAACGCATTTTGCTTTCTTCATGGATCTCTTTGATTCTTTTTGTTAGTTGCTTGTTTTCAGATTCACGATTAGATTCCGTTTTTTTAAACGATTGATAAAAAGTGCTTTTAGGTATACCAAGTACACTACACAGAGTTTGTGTAGCATGTTGGTCTTGAAGATCTACAATTACATCGATGAGCTCGTCTGTTTCTATTTTTTCGCAAATATGGCCATAGCCTTTTTTAAGATTTCATTTTCCTCCTGAAGACGGAGCATTTGCTTTTTCATATTGGCAATTTCATCAGCTGTCACAGTTGAGCCATCCTCCGTTTGTATTGGAGAAAATTTCTTTACCCATGCATAAATAGTTACTTCAGAAACGCCATATTCACTGCTTAAATCTTTAGCTGAGCTACCAGAGTTATAAAGATCAACGATCATCTTTTTAAAATCTTCGTTATATTTTTTGCCTGTATTTTTGTTTCCCATATGGACACAACCTTTCTTAGTAACATTTTAACACTTAACTAAGTTGTGTCCATGGAACTATACTAGCATCAGTATACTCCTTTAGGACAAAGGTAATTCAGGTTGATAAAGCTCTGGATTTTTGTTGTTAGTTTAGGATTCGTTAAGTTATAA
>NZ_JBSGWV010000114.1:0-1523 GCF_053609105.1 Streptomyces sp. NPDC054975
GTTATGAATTCCGCCCGTTACTAATTCATCCAATATAGAACTGGATGTAAGAGTTTTGACCAATTCACTAACTGGGTCCATCGTCATTTGATCGGCGCTGTAAGTATTCGCTCCATTAAATCCACAGCAGGCCCCTCCCCTTCTTGTCCACCTTTTTCAATGAACGGATACGGCGGCATTTTTGAAGTACCCCATTCTAAGAATTTCCCTCGGAACGCTACTTTTTTATTCGGACCAACAGCAACAAATTTCTCTCCGTCCTTGGATTCTCTTACATTTGAGACTGTGATATTGTCCTGCATATGAGGCTGTTGTTTATCACTTCGGTTAACGTGGCCGCGCTGCCTTTCAGCGATAATTTCACCGCCAGCCTTCAATGCTACAGGTTCAACCTTTTCAACGTCTCCACCGATTTTTTCAAAATACTGCGTTAAATCATCTATACCGTCAAAACTCATATCAGCCATTGATCCCCACCTCCTGACAAATAATCTCGAGCTCTTCTTGTAGATCATCCGGATCGTTGGTATCCAAAATATCGAAGACCCGTTCTGTCTTATTTTTAGGGAAACGTTCAACAATTCGCATATCCTGTTTTATACCCTTCCGGTAACGCACCGTGATTTTTTTTGGCGACTTAACCCCCAAAGCGCCGGCAATCATAGTTTCATTGTTTCCGAGAGAACCAGACCCTTCAACAGCTCCCCACACTGTAAATAAGTCCTCATACGAATCAATCCAATTTAATTCTTCATCCTGTATCTTGGTTTTCTTTTGAAAGGTCAGGCGATGCCGGAGTTTGCTGATCTTTTTTCTCATCTTCTTGTTCCTCCACAGATATATAACGCAGCTGCGTCAATATATTTTCAGCAGTAAAAGGGATAGACGAGCCGGTGCCCCCGGACTCATATATCCCTTTGTTTTCATACCAATGTTCAACAAGCATTTGAAGTACCAGCTCAAATTGCGGGTGCCCTTCTATATACCTGCCTATTCCATTTATGATATAGCTTTTGGCCGCAGCTATTTGTCTCAAGAGCTGGCGATCATCTTCTTCATGCTCGACCTTTAAATAGTTTTTAATAGCCTCTAAATCCATTTAGGATACACCGCCTTATTCTTGTGGCGCTTCATCTGTTCCTTTTAGTGTCTGCACCTCATTTTTCAGCTCATCAATTTGCTTCTGCAGCTGGTCAAATACTGCCTTCACCTCTGCATTCAAATGATCCATCATGACGCTTCCTGTGCCAATATTTTTGCTACGAACCGACTTTTCCAGCAGCATTTCGTGAGTAATAGAGCCGTCTGCAATTACAGCTGGATCGCCCTTTTCTCCCTTCGGCCCCTGTGGCCCTGCTTCCCCTTGAGGCCCTTGTTCTCCTGTGTCTCCCTTATCGCCTTTCGGACCTTGAGGACCAGTTTCGCCTTTCGGACCTTGAGGACCAGTTTCGCCTTTTTCACCTTGAGGGCCCTGTGGTCCGGTTTCCCCTTGTGGTCCTTGCGGGCCCGGGTCACCTTTTAAT
>NZ_JBSGWV010000115.1:0-1225 GCF_053609105.1 Streptomyces sp. NPDC054975
AGAGTGAAGAGGATATTCGTGCAGCTGTGAAGAGCCTTTTGATGAAAGGTGAATTAAAGTGGGATAAATTAACGAAAAAGTGGATAATATAAAAGCTCACAACAGAATGTGAGCTTTTAAGAACTATATGTTAAATGAGGGCAAAAATCATATTTCTCATAATCACTTTGATTATATTTTACACTCGGATAAATCAAATGATGGTAATCTAAAAAAAGTGGGAAAGCTATATCATTATGGTGATCATAAACAGCTATTATTCGTATAGAGTTAGAAACTCCAAATTGCCAAACGTTAAAGTCAGATTCTTCATCTAAAATTGTTTTTCCGTGTATTTCCTCAGCAATTTGAATAGCTAGTTGCTTTTTATCCCCATCCAGTATATGACAATGTGTGAATTGTCCCTGCCCTTTGCTTTTTTTGATTACATCCCAATTTCTATGAACATTAGGGATAACCTTACTAAAAATTTCGTGCGTGTATAATGAATGCTGTTCCATATCCTTCAACTTATTAGTGAACTTTTTCATATTAACGCCCTTCATCCACTTTTCATAGGATAGATCAAATGTGAGAGACTTTTCACCCCTAGTAGGGGGAATTCCACTTTGAACAGCACGCTTAGGTTCAAAAGTATTTGAAACTTGTTTTACTTTTTTTCCTTTGCGTTTCGCCATTTTATTGAACCCGCTGTATATAACATTCGAAAATATCTTTATCCTCTAATTCTTCTCGACATCTGTCTAATGGCTGATACCCTTTTCTCGCATTTAACCAAGGTGATTCTTGATGAGTAAGTGTTTCTAACTCATTCCCATTGTATTGCCCATACACTTCCCATACTTGTTGAAGTATATCTACAGTATCTTCATCAAAGGTTGGTAACTGACCTTCAAATTTTTCAATTTCTTGATACCCTTTATGACGGTATTGATCATAAATTGAATAAATTACCGGACCGTGAACCCACGCTTCGAATTTTTCGTTGAATAATTTGTTTTCCAACTCTTCCGGATTTTCGTTTTCAAGTGTTAAAAACCAAGAGTAAGCATAATACAATATCTTTTGTAGCTTCTTTGGCGTCATCGGTTCTTTTGACAGAAACCAGTTTGCAACTGACTGCACATTATAAGCCATACTGACACTCCCCTTTATAAGCACATATGTTCTTATAAATTTGTTATAACCTTATTTTAGTGTATTTATCCAAATTATACAATACTTT
>NZ_JBSGWV010000116.1:0-1110 GCF_053609105.1 Streptomyces sp. NPDC054975
GGCCTATAGTGATTCTGATCCAAAAGAAAAAACATTTGATGTAATTCGCGGCTTAGATAGCAAAACTCATAAAGTAGTAGCGACGTTCAAAGGGAAAGACAGTAACAACCCTAACACCAAGGGAACAAAAGGCGCAGCGCCGGTCATGTACCTGTTACGCGGGGATATATTTACAATCTATCGTTCATTCAAGAATGAAAATGAGGAATACGTTTTCCCTCCGGTCATCTACATTCACCCGGATGAAAAAAAGTATTTGATCGATGGTAAGCCTTCATGGGCTCCTGATTACACAGACGATTCCATAACAAAAGAAGCGGACATGATCAAGGTTTTGAAAACCAAGGTGAATCCTTACGCTGAAACAAGCTATTCAGTTAACTACAATGAGGTTTTTGAGCTTCTTGAAATTGAAGAACCAGTAGAAAAAGGCGATACAATAGAGGTTTTTGCTGAGACTGCTTTAAACGGAGTTACATTTGAGGATTCAATAAGAATTACAGCCGTTTCATACAATCCGAATGATTTAACACAAGCGCCAAGCCTAACGATTAACGGAGGAAAGAAAACACCGGAGGATCGGATTGCAGAGGAGAAGAAACGAGCCAAAGAAACGGAACGTTCAATCAAAGCCATAAGGAACGAATACGCTGCACAGATTTCTGAGATTAAAAGCGAATTTCAGCAAGCCATTATAAACAGTCAAACTAGTAAGTACCCTCAAACTTTTCCGTTTACACTTCAATATGTAGGTGGTATATGGTCTGTATCTACTGGCGGCGAAGTGTCTACGTTGGAAAAGGAGCTGCTTTTATTTTCAGATGATGAATTCAATGTTAAGTATGTTTCTTCTGAAACATCATCATTATTAAAACAAAAAGGGATTGCTGTTTCCGTAGATTACGAGGGGAATTCAACAGATCATTTTAGAGTGAGTTTTTATCAAAACGGACAGCAAATAAATCCGACAACCTTACCTGATAACTCTAAAGTGACGGTTTTGATAAACGGATTCATGGAGGATTGAGAAATTTATGGTTCAATTAGATAAAAACCACACACTGGACCCCGCCTCTAATCTAGTGAGTACATTAAATGAAAATGCAAGGC
>NZ_JBSGWV010000117.1:0-1099 GCF_053609105.1 Streptomyces sp. NPDC054975
GAGTATCCCACTAATTATTTCGAAGTTTAAATAAATTATTATTCGTAAGGGAGAGTTATTAATGGAAAATAAAAATAGAGGTTTTCAAACTAGTTGTATTCACTCTGGAGAAGAATGGAACAAGAGTGGTCATTTGAGTCCCCCAATATGTCAATCTACAGCATTTGAATTTCCCAACACTGAGGAAGGTGCACGTAGAGCAGCAGATATACATGCGGATGAGTTTTACGGAAGATGGGGTAGTAGAAATGAAAGGGAGTTTGAAGCGATTATAGCTGCATTAGAAGGAGCAGAAGATGCCGTATCTACTTCTTCAGGATTAGCAGCAATATCGATGGTATTCCATGCTTTACTGCAACCAGGAGACCATTGTGTTGCTGTACATAATTGTTATTCCGAGTCGAAAATATTAATCGAGGAATTATGCAAACAACATTCTGTTGAACTTACAATGATTAGTTCAGAGGATATTGAAAACTATAGGAATGCCATTAACCCAAATACAAAACTTGTATATGCAGAAACACCAGCAAATCCAACTATCACTCTTGTAGACATTCAAGAAGTGTCTAGGATTACAAAAGAACAGAGTGACGCAATCTTTGTAGTGGATTCCACTTTTGCAACACCATACAATCAACAACCTTTAAAGCTCGGAGCCGATATTGTACTACACTCGGCAACGAAGTATATTGGCGGTCACTCTGATGTTGTAGCTGGAGTTTGTGCAGGAAACAAAGACTTAATGAGTAAAGTGAGAAAAGCATTTTCGTTCCATGGTCCGAAATTAGATCCTTTTGCAGCATGGCTTTTATGCCGCGGTGTGAGAACTTTAGGATTGCGAGTTCAAAAACATAACGAAAATGCTTTGAAAATAGCTACATTCCTCGAAAATCACCCTATGGTAAATAAGGTATATTATCCATTCCTTAAAAGTCACAAACAACATGATATAGCCGCTCGTCAAATGACTGGTGGGGGAGGAATGGTTTGCTTCGAGGTAAAAGGTGGAATGAACTCGGGTCTTTCACTTATATCTAACGTGAAACTTAATAAGATGGCTGTTAGTCTTGGTGGTTATTCAAGCACCATTACACAC
>NZ_JBSGWV010000118.1:0-1094 GCF_053609105.1 Streptomyces sp. NPDC054975
GGGCCTTACTGTTATTGCTCGGTCAATCCGCACTCATTGCCGGAGCCATCGTAGCGGCGGTCGCAGCCATCGCGTTATTAATTAAAAACAACGAAGCCATCCGTACTAAGCTCGAAGCCTTGGCGAACACGATCGGCGCAAAGCTAGCACCAGCCCTTGCGACACTGAAAACGCTCTTCAGCGGTTTAGCAACGGTTCTAACGGGCGACTTCGCTAGCGGTGCCGATAAGTTGCGTCAGATTCTACCGGAGTCAGTCGTCCAGCTAATCATCGCTGGCGCTACGGCCGTACAGAACGCGATCACGAATTTGATAAGCGCCGTCAACAAAGCGTTTCAGGGCGACTTCAGTTCCATCGCGCAGTACATTCCGACAATCGTAGGTATGCTGGTTGGAGGACTTCCCGGCCTAATTATTGCAGGAACACGATTCTTGCCGGCAATCGAGCAAGGCCTACAGACGTACCTGCCGACGTTCCTCAACGGATTTGTTAATCTCGTAACTTCTGTCGTAAACGCGATTACTACGAATCTACCGATGCTTGCGCAGGCTGGCGTTCAAATCATAACGGGCCTTCTAACGGGACTTACGCAGGCGCTTCCGAATATTCTAACGGCCATTACGCAAGTCATCACGACGCTGATCCAATCGATCACAACGCTTTTGCCGATGCTCCTCGGCGCGGGCATCCTTATCATTACGTCGCTGATCCAGGGAATTGTTACGGCGCTTCCGGCAATCATTACGGCAGCAACGCAATTACTAACGATGTTGATTAATACGATTGTTACGTTACTACCGATGATCATTGAGGCAGGCATCCAGATTCTAAACGCGCTGATTAACGGAATCATCCAGGTTCTTCCGCAATTAATCGAGGCGGCGCTGCAGCTCATTATGGCGCTCATTGACGCACTTGTGACGAATCTACCGTTGATACTCGAAGCCGGCATCCAAATTTTAACGGCTTTGGTCGACGGAATTATTACGATGCTTCCGCAATTAATTGAAATGGCGCTGTTCTTAATCGTCAGCTTGGTCCAAGCGCTGATCAATAATTTACCGAAAATCATTGACGCTGGCATCCGTTTAATC
>NZ_JBSGWV010000119.1:0-1039 GCF_053609105.1 Streptomyces sp. NPDC054975
AAGGATGACACACTGTTATTACTTCCAAGATAGAGAGTTAACAAAATACGGAGGGATTTTTCCTCTCCATTGGTTTATAAATTTTCAAGAAGTGAATGAAACTCTGCTTGATCAGATAGAAGAGAAAAAGGAGCTGCCGTCAAATGAATGGCAGCAAATGAGCTTGTTCTGAGATAAGGAGGAGCCAATATGAAAGATAGGATACAGAGAATCGAAAATGAGGTCAGGCAGCATATGGGGCTATCTCTGGCCTCAACGGAGTGGCTGATTGATACGGTTAAGCAACAACTGGCCGTCATCGAGGAAAACAAACGGCAGGAAGAAATAGCAGTCAATCAGTTCAAGCAGGCCCAGCAAGATATCCGACGCCTGAGCGGGGAAAGTAGCAGATATAAAAAAGCTTTACAACAAGTTATTAAGAATCTGCAATTCACAATAACAGCTGCTAAAAATGAATTAGAAGGTGAGAATAGTTGATACGAATTTATGAAAAAAGTGATTCGCAGTTTAATAACCTGGCTGCTGCCTGGTCTAAATTGACTCACCTTGATAAAAACTTGTTTGAAGTGAGCGCCATCATTCTGGCATCGGATCATCAAGAGGAAGAGGCGGAAAAAGTAGCTGTAGCGTTGAAAGGATCAACAGCATTGAGAATGGAAAAATTCACTTCTCTTATGCCTTGTATCATGGTTTGTTTACTGTGCGAAATACAAGTTCCATCAAGGGAAAATGAATTGATCAGATAGAAACAAATGAAAAATATAAAGGGAGAGATAAAAATGATCAAAGTAGCGGTTAAAGACAAATTAAAACAAGCAGAATTTGAGGCGTCAGGTTTTACAGCTGAAGAAACAGGCAAACTGCTGGGACAATTGCTGTTCTACATGAAGAGCGAAGCAGTAAAAAGTGGTGTTGATAGTAAGCAGCCTTCACATGTTCGTGATTTGAATAATAGAAGTATTTCAGATGGGATTGTTCACAAGACAAATATACATCAGGATCCAAAAGCGGATACTGTCCCAGAAGTTCCAAATAAAAC